>DASYGJ010000081.1:0-47890 GCA_035999915.1 Leifsonia sp.
GGGTTCCGGCTCGGGGATCGGCTCCGCCACGACATCGCTCGCCGAAACCGGATGCGGTCCCGTCTCCTGTCCGAGATACCAGAGGGTCGTCGGATTCTCGTCTGCGACGTCGTCGACGCCTTCGAGTTCATCCGCTCGCGCATCCTCATCCACCGGCCCCGCCACAGCCGCCCCCGCTTCGTGTGCGTGCGGAGCGTGCGGTGCGTGCGGTGCGTGCGGAGCGTGGTGCTCATCCTTGGCCGACATCGTCTCGCTGTCGAGTCGTTCCTCTTCGCCGACCTCGCCATCCGGATGCACGGCGAGCAGCCACTGGCCTTCCTCGTCTTCCGTGATCACCTGAACAGGGCGTCCGAGTTCGCTGGCAACTTCGCTGACACGTGTCAGGATCCGCTCGCGCAGCTGCTCGGTGTTCTCGGCCGTGATCGACTCTTGAATGCCGTCGATGATGAGCTCTCCGGAGTCGCCGTCGAAGCGCGCGGTGATCAGGGGGAGAGCGGGGATGTCCAGCGCCACGTCTGCCTCGTTCTCCTTTCCCGCAGTTTCCCGCGACACGCACACAGAATCTCGGATTCCACCGTAGGCCCGAATCCCTCGAATGTGTACCGGCTCCGTGGTCACTGCGACCAGCGCCGACCCACCTTACAGGCGCATCCGGCGAGGTTCTAGTGCCCTTCGCGCTTTCGAAGAGGGTACTGACGGGAGGCCCAGACGGGCTCTGTACTGTCGGCGGATGCCCGTGGCGAGACCGTCCGACGCCCGTCGGATCGGCTGCGGGCAACGGAAAGGATCCCATAGTGAATTACAGCAAGAACACCTCCGACAAGCACACCGTTTCGCTGCCCAAGCGTTTCGCGTTGGGTGCAGCGTCTGTCGTTGCGGCCACCGCTCTGGTCGGAATCGGAGCGCAGGGAGCCTTCGCGGCTTCCCCCGACGGCGGCACGTCCGGTTCCGGTTCGGGCTCGGCGACGACCACCGCGACGGCCGCCGCGAGCACGCACGGTGCTCACGCATCCGGAAGCACCGACTGGTCGCTTTCCGGTCACCTCGACGGAGCCAAAGCTCAGGAGCTCGCCAAGAAGCTGACGGCCGACCCGGCGCTCTTCTCGCTGCTGCCGGCTACCCTGCAGAGCGACCTGACCGCCCTGTCGAACGCCACCGTCGCCGACCGCACAGCCGACGCGCAGAAGATCGTGTCGACAGCAGTGAGCGGCGGATACGGTTCGACCGTTCAGGGCATCGCCACCAAGCTGACGAGCGATCACGATCACGTCCACCTCGGCTCGCTGCCGCGGTCTGTTCAGCACGACCTGACGTCGCTCACCAAGGCGCCGCAGGCCGAGCAGGGCCCTGATCTGCAGAAGCTCGCCACCAAGGCGCTGGGCGGCGGATACGGTTCGTCGGTCCAGAAGCTCGCCGAGCAGCTCCAGTCGGGCATCCTCGCGGGCAACTAACCGCCGAAGGTTCCTCACCGGGCGGGGTCCGACTTGCGGGTCGGGCCCCGTCTCGTGGCAGAGCGCGCCTTCAGACGAGCTCGGTTCCGTTCGACCGTCCGGATACCTCAAGCACAGCGGTCGAAGTGTCGAGTTCCGACCACGATCCGGTGACCCCGATGACGGCGATTCCCGCGGTGCGCAGCAGAATGGGCCGGCCGGCGAGAACGGATGCGAGATCCTCCATCCCGGGATTGTGTCCGACCAGCACGACCGTGTCGAGTTCATCGGGCAGTTCGCGCACGACTTCGAGCAACTGGCCGGCGGATGCGGCATACACCCGCTCCTCGACTCGCACCTCCGGCAGATCCTCGAGTTCTGACGATGCGAGTTCCCAGGTGACGCGGGCGCGCTCGGCCGGCGACACCAGGGCGAGCTGGATGTGTTCGACGTTCATGCCCAGCCAGCCTCCCGCATCCGGAGCCTGGCGTAGCCCTCGCTCGGCCAGCGGCCGGTCGATGTCGGCCTCGCCGCCCGACCAGTCGGACTTGGCGTGCCGTAGAAGGATGAGGGTGCGCGCAGAAGAATTCGTCACCCTGACAGTCTGCTCCACTCGGCCGCGGTGAGGGAACTCACAGCCCAGCGCCCTCCAACCTGGGCGTCTTCGCAGGAAAGTCCGCTTCGATCGTTCCGTGCGTATTGCGAAAGCTTCTCTGATTGTGCCCCGCGGGTGGCTCGTCTGGTCCATCGTCCTCTTTGTGCTGACCTTCGTGCTCGGTTTTCTCGCCAAAGCGGGGCTGTTCGCTGGGCAGCTTTCGCTGGATGTGGCGCTCAACCGGATGCACAGCTCCTTCCTCGATTCCGTCGCTCGCGCCCTCGATCTGATCGATCACCCCCTGGTCGTGGTGGTCATCGTGGCTATCGTGTTCGTCATCGTGGGTCTCACCCGAACCTGGTGGATCGCACTCGGCGCGTGCCTCGCGGCCGGCCTCGGCTGGATCACGACCCTCGTGGTGAAGCAGGTCGTCGCCCAGGTGCGCCCGGGCACAGGGAGTCTCGAGCACCTCCTTCACCTGACGCCGGCCACCCTCAGCTTCCCGAGCGGCCACGTGGTCTTCGTCGCGAGCCTGGGTGTCGCGGTGGCCATGGCGTATTCGCGCCGTACTGTGCGTGTCTGGCTGATCGTCGCGACTGCGGTGCTCGTCGTCGTGGTGGGATGGTCGCGGTTGTATGTTGGTCTGCACTACCCGGTCGACGTGGTCGGCGGCATCCTGAACGGAGTCGCCGGCGCGCTGCTTTTCGCCGGGCTCTGGAACATCTTGGCGCGACGTGTCTTCGGGAACGGTCGACGCGTCGCCGACCGCAACCCAGTCGCCTCCGACTCAGTCGCGTCCGACTCAGCCGCGTCCGACTCGGCCCAGTAGCTCGAACAGGGTCTCGCGCTCGCTGTCGGTGAGCGGGGCGAACGATCGTGTGAACACCTCGTGGGCGATCTCGCGTCCCGAGGCCAGCATCCGCTCGCCCGCGTTGGTCAGGCGGTGTTCGATGCGGCGACCCGACCCGGATGCGCGGGTGATGAGCCCTTTGTCGACCAGCCGGTTGGCGAGGGTGCCGAACGCCTGATCGCTCTGGAACGTGGCGATCGCGAGCTCGTGCGCCGACGAGTCGGGTGCTTCGCTGATCGCGCGCAGGGCATCCCACTGCACGATGGATGCTCCGATCGCGTTGAGCGCACGGTCGAGGGCGAGGTGGTGCCGGTATTGCGCGCGCTTGAGCGCACGCCCGATCTCAGACAACTCCGTTGACATAACCTCATCGTATCAGCTTGTTTATATAAATATGTTGATTTACGATGGGGTCATGACTTCACACACTTCTCTTCTGCTTCACGGCGGCGGCGGCCCGGCCACCGTCATTGCTCTCGGCGCACACCTCGCCGAGTCCTCCGCCCTCGTCGCTCCGACGCACCCGGGCTGGAACGGCACCGAGCGGCCCGCCGAACTCGACAGTGTCGCCGCCCTCGCCGACTACTACTCGGCCTTCCTCGAACGCGAGAACCTCACGAACCTCGTCGTGGTCGGCTCGTCTATCGGCGGTTGGATCGGCGCGGAGCTCGCCCTGCGTGACACCGCCCACCGCATCGCGGGCCTGATCCTGATCAACTCCGGGGGAGTGGATGTGGCGGGCGAGCCGATCACGAACGTCTCCGGCATGACCCCCCAAGAACTCGCCGCCGTCAGCTTCCACGACGCCTCAAAGCTGCCCCCGCGTCCCGCGCCCACCCCTGAGGCTCTGGCCATCCTGGCCGGCAACGCAGCGGCTCTGGATGCCTACGCCGGCGACCCATACATGCACGACCCGACGCTGCTCGGCCGCCTCTCCGCGATCGACGTGCCGACCCTGGTGATCTGGGGCGAGTCGGATGGCGTGTTCTCGGTGGAGTTCGGGCGCGCGTTCGCGGCGGCAATCCCGGGGGCGCGGTTCGTGACCGTGGCGGAGGCTGGGCATTTGCCTTGGATTGAGGAGCCGAGCCCGGTGTTCGCGGCGATTGATGAGTTCACCGAGTCACTCGCGAATGCTAGCTAGGATAAGCCCAGGATCAACAAACCGAGCGCCGCCAAGAGGGCCCCGATCAAGACGAGATCGTCTGCGGGCCCACCTAATCCAAGTGGTCCAGATACCGCAGGATGATCCCTTCGCGCAGCGCCCACGGGCACACTTCCAGTTCGTCCGCGCCGAAGGCGCGCATGGCTTCCCGCAGCACGACTCCGCCCGCGACGATCTGGAACGTGCGGTCGGCGGTGATACCGGGGAGTGCGGTGCGCGCATCCGCCGGCAGCTGGGCGAGGCGCGGGACCCAGTCGGAGAGGCCCGACCGGCGCAGCAGGCTGCGCTCGGTTCCGCCGGGGCCGGGAGCCGTGGATCCGGCCAGCCGGGCGAGGGAACGGATCGTCTTCGAAGTGCCGATCACGTGCTCGTTGGGGGAGCGGTTCGTGAAGGCGGCTACCGCATCCTCGAGCAGGCTTCGGGCGTGGCCGCGGAGGGCATCGACCTGGTCGTCGAGCGGCGGGTCGTTGTGCAGAAAGCCGATCGTGCTGCGGCCGGCACCAAGCGGAACGGAGACGGCGATCTCGGGGTACTCGTCGGCTCCGGATGCGATCTCGAGCGAGCCGCCGCCGATGTCCAGCAACAGGATGCTTCCCGCCGACCAACCCGACCAGCGGCGCACGGCGAGGAAAGTCAGTTTGGCCTCGTCCTCGCCCGAAAGAACTTGCAGGTCGACGCCGGTCTCGTGCAGGATGCGCGAAAGCACGTCGGCCCCGTTCGTCGCCTCGCGGATGGCGGACGTCGCGAACGGCAGCAGTTCGTCGATGCCCTCCGACTCGGCCACCCGCATCGCTGACGAAATTGCCGCGAGGATGGCGGCCGTGCCCTGGTCGCTGATCGAGCCATCCGGGGTGATGTAGCGCATGAGCCGCAGCACCGACTTGTGCGTGGCGGCGGGGATCGGGCGAGCGCCGGGATGGGCGTCGACGACGAGGAGATGGATGGTGTTCGAACCGACGTCGAGAACTCCGAGGCGCATAGTTATGACAGTAGTGGGGCCGGGGAGCACCACTGGCGCTCGGGAATCCAGCAGAATAGGCACCAACCGAGGAGTGTCATGGCACACGCAGAGAACAGCGTCACGATCGAGCGACCGGCGAAAGAGGTCTATGCCTACCTCGCGGACGGGCTCAACAACAAGGCGTGGCGCGCGGGAGTGGTCAGCATCGAGCTCAAGAGTGGTCCGGCCGGCGCGGTCGGCGCCGTGTACCGCCAGGTGCTGACGGGTCCCGGAGGGCGCCGGATCGACGGCGACTACGAGATCACCCAGGCTATTCCCGGCAAAGAACTGCGCTTCCGTGTCGTCGCCGGCCCGGCGCGTCCAACCGGTGTCTACACGCTCACGAGCGCGGGCGACGGCGAGGGAACGACCGTCCACTTCGTGCTCGACCTCGAACCCAAAGGTCTCATGAAGCTCATGGGTTCAATGATCGCGAAGACCATGGAATCCGAGGTCGCGCAACTGCCGGCGCTCAAGGCCGCACTCGAATCCTGACGCGCCGGTGAAGAACCGCTACCCGCAGAGCCCCACACCGGCCGACGTGAGGATCACGGAGCGGTTCTGCTCGGCGAGCGCGTCGGAGTATGCGCCACTCGCATCCGTCTCGCTCTTCCAGCCGCACCACTGGTAGCCGACACCAGCGGTCGACAGCAGCGACGCCGGAACGCCCAGCCCGACCAGCGCCGTCTTCACAGCGTCGGCGCGCTTCAGCGAGAGGGCCGTGTCGGCGGCGTTGTTCGTCGCCTGATCCTTCGATGCGGTTCCCGTGATCGTTACGGTCTGGCCGTTCTGCTTGATCGACGGAACGAGCTGCTGCAGCACCGCTGAGGCGGCGGCCGGGTTCGAGAAGGTGGCGGTGTCCTTCGTGAAGAGCAGGTCACTGTTGCGGATGACGATGGGATGCGTCCAGTCCGTCTTGGTTTGCACCGCCTCGACCGGCACGGCCGTGACAGCCGGGAGACCGGATGCCGCGGCACCAGAAGCCGGTTCGGGCAGCAAGGACAGCGTTCCGCCGGCCGCCTTGACGATGGCCGTCCAGATCGCCGCGAGGTTGCTGCGCGCCGGGATGGTCAGCGCGGTCTGCGAGCCGGCGACATCCCCCATCCCCGACCAATAGACGGTGACGCCCTTGAGATCGGTCGGCAGCAGGCCGCGCGATCGCAGATCGCTCACCACCTGCGCGGGATCGGCATAGAGCACACCGCTCGCGGCGAAGTTCAGCGGGTCGGTGGTCTGCAGGCCGCTGCCCACGACGAGAACGCCCATCGGGTTGCTGCCGAGGTTGCGGGCGGCCTGGTCGAGGGAGCCGAGGAAGTCGACCTCGGGCGAGGAAGCCTTGAGGGCATTGATGTAGGCGGTGATCTGGGCGAGCTTGTTGCGCTGATCGCTCTGGCAGACCACCGCATCCTGAGCCGTGGAACCGATATCGGTGGTGCCCATGACCTGAGGCTTACCCGACGGTACGACCACCGTCACGCTGCCGTTGCTCTTACCGACAGCGGTGAGCTGGGCGACAGCGGAAGCGGCGAGCGACGCGGTCGGAGCGTTGGCGGTACTGCCCGCGACCACGCCCAGGTTGCGCTTGGCGGACTGGTCACAGGATGCGCCTGCCGCTGTGGCCGAGGCGCAGGCGGTGAGGCAGGCAGCGAGAGACACGACGGCGGCGACGGCAAGGCCGGCGCGGGCGAGGCGAATGGTCACGGGTTGGTCCTCTCGGGGGCGGCGACGGGAGCCTGGACGGGAGCCTGGATGGGAGCCGAGACCGGAGCCTGGATCGCTGGCGGGATGGCGGGAGTGATCTCGCGGGGTTCGGCAACATGGCGGGCCTTCAGCTCGCGAATGATCTGACTCGTGCTCTCGGGGTCGCGCTCGCGCTGGGCGAGCTTCGTGGCGAGCTGGGCGCGGAGCAGGTCGACGCGCGAGGCGAACGTGATGCGCGCGCCCGTGTAACGCACCGCATCCTCGTGGTCGAGGCGCATCGCCTGCTGGGTCGCCTCGCGCGCGGCGACCGCCTCGCCGAGCAGCATGTCCCGGTGCACGCGCAGCTTCTCCACGTGCGCGTGCGCCTTCTCGGCAGCGCTGAGCAGCGGCCGGGTGGTGAGCCAGGCGACGATGAAGCTGATGAACCCGGATGTGGTGAGCACGCCGAGCATCAGGAATGCCATGATCGTGTCGGGCGCCGTCCACGAGAATCCGGCCGGAGCGGCCGTGGTCGTTGAGGCGCCGGCGAGACCGGTCAGGCCGCCCGCGTTCTGGGTGTCGATGCCGGCCTTGATCCGGGCGATGGTGATGGCGGTGAGAAGCGCGACCCAGATCACGATGAGTCCGATGGCGGCGATCGACCAGCGGCGCTCCATGACGCCGGCCTGGATGCGACGCATCAGGATCGCGACGACGTGCGGCAGCGTCACCACGGCCAGCGAGATGCCGAGCGTGATCACGTACATCTGCAGGCCGATCGAGCCGTACTGGCTGTCGTTGCGCAGCAGCAGTGTGAGCGCCTGCGAGAGCAGGATGTAGTCGACGGTGATCATGCCCGCCAGCAGCAGATAGACGAGCACGTGCGCGAACGGCGAGATGTGGCCGACCTGCGATCGGATGCGCGGCGGCTTCAGAACGATGTCTCTGGCCATGTCAGTTCCCCTCCCTGGTCACGCGTAGTTGTGGAGCTGCGGATCTTGTCCGAGCAGCTTGGCGTCGGTTCGCTCGGCAGCGATCTCCGCGCGGCGGATCTCGATCTCGGAGCGGAGCAGGGCGTTGCGGATGAGCTCCTCCCGGGTCTGCGCCTTGGCGACGCGGGCTGCGGCGATGGCGACGTTCCTGGTGCGCTGGCGGTCGATGTCGGCAACGCCGGCACGTTCGTAGGCCGCCAGTTCGTGCTCGAAAACCTCGAGGGTCTCCACATCGACGGCGGCGCGCATGCGCTTGAACTGCCGAAGCAGGCGTCTCCGCAGGTGGCGGGTCTTGGACACTTTGTAGTCGGCCAGCGGCCGGTCACGCTTGGGCATCGGTTCTCCCTTGCCAGAGTTCGAGAAGTTTCGTGTTCTCCTGGTTCGTCAGCCACTCGGCGCGACGCAGAGCCGGCGCACGCTGATCGAGGCGGTCGGCGGCGCTTCCTCGCCGAAAGGCGCCCCAGTAGATGGCGATCTTCTCGTCCGAGTGATCGTAGTAGCGGCTCGCCCGCAGCTTCGCGGCGGTGAACCGGGTGTGGATGAGTGCCGACAGTTCGTCGATTCTGCGGTGGCCGCGTTTCAGGCGGCGCTCCAGCCGGCGGAGTTCCTCGAACGGCGGACCCTGCCCGTTGGCGATCGTCGCGGTATCGATCGGCCCCACGTCGTCGAGCTTGTTCTCATACGCGGCGAGGTCGGCGTCGAGCGCCTTGGTGAGCACACGGTACTCGGTCAGCTCACGGTTGATCTGGGCGAAGAATCGCTGCTCTTCGCGCCGGGCATACGCGTTGGCGTGCGCCTGGATGGCCTGCACGGTCGGCGTGTAAGTCTCGGGAGTCTCGGATTCGCGCGAAGCATCGAACCGCGACCCGGATGCGCCACCGAGCGAATCCTGCTGGCCGAGACGTTCGAGGCGCCGACGGGCGAACATCCCGACGCGTAGCGGAAACCACGCGGCGCTGAGCGCGCGATGCGACCGATTCGTCATGGGCTCCCATCCAGTTGTTCCGACAGAGTGACGGACTTTGGAGCGTACGCACACGGCCTGGGAGGTGACTAGGGGAATGTCGGACGTATCCCGGGAGCTTTGGCGCTTGGGTGTTGAACATGTCGTATTCGGGCGGTGAAGCTACGTCGACGGGTCCTGGTTCGCCAGCGCAGCCGAGCATTGGATAAAGAGCCCGTTAGGCTGCTCTCAGGGGCGTCGCGCATCCGGTAGCGCGGCCGACGGATCAGGGGTGTGGGATGAGCCAGTCGAACGATGCTTTCGCGTCGCTGTTCGAGACGAATTACGAGCGACAGAAGCCGAAGCGGCGGGGGAGAGGCTGGGCGATCGCCGCCTGGATCGTGGGGGTCCTCGCGATCCTGCTCGCCATCGTCTACTTCCTGACCGACAGCGGACTGCGCGGGGCGGCAGAGAGCGTGGCGGCGCAACAAGTCCAGACGAAGCTGCCTGACGGGGCCGCCGGAAACGTGAAAGTGACGATCGGTGGCGGGTCGGTGGTCGCGCAATACCTGAGCGGGTCGTTCGACGACGTTCGGGTGAGCATCCCGAAGCTGACGGCCGGAGGGGCCACGTCCGCGCTGGATCTGCGGGCGTCGGGTGTCTCAACCGACCTCGGCAAGCCGGTTCAGCGCCTCGACGGAACAGTCACGTTCGGTCCGGAGTCGCTCGCGGCCGTGATCCCGTATCCCGGTGTGAGTCGGCCCAAGCTGGGCGACGGCACCGTGACGTTCACCGGAACGCAAACGGTCGCCGGCCACTCGATCACGTATTCGGTGACCGCCGTGCCGTCTGTGAGCGGCGCCAGCGTCGTGTTCACGCCGAAGACCGCGGCCGTGACGGCCGGCGCCACCGCGGCCGAGCAACCGACTGTGGTGGGAGAGCTGATGGCTGAGAAGCCCGCTGTATGCCTCGCGAAGTATGTGCCGAAGGACACCAAGCTGACGGGAGTTCGGGTGGCTCCGTCGGGGCTGTCCCTGACCTTCGCGGGCACGCAGGTCACCTTGTCCGGCCAGACGTTCCAACCGGACGGCACCTGCGCCTAGCGGCAGGGCTTCAGCGCCCTGCTGGGTTGCCTCTCTGCTGTGGGCGAATCTGCTGACGGCAGACTTCCGCCACCCGGCCGCCGGTGAGGTGCAGGCTCGTGCCATGACCGACGAAGAGAAACGACCCCAGTTCGACGACCGGATGCGACAACAGTTGCTGTTCCGCCGCATCCTCGTGCTCGATGGTGTACTGAATGACGACAACGGCACCCTCCTCATCTCGCAGCTGCTGACCCTGGCGGCTGAGGACGCGAAGTCCGACATCGCCCTGTGGATCCACTCGCCCGGCGGCTCCGTGCGGTCGATGCTCGCGATCCGCGATGTGATGCGCCTGATCCCGTGCGACGTCAACACCGTGGCGCTCGGCCTGGCGTGCAGCGCGGGACAGTTCCTGCTCTCGTCCGGAACGAAGGGCAAGCGGTATGCGCTCCCGCACGCGCGCATCCTCATGCACCAGGGCTCCGCCGGCATCGGTGGGTCGGCGGTCGAAGTCGAAGTGCAGGCTGACGATCTGCGACTGACCCGGGATGTGGTGCTCGGCTTGATCGCGGACGACACCGGCCAGAACGTGGACCGCATCTTCGAGGATTCGTTGCACGACCACTGGTACACGGCCGAGGAGGCTCTGGACTTCGGGTTCGTCGACCATGTCGTGGACACCTTCGAGCAGCTCATGCCCGAAGCCAAAAACGGCTCGAGGTTGTCATGAGCAGCTACACGATCCCCAACGTCATCACCCAGCATCCGCGCGGCGAACGGATCATGGACGTCTATTCGCACCTTCTCACGGAACGGATCATCTACCTCGGCACTGCCATCGACGCGGGCGTCGCCAACGCGCTGATCGCGCAGTTGCTGCACCTCGACGCTGAAAACTCCGACCGGCCGATCAACCTCTATATCAACTGTGAGGGCGGAGACCTGACCTCGATGCTCGCTGTCTACGACACGATGCAGTTCATCCAGTCGCCGGTCGCGACCACCTGCATCGGCCAGGCGATCGCCGCGGGCGCGGTGCTTCTCGCCGCCGGCGCTCCGGGCCTTCGTGCCGTGCTGCCGCACACCCGGGTCGTGCTGCATCAGCCGGCCGCGCGCGGCGAGGGCACCATCCCCGACCTCATCCTGCAGGCCGACGAGGTGGTGCGCCTGCGCGCCGAACTCGAAGCGATCCTCGCCGAGCACACGGGCCAGTCGGTCGAGACGCTGCGGCACGACACCGACCGCGATCGCGTGTTCACCGCCGAGGCCGCCCGTGCGTACGGTCTCGTGGACGAGGTGCTGCCGCGGCGTCGCGCCTCACACCCCTAGTCGCAGTGGCCCGGCCCCGCTGGGCGTCGATATCCTCAACCGCCGAGTGCGCACAAAATCGGCCAAAAACCACCGAGTCCGCAGACAGTCTGCGTACTCGGCGGTTACTGGGCGCCTAGCGGATGGTCTTACGCGAGGTTATCTGGCCGGTGTCGAATCCGAGGAGGTGCAGACCGCCGTGGAATCGCGCGTGCTCGACCTTGATGCAGCGGTCCATCACGACTGTGAGGCCCTTCGACTCGCCGTATTCCGCAGCTTCCTGATTCCAGATCCCGAGCTGCACCCAGATCGTGGGAGCGCCGACCGCAACGACGTCGTCGATCACGCTCGGGATGTCGCTTCCGCGGCGGAAGACATCCACGATGTCGGGCACCTCGGGCAGGGAAGCCAGGTCGGGGTAGGCCTTCTGGCCGAGGATGGTGTCGGCGTTCGGGTTCACGAAGTAGAGGCGATAGTCGCTGGACTGCTGCAAGTACGTTCCGACGAAGTAGCTCGAACGGGTCGGGTTCGGGGAGGCGCCGACGATCGCGACCGACTTGGCCGCTCGCAGGATCCGCAAGCGCTCCTTGGCGTCCGGACCCACCCAGGTGCGTTGCGACTTGAGCAGCTTGGCCAGCGGAGAGTTCGACGGCACCGAGCAGCTGAGCCCGTTCGCGAGCTGCACATCTGCGGTGTCGGCCGGGCCTGACGCATCAGGGCCCGACGCATCCGGTGACGGCGCATCCGGTGCCGACGCATTCGTGATCGTCATGCGTTCGTCTCCTTCACGGCGAGGGTCAGTGCCTGGTCGAGGTCATAGATGATGTCGTCGACGTCTTCGATGCCAACGCTAATCCTCACAACGCCCGGAAGCACCCCCGCAGCGAGCAGTTGCTGCTCGGTGAGCTGTGCGTGCGTGGTGGACGCGGGATGTATGATCAGGGTCTTGGCATCGCCGATGTTCGCGAGGTGGCTCGCCAGGTTCACGTTCTCGATGAGTGATTGGCCCACGGTGCGGCCGCCCTTCACCACGAAGCTGAAGACGCTGCCGGCGCCCTTCGGGAGGTACTTCAACGCGCGGTCGTGGTGCGGATGCGCGGGCAGACCAGCCCAGAACACCGACTCGACCCGCCGGTCCGCATCCAGCCATTCGGCGACGATCTTCGCATTGTCGACGTGCGCCTGGATGCGGTAGGGCAGCGTCTCCACCCCCTGCGCCAGCAGGAAGGCCGAGTGGGGTGCCAGCGAGGGACCGATGTCGCGCAGCTGTTCCGCGCGGAGCCTGGTCAAGAAGGCGTACTCGCCGAAGTTGCCCGACCATTCGAGGCCGCCGTATGACGGAACCGGCTGGCCGAACAGTGGGAACTTCTCGCTGTGCCAGTCGAACCGGCCGCTCTCGACGACCACGCCGCCGAGGGTGGTCCCGTGCCCGCCGAGGAACTTGGTGGCCGAATGGATGACCACGTCGGCGCCCCACTCGATCGGCCGGTTGAGGTAGGGGGTCGCGATCGTCGAGTCGATGATCAGGGGGATGCCGGCCGCGTGGGCGACCTCGGCGAGGCCCTCGATGTCGGCGATCTCGCCGGACGGGTTCGCGATCGTCTCGGCGAAGATCAGCTTGGTCTTGTCGGTGATCGCGGCCGCGTAGTCGGCGGCATTCGCGCTCTGGATGAAGGTGGTCTCGACGCCGAACCGGCGCAGGGTTACATCCAACTGGGTGATCGAGCCGCCGTAGAGATTGGCCGAGGCGACGATGTGATCACCGGCGCCGGCCAGGGAGGCGAAGGTGATGTACTGCGCGCTCAGCCCACTGGCCGTGGCGACCGCGCCGAGGCCGCCCTCGAGGCTTGCGATGCGTTCCTCGAACGCGGCGACCGTCGGGTTCGCGAGACGCGAGTAAATGTTTCCGTATTTCTGAAGCGCGAACCGGGCTGCCGCATCCGCCGTGTCGTCGAACACGAACGCGCTGGTCTGGTAGATCGGCAAGGCACGGGCGCCGGTCACCGGATCGGGGATGTTGCCCGCGTGAATCGCACGCGTGCGGAAACCGTATTCGCGATCAGCCATGGGTTCACGCTACTCGGCGCTGGTGCTCTCGCGACCGGTTCGCGTAATACGCCGAAACCGCCCACCCGCCGAGTACACGAATTGTCTGCGGTCTCGGCGCGTTTTGGCCCATTTTGGGCGTACTCGGCGGGTACTTTGTGCGGAGTCGACGGGCGGGGGTCGACGGGCGGGGGTCGACGGGCGGGAGTCGACGGGCACAAGGTCGGGCCGACAAGCGGGCGCGCGTCAGCGCGAGAGCCAGACGGCGCCGAGCGCCAGCGCGGCGATCAGCACCCAGGAGAGCAGCGCGACGGCCAGCGCGCGCCAGCCCGTGCCGAGCAGCGTGCGCAGCCGCACGGCGGTGCCGAGGCCGAAGAGGGCCATCGCCAGGAGGGCCGTCTGCAGGATGTCTGCGCCTTCCATCACGGCCGGCGCCATCGGGACGAACGACCGCACGAGCACGGCGAGGATGAACCCGGCCACGAACAGCGGGACGATCGGCGGACGCTTCGCCGCCGGATCCGGCTCCACGCTGCGCCGACGCTCGACGACCGAGGCGATGGCCACCATCGGCGCCAGCATGAGCACACGGGTGAGCTTCACCACGACCGCGACGGCGAGCGCCGAGGATCCGGCGAGCTGCGCCGTCGCGACCACCTGTCCGACGTCGTGCACACCCGCGCCCACCCAGTGGCCGAACTGCAACGCATCCAGTCCGAGCGGATGCCACAGCACGGGCAGAACGAAGATCGCGAGCGTGCCGCACAGGGTGACGAGTGCGACCGGCGTGGCCGTCTCCTCATCCTTCGACTTGACGACCCCGCTCATGGCGCCGATCGCCGACGCGCCGCAGATCGAGAACCCGGTGGCGACCAGCAGCGGCTGGTGCCCGGGCAGCCCGAACAGCCGCCCCAGCCACATCGTGCCGACAAAGGTGACCAGCACGATGGCGACGGTCGTCACGATGCTCACCCAGCCGAGCCCGACGATGTCACCCAGACTCAGCTTGAGCCCGAGAAGCACGACGCCGATCCGCATCAGTCGGTTCGCCGCGGTCGACAGGCCGGGCCGGAGCGCGCCAGTCACGCTCGGTCTCGCGAACGAGAGCTGCCCGACGATGATCCCGAGCACCACGGCCGCGGTGAGCAGCGGAACCGCGGGCGCAAGCCAGTGGATGCCCCACGCGGCAAGCGCTGCGGCCCCCGCCGCGAGGAGTCCGGGCAGCCAGGGCAACGGGGTGCGAGGGGCAGGCGCAGCGGAACTCATCGTTCCTATTCTGGAGCATGCGGCTGGCGCACGCGGCTGGAGCACGCGGCCGCAGCGCGCGCCGCCGCATGCGGCCGCCGCACGCGCCGCCGCATACGGGACCCGGATGCTGTCAGAGCGCGGCCAGCAGCGCCGTCCCGTCGGGCACGCCGAGGCCCGTGCAGGCGTCCCATCCCGGGCCGGCCTGGTAGGCGCCGTTGTTGCCCGTGGTGATGTCGCGGAACCCGGCCGCCACCTGCCCTTTCGCGATCGAGTCGTAGAGCGCGGGCTGCGCCAGGCCGAGCGGCTTGCCGGTGGACTGCACGATGCGGGCGATCAGCGCTGCCCACAGGGGTGCCACGGCGCTGGTTCCGCCGATGACGAGATCTTTGCCGTCGACACGCACCCGGTAGCCGGTCTGGGGATCGGCGACGCCTGCAACGTCGGGCACGCCGCGACCGCTCGGGCCGTTCGCCGGCCCGCCCGCATCCGTGCCGCCCGGCCCGATGGGCACGCCGACCTTGGCCTGCCACGAAGGTTGCGGGAAGGTGGCGCTCACGCCGCCGCCGGTCGCTCCCGCTCCGGTTCCGTTGTTCCAGACCGTCTCGGATCGCACCGCGCCGGTGGAGACGTCTGCGGAGAGTCTGGTGCCGCCGCAGGCGAGGGCGTGGGGGGAGGATGCCGGGAAGTCGACGTGCGCCTTGCCGTCGCCGACCCGGTCGGTGCTGCCGTCGTCGCCCGCCGCAACGGTGGTGGTCACGCCGAGCGCGGCGGCGTCGACGAGCGCCTGGTCGAAAGCCGTTCGTGCCTGCTGGGTCCACGAATCCTCGCTCTGGCCCCAGCTGATGCTGATCACCGCGGGGGTGGGCGTGGCGTGCGCGGCCGCCGCCACCGCATCCACGAAGCCGGCGTCGGTGTTAGGCGCGAAATAGACGAGGATGTCGGCGGCGGGCGCGAGAGCGCCGGCCACTTCGATGTCAAGCATGACTTCGCCGTCGGCGCCGCCCGGATCGCCGCCGGGAACGTTCACCGCGCCGTCGACGCCGATGGCCGTCACTTTGGGACCCTTGATCCCGAGCGCCGAGAAGTACGTGTCGAGATCGGTCTGCTCGTAGCCGCCGCCAAGTTCGACGATGGCGATGGTCTGTCCCGAGCCGTCGGTTCCCGCGGGGAACTTGTAGATCTCGCCCAGCTCGAGCGGGGTGTAGCTGGTGGTGACCGCCTGCGGCATCGCCAGGCGGAAGAGCGCTCGTGCCTGAGGCCGGTCATCGAGGCCGAGCACGGCCGTGACGACGCCGTCGAGGGTGGCGGGGATGCTCAGACCGCCTGTGCGATGACGATGCGTGACCTCGGTGTCGTTCGCGCCCGTGCTGGTGGCCTGGGCCAGGTCGGTTCCGAACACGCGGCTCATCAGCCGCGCGGATCCCGAGACGCGCACCCGGCGCTCGGCGGCGCTCGAATCGACGACCGTCACGCCGAGCGACTCCATGGTCGACGTCACCAGGTCGAGGTCGCGCTGGGAGGCGCCGTACGTGCTCGCGAACTCCGCGCGGCTGATCGGCGCGGAGAGCACTTCGTCGGGGACCTGGGCCTGCCGGCGTATGATGAGCGTCGCGTCGATCAGAGCATCCGGATCGATTGCGACTTGCGACGTCAGGCCGGGCGCCTCCTCACGCTCACTGCCGGCGAGGGGGACGAGGTCGAGGGGCTGCTCTGCATCGGTCATACTCTCGGTCTACCACCAGGCTCTGACGTCGCAAGGTGCTGTGCGAGGGTTCTCAGACCCAGCTCGGAAGCCACATGTGCACCTGCCAGAACCAGAACGGCACCTGCTGCGCTGTCCAGATCGGCCAGAAGAACGCGCTCACGAGCACGACGAAACCGAGATAGATGCCCACGATCCGCACTCCTCGCACGCGTCGCCAGGACGGATCGGTGCGTCGGCCGAGAATCAGCGCGATCACACCGGCCAGAGCCAGCACGAGGTAGGGCTCGAACGCGATCGAATAGAACTGGAAGATCGTGCGGTTGATGTAAAGCATCCAGGGCAGGTAGCCGGCGGCGAGTCCGGTGAGGATCAACCCTGCCTGCCACTCGCGGTAGCGGATGACCCGGTAAACCAGGTAGAAGGCCGCGGCGGCCGCTCCCCACCAGATCAGCGGATTGCCCAGGGAGGTGATCGCCGACGCGCACGAGTCGACGGTGCAGCCGTTCTGGCCGGAACTGCTGCCGACGTAGTACATACTCGTCGGCCGGATCATGAACAGCCAGGTGAGCGGGTTGGACTGGTACGGATGCGACACGTGCAGGTTGATGCTGTAGTCGTACATCTGGGTTTGGTAGTACCAAAGGTTCTGCACCCAGAGCGGTACCCAGCTGAAGGCGCCCTTCCACTCGAGGTGGGCCGCCTGCGCCCAGTGCCGGTAGTAGCCGCCGCTCGTGACGATCCAGCCCGTCCACGTGGCCACGTAGCTGATGAAGGCGATCGGCACCATGAGCACGAACGTGGCCGGCCCCTGTTTGAGAATCGCGCCGCTCAGGTAGAACGGGAGGCCGACGCGGCGTCGGGCAACCGCATCCACGACCACGGTGTACACCGCGAAGAAGGCCAGGAAATAGAAGCCGCTCCACTTCACACCCGCGCACAGCCCCGTGAGGACTCCGGCCGAGATGAGCCAGGGACGCCACCACAGAACCGGCCCCCATGCCGGATCGCCCCCACGCTCCCGTCGTTCGGCCACCGCCGAGGCCAGCCGCGTGGCGTGCCATTCCCGGTCGAGCAGGATGCAGCCGAACGCCAGCAACGCGAGGAACATCACCGAGTTGTCGAGCAGGGCGACCCTGCTCATCACGATCGCGTGACCGTCCACCGCCATCAGACCGCCGGCGATCGTGGCGATGATCGTCGACTTGAAGAGTTTGCGCGCGATGAGGAACACGAGCAGGACCGCGAGGATACCCACGATCGCCGTGCTGATCCGCCACCCGAACGAGTTCCCGGCGCCGAACGCGGCAAGGCCGAGGGAGATGATCCACTTTCCGAGCGGTGGATGCGCGACGAACGAAGGATCCGACGAGAAGATATCCGTCTTCCCGGCGTCGAACTGCTGGTCGGCCTTGGCGGGCCAGCTGCCCTCGTAGCCGAGATGCATCAGCGTGTACGCATCCTTCACGTAGAACGTCTCGTCGAACACGAGGCTGTGCGGATACCCGAGGTTCCACAACCGAAGGATCGCGGCCAGCAGTGTGACCCCAAACGGCGCGCCCCAGTACCAGAGCTTCATCCGCAGCGGAGTGCGCAGCCGTCGGGCCCACCAGTCGTCGAGACGACTTCCGAACGTCTCGCCCTCGTGCGCAGGCGGGAGCGCGGTGCCGAGGGCGGGAGTCGTGGTCACCAGATCATGCTAGGGGTCGAAACCTTTGCGCGGCCTCGTCAAGCCCGGCGGCTGAGAGACTTGACCCATGATCATCCTGGCGGCCACTCCGATCGGCAACCTGAAGGACGCTTCGTTGCGCCTGATCGAGGTGCTCGGCTCGGCCTCAGTGGTCGCGGCCGAAGACACCCGCGTCACCCAGCGACTGCTCGCCGGTCTCGGCATCGAGAACCGGCCGCGGCTGATCGCGCTGCACGACCACAATGAACGCGAGCGTTCGGCCGATCTCGTCGAACTGGCGCGGGAGCAGGATGTGGTGCTGCTGAGCGACGCCGGCATGCCGACCGTCTCCGATCCGGGTTTCCACCTGGTGGAGGCGGCCGCGGCGGCCGGTGTCGTGGTCACGGCACTTCCGGGACCCTCGGCGGTGCTCACCGCGCTGGCCGTCTCCGGGCTCCCCACCGACCGGTTCACCTTTGAGGGGTTCCTGCCGCGCAGACCGGGCGAACGCCGAAGCACTCTGCGCGCGCTCGCCGACGAACGCCGCACGATGGTGTTCTTCGAGTCGCCGAACCGGATCGCCGCTTCCCTGGCCGATGTCGCCACAGTGCTCGGCGACGACCGCCGTGTCGTGGTGGCCCGGGAACTGACCAAGCTGTTCGAAGAGGTCAAACGGGGAAGCGCATCCGAACTCGCAGCCTGGGCCGCGGACGGCGTGCGAGGTGAGATCGTGCTCGTGATCGCCGGCGCACCCGAACGGGCGGCCGACCTCGACACCGGCGTGACACAGGTGCTCGCCCTTGTCGCCGCCGGCATGCGCCTGAAGGACGCCTCCGCGGAGGTGGCGGAGGCGACGGGCCTCGGCAAGCGGGACCTGTACCAGGCGGCGCTGGCGCGGAAGAGCTAGCCGGGCTTGTGGATCGTCACCGCGGGAAACCGGCTGAATCCGGCGTCCTCGGTGAACAGCCGCAGGAGCTCGCGACGGATCGCGAGTTGCGCGAACCGTGACGCGTCGTTTTCGAAAGCGGCGAGGCCGTGCGCGAGTTCCGCTCGGCAGATCATCGACGAGCAGTAGTCCTCGATGCGGTCGACGATCTCCTCGGGAACGCCCGAGACGAGCGCGCTGGTGTCGAGCATCGCGGTCTTCGTCATCGCGGTGCTCCGTCCTCCTCGCGGTTTCGGGATGCGCGGAGGTCGCGGAGCTCAGCGGTGACGTCTTCAGGGCGGCGCATCCGCGTGAGGAGCTTGAGTTGAGCTTTGACAACGTCGAGCGCCGGACCTGCTGCGTCGTCGTCGTCGACCGGTACGAAGGCGGCACGAACGTGACCGTGCGTCGTCACAAGCCCACCGGTCTCCAGGTAGTGCGCCGGATTGGACTTGAACGCGCTGATCGGCACAAGCGGGAGGGATTTCAGCTCAGCCGTGCTTTTCATGGCCCTATTCTTCATTCAGAGCTATTCTGCAATCCGCGTCTCTCGGACGTCACCGCTCGTTCATGCGCCAGAACGCGGACAGCTGCTCCGCCAGGGCTCGGCCCTGGTCGTAGCCTCCTCGCGCGGCCTGTTGACGCGTCGACGGATCCAACGCGTTCGCGTTGAACACTTCGCCTGCGCGGGCATCCGGAAAGACGGTCTCGACCGCGCTGCCCGCTGCGCGCAGTTCCTCGACCTGGGTCGCGAGATCCATGCCCCACTCCAACGGATGCCGTGTTCTGCCGCCGAAGGGTGACAGCACCAGCACTCGCCCGTATCCAGCCGCAAGGTCGGCGTTCTCGTTGCGCCGGAAACCGCCGTCGATGTAGCGGTTCTCGCCGATGCGGTAGGGAGTCATCGGCGAGGTGCTGGCGGCGACGGCATCGACCAGGTCGACTCCGCTGTGGCGGTCGAACACCGCCGGTTCCCCGGTATGCGCTTCGACAGCGGTGATGAGCACGGGCTGTTCGGGCCAGTGCCCACTGGGAAGCCGAGCCGCGACGATGTCACGCCAGCGCGTTTGGCTGGAGCCGTCGGAAGCATCCCGTTCGAGTGTTGCAGCCCCCATCCTGCGGCGCATGTCCGAGGCATCCTCGGCGGAACCGATGATCCCGTCCGACCACTCCAGGTAGGTCTGTCCCGAAAAGTTTGGAGCTCGGCCCCTGTCCGGGGCGGCTCCGCCCGCCTGCGGCCGCGGAGCTTCGGCGAGGATCGCGGCATACAGTTCGGTGGGCCGGGTCCGGCTGGTGATCTGGGCGGCCACCGTCGCTCCGGCGGACGTTCCGATGATGAGCTCTGCCTCGGTCAGATCGATCCCGGCATCGGACAGGCCGGCGATAAGTCCGAGCTCCCAAGCATTGCCGGCTGCTCCGCCGCCGGCGAGAACCAAGGCTCGCTCGTTGGAAGAAGCTGCGTTGGAATGTGCTGCGTTTGAAGAAGCTGTGTTTGAAGGAAGTGTTGTGTTCATGGGAGTCGCCTTTCGCGAGTTGCTTGTCGGGCGCTCCCAGTTGCGACTACCTCAGTCGCGCGATCGTTGACTGCAGGGGAGCACCCATTACGGATACTGCGTTCATGGGTCTCACCTCCTGTTCGTCAATCACTATTATCAGCCACGATCACCAGCACGCTAGCAGAAGATCACCCTACGAAGCCCGGCTCATCGGCGCCGCCTGCTCAGCCGGGTACACGATGCGTCCGCCTCGACGGGGTCGCCGGTACGGATCGACATGTGGCGGCGGGATGAACCACGACACATGATCCCTGATCTCGATTTTCCAACCGTCGGCGTGGACTCGATGATGGTGGCTGCTGCAAAGAAGAATGCCGTTGTCCAGGTCCGTCGCGCCTCCGTGTGCTGTCCACCAGCGGATGTGGTGGGCCTCGGTGTAGGTCGGCGGATGAGGACATCCGGCCCAAGCGCAACCGCCGTCACGTTCGGCGAGGGCGAGTTTCTGGGCGCGGCTGAAGAGTCGGCGGCTGCGGCCGAGATCGAGCACTTCGGACGCCTCACCGAGGACAACCGGGATGAGGTGGCCGTCAGCAGCCATCCGGCGGGCGGTGGCGGCGCTGATCGGCGTGGGGATGCCGTCGATCTGTGCTGTGCCGAGGCCTTTCTGCAGGGCGTCGAGCTCGATCCGGACGATGACGCTCACCGGCGGAGTGCCACTCTCGGCCGCTGCGGTACATGCTGCGAGGTGCCGGAAGATGTCAGTTGCGCTGTCGGAACGGATCTGGGGCAGGCTACGCGATTCAGGCATCGCCCGATCGTCGCCGTCGCCGGCCGCGCCGCCACCGGCGGCACCGCCACCCGGCGCACCGTCGCCGGCCGCACCGCCACCCGCCGCAACGTCATCCGCGCCGCCGTCGAGCGCGACTTCGCGGAACGCGACTTTGCGCAACTGTCGACCCACCAGGGCGTCGATCGCGGTGACGACGTAGCCGGCGGATTCCGGGTCGAGGTACCAGTCGACGTGGGTCATGCCGTCGGTCGTGGTGGAGATGGTGAGGGAGCGTCTGCGCCGCTGGCGTTCCTCGCGGGGAAGGATGCCGTCCTGGTCCAAGCGGTCGCGCACCTGGGCGGCGAGAATACGCAGGTCTTCTACGGTGAGGCCCTGGGCATGCTCGACCAGCAGTCGCTCACCCTGCGCGACGGCATCCGGCGAGCAGTTGACGCTTGCCTTGTCGAGTTCGCGCACGATCACCGCGACCTGATCCACGCTCAGCACGCTTCGCGCCACGTCGTCGTCGTCGGGTTCACCGGAGGCCGACGTCACGGCGAGTGCCTCCGCGAGATCCGGATATCGCGCGGGCAGCGGTTCGCCGCGCAGGCTCAGCCGCGCGCAGGTGCTCGAACCCACCCGGCAGAGCTGCCGAGCAGCGGGGAGCGCTATCCGCCACCGCTCGGCCAGAAGCGCAGACGGATTCGTGTGGCCGCTCCGCCTCACGGGGTTCGCGTCGTCCGGCTCTGTCATGCGGCGCACCAACTCGCCGGCGATGCGAACCTTTGCCGCGTCGAGAACGGATTGCAGGTCACCGACTGACGTCACCGCCTGCAGAAGCTCATCGCGCCCCAACCGTTCCGGCACGCGGAACGGCGCGAGGAGCGCGTGTAACTCGCGGGGTTCCGGGGCGGTGCTGGTGGACATGAATCCATCGAATCATGAGCTACCGACATCCCGAGCCTGAAAATAAGTGCGCTGATCAGGTATTTACCTGTGGATAACTTCGGCTCAGAGCGACCTGTGGAGGAACGTAACCCACGCGCGGCCACCGCCGAGGAGCGACCCGGGCACCACCACCAGGCCATCGGGCGCGACCGACACCCTCGACCGGCGGTAACACGCCAGAGCGCCGCTTCGCGCGCCCGTAGGATAGACAGCATGTCTGCTGGCTCGTTCTACATCACCACGCCGATTTTCTACGTGAATGATGTCCCGCACATCGGGCACGCGTACACCGAAGTCGCGGCCGATGTGCTCGCTCGCTGGCACCGCCAGGCCGGTGACGACACCTGGCTGTTGACGGGCACGGATGAGCACGGCCAGAAGATCCTGCGCACCGCCACGGCCAACGGCACGACTCCGCAGGAGTGGGCCGACCGCCTGGTGAGCGCCGAGTGGCTGCCACTGCTGAAGACGATCGACATCGCGAACGACGACTTCATCCGCACCACCGAGGAGCGGCACGAGAAGAACGTGCAGCTTTTCCTGCAGAAGCTGTTCGACGACGGATTCATCTACGCGGGCGAGTACGAGGCGCTCTACTGCGTGGGCTGCGAGGAGTTCAAGCCGCAATCCGAGATCGTCGACGGCACGGGGGAGTACGAAGGCCAGAAGGTCTGCGCGATCCACTCGAAGCCGTTGGAACTGCTTCAGGAGAAGAACTACTTCTTCCGCATGAGTCAGTTCGCCGACAAGCTGCTCGCGCTCTACGAGGAGCGTCCCGAGTTCGTCCAGCCGGAATCCGCCCGAAACGAGGTCGCCTCGTTCGTGCGCCAGGGCCTCAGCGACCTGTCGATCTCGCGGTCGAGTTTCGACTGGGGCATCAAGGTGCCGTGGGACGAGTCGCATGTCGTCTACGTGTGGTTCGACGCGCTGCTCAACTACGTCACGGCCGTCGGTTACGGAGAGGACGATGAGCACTTCGCGCGCCGCTGGCCGGCGACGCACATCGTCGGCAAAGACATCCTGCGTTTTCACGCGGTGATCTGGCCTGCGATGCTGATGGCCGCGGGGCTGGATGTGCCGCACCGGGTGTTCGGGCACGGCTGGCTGCTCGTCGGCGGCGAGAAGATGTCGAAGTCGAAGCTGACCGGAATCGCGCCGACCCAGATCACGAACACGTTCGGATCGGATGCGTTCCGCTACTACTTCATGCGCGCCATCAGCTTCGGGCAGGACGGCTCCTTCAGTTGGGAAGACCTGGCCGCCCGCTATCAGGCGGAGCTCGCCAACGGCTTCGGGAACCTGGCGTCGCGCGTGATCGCTATGGTCTCGCGGTACTTCGAGGGCATCGTTCCGGCGCCCGCGCGCTCTCGCGAGACCGAATTCGCCGTGCAGGAGACCGTGGCCAGGGCCACGGCCGAGGCGGATGCGGCGATGGGGCGTCTGGCCATCCACGACGCCCTCACGGCGATCTGGACGATCGTGGATGAGTTGAACGGCTACATCACCGCCCAGGAGCCGTGGTCGCTCGCAAAAGACGACACCCAGCGCGACCGTCTCGCGACCGTGCTCTACACCGCCGCCGAAGGTCTGCGCGCCCTCGCGGTGCTGCTGTCGCCGTTCATCCCGCAGGCCACTCAGAAGCTGTGGGAGGCGCTCGGCGCCGAAGACGAGTTGGGAGCGCTCGACGAGCAGCGCATCCGGTCGGCCGGTGACTGGGGCCAGCTGCCGGCGGGCACGACGGTGCACGGCCTCGAGGCGTTGTTCCCGCGTATCGACGCGGACGCGGTGCCGGCGGTATGACCGATCCGGCGTTCATCCGGCAGCGTCACCTCACCGACGGGCGCGACCTGGAGTACCCGCCGCTCCCGGAGGCGCTCGTCGTCCCGGTTTACGACAATCACACGCACCTCGAGATCTCGGACGGCCACAGTCCGCTCGACTACCGAGAGCAGCTCGACCGAGCCTCGAGTGTGGGGGTGCGGGGTGTCGTTCAGGTCGGAAACGATGTCGAGACGTCGCGCTGGTCGGCCGAGATGGCCGCGGTGGAGCCCCGGATGCTCGCCGCCGTGGCGCTCCATCCGAACGACGCACCCGACTACGCGGAACGTGGTGAACTGGACGACGCCTTGGCGGTGATCTCCGAACTTGCCGGCCGTCCCCGCGTGCGGGCCGTCGGGGAGACCGGTCTCGACTTCTTCCGCACCGAGGAGGGCCCGCGGCGCGTCTCACAGCTGCGTTCGTTCGAGGCGCACATCGAGATCGCCAAGCAGAACGACCTGGCCATTCAGATCCACGATCGGGATGCGCACCGCGAGGTGATCGCGACCCTCAAGCGTGTGGGCGCCCCCGAACGCACTGTGTTCCACTGTTTCTCCGGCGACGCCGAAATGGCCCAGCTCTGCGCCGAAAACGGCTGGTACCTGTCGTTCGCGGGCAACATCACATTCAAGAACGCCGGAAATCTGCGCGAGGCCCTCGTGGTGGCGCCGCGCCACCTGATCCTCGTCGAGACGGATGCGCCTTTCCTCACCCCCATGCCCTTCCGGGGGCGTCCCAACGCGCCATACCTGATTCCGCACACCCTGCGCGCGATGGCGGATACGCTCGGCACCGACGCGTCGACGCTCGCCGCGCAGATCACCTCCAACACCGAGTTGGTCTACGGTCGCTGGGACGCCGAACCGGTGGCCGCACCCCCGACGACCCCGATCGGGATCATCGCGTGACCGCGCGGCTGCTCGGTCCCGCCGAGATCCGCGACCTCGCCGAACTGCTCGATGTCACGCCCACCAAGAAGCTCGGCCAGAACTTCGTGATCGACGGCAACACCGTGCGCCGAATCGTGCGCGTCGCCGGGGTTCAGGCGGGGGATGTGGTTGTCGAGGTGGGACCCGGTCTCGGCTCACTCACGCTCGGGCTTCTCGAGGCGGATGCGGCCGTCGTCGCCATCGAGATCGACCGCCGCCTCGCCGCGCAACTTGCGACCACGGTGGCCGAGTTCGCGCCGGATGCGGTCGCACGGCTGACGGTGATCCGCGAGGATGCGCTGGCCATCACCGCGCTGCCGAGTGCTCCCGGCCGGCTCGTTGCGAACCTCCCGTACAACGTCTCCGTGCCGGTACTGCTGCATTTCCTCGAGCATTTCGACAGCATCCGTTCGGGCGTCGTCATGGTGCAGGCGGAGGTGGGCTACCGCGTGGCGGCCGAGCCCGGCTCGAAGGTCTACGGCGCGCCGAGTGTCAAGGCCGCCTGGTATGGGTCGTGGCGCACGGCGGGAACGGTCAGCCGCCAGGTGTTCTGGCCGGTGCCGAACGTCGACTCCGTGCTTGTGGCGTTCGTGCGACACGAAGCCGAGCCGGGCGATGAGTCGCTGCGCAGGCGGACGTTCCAGCTCGTGGACGCTGCTTTTCAGCAGCGGCGCAAGATGCTCCGTCAGGCCCTCTCCGGCGTGTACGGTGACTCGGCGACCGCGTCCGCCGCTCTGGAGTCGGCCGGCATCGCCCCGACGCTGCGCGGGGAGCAGCTGAGCATCGCCGAGTTCATAGCACTCGCGCGTGCATCCTCACCCCCCGCTGCCTGACAGTTTGGCGAACGGGGCGTCCACCCGTCCCCTGTAGGTTGGAGACATGACCTTGTCGGTGGTTCCTGCGGTGCACGTGAGAGCACCGGGCAAGATCAACGTGTTCATGCGTGTGGGTGCTGTGATGGAAGACGGCTACCACGATGTGGCGACCGCGTACCAGGCGGTGTCCCTCTACGAAGACGTGCGCGCGTATCCGGCCGATGATTTCTCGGTGGGCTTCTCGGGTTCGATCGACACGTCCGCACTCGCGACGGACGGAAGCAATCTGGCGATCAAGGCGGCGCGCATGCTCGCCCGCAAGACCGGGTACAAGGGCGGCGTGCGGCTCGAGATCGAGAAGCACGTTCCGATCGGCGGGGGAATGGGCGGGGGCTCTGCGGACGCCGCCGCCACTCTCGTGGCCTGCGACGCGCTGTGGGGCACCGAGGCCAGCAGAGACGACCTTCACGCACTGGCGTCGCGGCTCGGTGCCGACGTCCCGTTCGCGCTTCTGGGCGGCACAGCGATCGGCACCGGCCGCGGCGACCGGCTCAGCCCGGCGTTGGCGACCGGCAACTTCCACTGGGTGCTCGCGCTGCCGAACACGCAGCTGAGCACGCCGACGGTGTACACCGAACTCGACAGGCACCGCGAGCGGCACTCGCATGACATCGCGCCGGCGCAGTCCAAGCCGAGCGTCGACACGGCCGTACTGCAAGCTCTCCGCGCAGGCGATCCGCAGATGCTGGCCGAGTCGCTCGCGAACGACCTCCAGGCTCCGGCCATCCATCTCGCTCCGGAGATCGGTGATGTCATCGAGCTCGGCGAGATGAATGGTGCGCTCGCGGGGATCGTCTCCGGCTCGGGCCCGACCGTGGCTTTCCTGACCCCGGACCTCGATGGAGCGCTCGACCTGCAGATCGCGCTCAGCGCGGCCCGGCTCACCGCCGTGCGGGCGACGGGGCCGGTGCACGGCGCCCGCATCGTCGGGGACTGATACCCGGGGATGCCCTTGACTGGACTGCATGTCGGGTTGAGACGATCCGTTGTGAGAAGCGTTTCCATGCGTTCCCGGAGCGGGCATCCCAGGGTGCTTCTCAAAACTAGCGATCCCGTTACGACGTGTCCCGATCGCGACGCGAAAACCGTCAACAATTGACGGGGAGGTCTCGATGGATCGGGGGTTGAGTGGTAGACAAAGCGCTCTCCCCTAGAAGCGCATTCCTCGCAGACCACGGGCACCGCGCGAGGCGATGCTGAGCTTGCGCAGATCCCGTCGCGACGTGAGTTCGAGCTTCGCCAAGATGTTGCGCACGTGGAAGTTGACCGTCGTCACAGACACATAGAGGCGCTCGGCCACCTCCTTGTTGGTCATCCCGGCGGCGATCGCGTGCGCAACCTGTCGCTCACGGGTGGTCAACCGCGCGAACGGATCGCCCTGCTTGGGGAGCGCTGCCGTGGCGCCCGCATCGTCCGCCAGACTTTCGAGCAGGTGCGCGCAGCGCTCGAGATAGCTCGCGGCACCCAGCCTGCGGAACGTCTCGGAGGCCCGCTCGAGAAGCGCGCGCGCTTTTTCCCGGTCGGCGTCGGATGGGCTTCCTCCGGAGAGCAGCCGTCCCGCGTCGAGTGCCGCCACCGCTTGCGGGAAGGGGAACCGTGCGGATCCCGGGTCCTCGAGCGAAGCCAGGTACGCCACGACCGCGGCGGCGGACTCGCCTTCGGCCTCGAGCACGCGGCCCTCCAGCCAGGTGAGCGAGCCGTAGAAAGGCCGCCAGAGGCCGCGCGGATCGGCGCAGCGCAGGTACGCGGCGCGGGCTTCCGCGGCGCGTCCCAGCGAGGCCAGCGCGTCGACCCGGTAACTCAGCCAGCCGAGGGTCGACGTGCCCGCCGCGACGGATTCCGCCTCCTCGGTGGCGGCCAGCTGGTCTTCTGGACGGTCCAGGGCCCTCGCCAGTTCGGTGCGCGCGAGGTAGAGGAGGTCGCCGTCGTACGATCCGACGAAGCTCGGCTTGGCGAGTGCGGCCGATTCCAGGCGCTCCGTGACGGCGGCGTCCTCCCCGCGTCCTGCCCGAACGAGGGTCGAGACCGTCAGGGCGATGGGCCAGCCCGAGAGGTCGGTCTCGTCGAGGGCGAGCGCGACGGCCGCATCCGCCAGGGTCACGGATTCGTCCCACTCGCCGATGAGGAACAGTACGTGCGAGTAGATGATGCGGGCGAATCCGGCTGTCCAGCTCGACGGGAACCGGCGTACGAGATCGTTGGCGCGCGCCAGATCGTCCCGTGTCCGGCCGATGTCGTCGGCGAGGAGGAACACGCGGGAACGGACGACCAGCGCATCCACGGCCGCGGGCGACTCGGTCTCGCCGAGCTGGCCGTCCAACTCCTGGATGATCGGCTCGATCAGCTCGCGGCGTGCGTGCGCCGCTGCCGTGAGGCTCCAGCCGAGCAGGCGCAGCAGGTCGTCGTCCGGTTGCGCGAGCCAGCGGAGAGCCGGATCGGTGAGCTCGTCCGGATCGCGCGGACCCTCGGCGATGTGTCGCCGTCCGATCTCGAGGTGATCCACAGCGGCTGAGAAGTCGCGCGTCGCCATGAGCACCTTAGGAATCGCCTCGGCCACGTGCGCGCGGATCGCCCGCTGCTCCGGCGTCACCGCGGGGCCGGCTTCGATTGCGAGCGCGAGCGCGAGGGCGCCGGAGATGTCCCCGGTGAGTGTGCGGAGTTCGATCAGCACGGCATCCCGCACCGGCGACGCCGGAAGCGACTCGATGGCAGGCGTGAGGTCGAAGACGCGTTCGTGCAGGCGCGTGCGCATCGCGATCAGGCCGGTCTCCAGAAGGGCACGTTCGTATTCCGTCCCGGCTGCTGCCAGGTGCACGGCGGAGCGGGCGTAGCTCATCGCCTGGTCGGCATTCCCGTGGTCGGCTGCCAGCCGGCTCGCCGCCAGGAGTTCGTGGACCAGAGTGGGATCCGCCGTGTCGGCCGCCTCCACCCGATGGCGTAACGCGCGGTGTCCGGTGAGGACGTGAGCCGCTACGCGGTGGATCTCCACCCGCCGTTGCACCGGGAGTTCGGCGGTGAGCGCCTCGGCGAGAATCGCGTGCGCCGGTTCCACCCAGACCACGCCGTCGCGCTCCGTGGAGCGCACCAGCCCCCGGGAGATCGCGCCGTCGGTGTCGACAGTGGCACCGAGCCGTGTCGCGATCGTGCCGAACAGCGGGAGGGGGAGCGGGTCGCGCAGCACGGCAAGAATCTCGGCGGCGTCGCGCACCGGAGCATCCGCCCCTTCCAGCGCCGACGTCACGACGGTCGCGAGGGGTGTGATCGCGGCGATCGGCACATCCCATCCGGCGGGATGCAGGGCGGTGGAAAAGGTTTCGCGCAGTTGCTCGATCAGAACGGTCAGGAGCAGCGGGGATCCTTGGGTCGCCTCCGTGAGGCGAGTGGCAGTGCGCTGCGAGATGGCGTGGCCGAGGACGTGCTGTGCGAGCTCTTGCGTGTCGGCGACTGTCAGCGGTGTGAGGTCGACTCTGGCGTGATTGATGGTCGTCGACTCGAGGTCTTCGAACAACCCGACGACGCTGTTCATCAGGGGCCGCGTCGCCACGACGAACAGGAACGCCTGGTCGGACAGACGCCGCACCACGAAGCGGAGCGCCCGGGCGGACGCCTCGTCCACCCACTGCGCGTCGTCGACCATGACACAGAGCGGCGCCGAGACGGTGTCGATCGCGTCGAGGAGCAGCCGCCCGACCACCAACGGTTGGTCCGTCGGTTCGGGCGGCCGGATGCGGGTCCCGCTGACCGCGTTGAGTCCGCGCACGAGCCGCTCGACGGTGGAATAGCTGAGGTCGGACTCGAACGAGTCCGCATGGATGCGCAGCACCGTCCAGCCTTCGAGCCGGGCGGCCGTATCCGCCAAGAGGGTGGTCTTCCCGAGCCCGGCCTCGCCGTTGACGAGAACCGCGCCGCCTTGCGTGAACGCACGCCGGGCCACGACGTGCAGCGTCTGGCGTGCGGAGTCCCGGCCGAAGAGGGGCCGAGACGAAGGCGCCGTGGCGAACTCGGTCACAGAAACCCCATCCTGACCGAACCGGCGAAGGCGGGCGAAAACGACGCGGGTCCGGTAGTTGCGATCCTCGCACATCCGCTCACGGCTCGGGAGCACCCGTTGGAGGGGCGCGGCGCTGCCGGGCGCGGGCTGTCGGCGCCGGCATCCGCCGGTAGGCTGGAAGCCCTTATGGCACACCTCCTCGGCGCTGAGTCGCTGCACCTCGAATATCCGACTCGGGTCATCTTCGACAGCGTGACCGTCGGCATCAACGAGGGCGACCGCATCGGGGTCGTCGGACGCAACGGTGACGGCAAGTCGACGCTGCTGTCGCTACTGGCCGGGCGCATCCAGCCCGACGGCGGCCGGGTGACGCAGCGGCGTGATGTGAGCGTCGGGATGCTCGACCAGGGCGACGAACTCGATCCCGCGCTGACCGTCGGCGCGGCGATCGTCGGTGAGCTGGACGAGCACGTCTGGGCCGGGGATGCGCGAGTGCGGGATGTTCTCGGCGGTCTGGTCGCCGACATCCGCTGGGACGCCACCATCCGCGACCTCTCCGGTGGCCAGCGGCGCCGGGTGGCGCTGGCGGCGCTGCTCGTGCAAGACCACGACATCCTCTTTCTGGACGAGCCGACCAACCACCTCGACATCGAGGGCGTCGCCTGGCTGGCCACGCACCTCAAAAGGCGGTGGCCGGCCGGATCGGGCGGCCTCGTGGTCGTGACGCACGACCGGTGGTTCCTCGACGAGGTGTCGACGGCCACGTGGGAGGTGCACGACCGCATCATCGAGCCGTTCGAGGGCGGATATGCGGCCTACATCCTGCAGCGCGTCGAACGCGACCGGATGAACTCCGTCATCGAGAGCAAACGCCAGAACCTCATGCGCAAAGAACTCGCCTGGCTCGGCCGTGGAGCACCGGCGCGCACCTCGAAGCCGAAGTTCCGGATGGATGCGGCGTACGAGCTGATCGAGAACGAGCCGCCGCCTCGCGACACGGTCGAGCTGAAGCAGATGGCGAGTTCCCGGCTGGGCAAAGATGTGGTGGACCTGCTCGACGTCTCCGTGGTGTTCCCGGTGAGCGGCGAGACGGATGCCCCCCATCAGAAGACCGTGCTGCGCGACATCGAGTGGCGCATCGCTCCGGGCGAGCGCACGGGTGTGCTCGGCGTGAACGGAGCGGGCAAGTCCACGCTCCTCAACCTGATCGCGGGAACGCTCGAGCCGACCAGCGGACGGGTCAAGCGCGGCAAGACCGTGAAGATCGCCACGCTCACGCAGCAACTCGGCGAGCTGGACGACGTGATGGAGGAAAGGGTCAGCGCGGTCATCGCAGGCAAGCGCACCACTTACCTCGCCGGCGGCAAGGAGATGACACCCGGCCAGCTGCTGGAGCGCCTCGGCTTCACCACCGCACAACTCTCCACGCCGGTGAAGGATCTGTCGGGCGGCCAGAAGCGGCGGCTCCAGTTGCTGCTCATCCTGCTCGACGAACCGAACGTGCTCATCCTCGACGAACCGACCAACGACCTCGACACCGACATGCTCGCCGCGATGGAGGATCTCCTCGATTCGTGGCCGGGCACCCTCATCGTCGTCTCGCACGATCGGTACCTCGTCGAACGCGTCACCGACCAGCAGTATGCGCTGATGGATGCGGCGCTACGGCATCTTCCCGGCGGCGTCGACCAATACTTGCAGTTGCGAAAAGTGCAGGGCACGATGGCCGGGGGAGGCGCGACAGCTCTCGAGGCGAACGGGCCGGCCGCCGCATCCTCCCGCTCGACCAAGCCCTCGCTTGCCGGCGCGGAACTCCGTAACGCGCAGAAGGAGGTCGCGTCGATCGGCCGCCGTCTGGGCAAGCTGGCGAGTCGGGTCGCGGCCAAGCATGAACAGCTCGCAGAGCATGACCAGAGCGATTACGTCGGAATCGGAATGGTCACGGATGAGCTCCGATCGCTCGAAGACGAGATCGCCACCCTGGAGACCCGCTGGCTCGAACTGTCGGAACAGTTGGAGGACTAGCGAGCCGACATGTCGCCGACGGACGGGATACCGGGAGCGAGTTCGTAGCGATGCTGCGCCACCCCGCTCGACGACGTGACGACAGGTTCGATGAGCCGCAGGTTCGTCGGAACGACCCCGCCGGCGAAGACCTTCTTCCCGGCACCGAGGAGGATCGGGTATATCCACAGCGTGAGCCGGTCGAAAAGCCGCTCGGTGAACAGCGTCTGCACGAAGTCGAGACTGCCGATGACGTGGATATGGTCGTACCGGTCGCGAAGCTCGCGAACGGCGGCGGGAACATCCGGTCCGAGGAGCGTGGAGTCTGCCCACTCGAGGGTCTGCGGATGGCGTGAGGCGACATACTTCGGGATGCGGTTGAGCAGCTGCGCGATGCTCCCGTCCGCGCGGTCGTCCTGGTGCGGCCAGTACCCGGCGAAGATGTCGTAGGTGCGGCGTCCGAGCAGGAGCGCGTCCATTCCTGCCATCCCGGAGACGACCTGCTTGCCGGTCTGCTCATCTCCGAGGGGCGCCTGCCAGCCCCCGAATTCGAAGCCGCCCTCGCGGTCTTCCTCCGACCCGCCGGGCGCCTGCGCGACACCGTCGAGCGTGGTGAACAGGTCGATGTGGATGAGTCCCATGCCCTGCTCCATCCTGTCGCCGATTCAGGCGGCCGGCTCGATTGCTGCACTGTCGGTGTCAACGGCACTGACTGTCCCGGATGCCCCGATGGCCCGGTAGAACTGCTCGACGGCTTTGCGGTTGTATGCAGCGTAGTCGAACGCACTGGCGGGGACATCGCCTCGGAGAAACGCTTCCATGCCCTCCGCGACGCCCTCGTCGGATTGTGGGACGACAAGTCCTGATCCGGCCGGAAGTGCATTCTTGGCCGACGCGAACTCGACCGTCACAATGGGCAGGCCGAGCACGAGGGCTTCGAGGATGACCATCGGCTGGCCTTCGTAGTCGCTGGACAGAACGAAGCAGTCGGCGTGGGCCATGACCGCGTGCGGATTGCGCTGCATCCCGGTCAGGAAGACGGCGCCGCCGAGTCCGAGGGAGCGGACGAGCGCTTCGAGTTCGTCGGCGAGTGGACCCGCACCGACGATGACGAGCCGGGTCGCGGGATGCACGGCGTGCACTTGCGCGAACGCTCGGATCAAACGGGCGTGATTCTTTTCCGGCGAGAGCCTGCCGACGCAGACGAACGTGGTCACGTCGTCGTCCGCGACGATGACTTTCGCCCATTCGGGGATTGTGCCGGTCTCCTCGTCGAGGGTGATCTTGCGCAGGTCGGCGCGCGCGTTCTCGAGGATATGCTCGGCATCTACAGTGTTCAGGGCCGAGACGAATTTCTCCGGAGCCGCGTATTCTGCGAGACCCACCCCGTTGATGTCCGAGAGCGTCGGCGAGACGGAGACCAGGTGGTCGTACTGGCCGTACAGCGTGAACACCTGGGTGAGGCTGTGCAGCATCCTCTTCTCGCCGCCGACTTCGCGATGCGCATCGGCAGCCAGGTCGTTGTGCAGCCAGATCGAGCGTTGGGCGTCGGGGGAGTGCTGAAGCAGGATGGCCCAGAACGGGCCGTACCCCGAGAAGTCGACGACGTAGTCGAACCTGCTGTCGCCGAAGCAGCGCGTCCACTCGTCGTCCCAGAGGCGGTTCTGCGCGGGTGCGGCTTTGTGGTCGGCGGTGTTCCCGCGGCGGTATTCGAGGTGGCGGGCCAGGTGGCGCAGCTTGGCGCCGTTCATCCCGCCGATGCGAGGGAACTGCCGCACGTTCGGGTTGATCTGCTTCTGCTTGCCGATCGCGGCGGCCGAGCGGCTCTGGGCGAAGAACGCCGAGACATCGAATCGCGTGTGATCGATGTTGTTGAGCAGGTTGAGGGCCGACGTCGTGATGCCGTTGGGGCGCATCCCGCCGAGGTAGAGAAGCACGGATTCGCGCCCGTCGTCGGCCAGCCTGGTACGCAGGCGGTAGCCATCACGCACGCCGCGGAAGACGATGTCGACGATACGTTCAGCGGCTTGGCCGTCTTCGTGCGGCGTGAAACGGCGCTGCATCGACAGGTAGCGCTCGCGCGATTCCTCGGGCAGGGCATCGCCGCCTTCGGCGATACGGGCGAGAGTCTCACCGAGCTCGGGAGCGGACGACAGAACGGGACCGGGCCATTCGTCGGGTCCGAAGTAGAGGCCGCGGGTGCCCGCGTAGTCCGCGAGGTCGGGCGTGAAGAAGAGGATCGGCCGGCCCGTCCGCAGGAAGTCGAAGAAGATGCTCGAGTAGTCCGTGACCAACTGGTCGGTGACGCCGAGCACGACGTTGGTCGGGAGCTCGTTCGGCACGAGCATCCGCTTCAGTTCGGGCCGGTGCTTCGCCAGTTTGTGCACGCTCTGATGAGTTTTCAGCAGCACGGCGTAGCGGCTCGTGTCGATGCGCTTTTCGACTTCGGCCACGTGCGCCAGAAGCTCGTCGATATCGTCGGTCGGATCGCCGAAGGTCTCGCCCTTCCAGGTGGGGGCGTAGAGGATGATCTTGCGATCGCCGAGCGGGATGCCGGCCTCGGCGAGGCGGGCGCGTGTGCTCTGGCGCTGCGTTTCGGTGAGGAACTGGCGGTCGATGCGGGGATAGCCCTCTTCGACGATGGTGCCGCGGTAGATGCCCTTCAGCTTGTACGCGGTCTCGTACATCTGGTCGGCCATGAACGCGTTCGCGGCGAGCAGGTAGTCGGCGCCGACGAAGTTGCGCACGATGTTCGCGGTTGCGAGAGCACCGTCCTGGATGTCGTAGCCCATCCGCTTGAGCGGGGTGCCGTGCCACGTGTTGAGGTAGACCTGGCCAGGACGCTTACCGAAGTCGGGCGGAAATGTCGCGTTGTTCACGAGGTACTGACTGGTGGCCAAGGCGCGGTAGTAGGCCACCGAACCGTACCGAACGAACGAGACCCGGGGATCCCCGGCGAACTCCTCGACCGCCGCGCGATACTGGCGCAGATCGGAGAGCGCCCAGATGTGGGTGAGGTGGCCGAGGTCGGGCGCGGCGAGCAACTCACGGAAGATCGCTTCGGGATTGTCGAGCATCCCGTTGCCGGAGAAGGACTCATAGAAAACCGACCCGATCACGAGCGGCTGCCGACGCCAGTGCGCGTGGATCTCGAAGCGTGCGGCGCGTTTCACACGGGACGGGAGGCGCGTCAGTCGGGAGAGTCTCATCGAGCCTGATTTTATGGGTGGCGGATAACAGAGTCCTGTGAGGCCACTCGGCCCGTCAACCCTCGGGCGTCAGGGCTCGATGTCGAAATCGAGGCTGAGCTTGCGTAACAGCGCGGCGAGACGCTCCTGGTCTGCGGCGGAGAGCGAGGCGAGGAGATCCGACTCGGCGTCGACGAGACGGGTGATCGCCGCATCCACTCTGATCAGGCCCTGGGAGGTCATCTGCACGAGGATGCCGCGCCCATCGTTCGGGTCGGTGCGGCGCTCGACCAGGCCGCGGGAGACCAGCCTGTCGATGCGGTTCGTCATCGTGCCGCTCGAGACGAGCGTCTGCTGCAGCAAGGATTTGGGGCTCAACTGATAGGGCGGCCCCGCTCGCCGGAGGGCGGCGAGCACGTCGAACTCCCACGACTCGAGGTCGGAACGGTCGAACGCGGTGCGGCGGGCGCGGTCGAGGTGTCGCGAGAGGCGGGCGACACGGGAAAGCACCTGGAGGGGCGAGAAGTCGAGGTCGGGGCGCTCGCGCAACCAGGCGTCGACGATGCGGTCGACCTCGTCGCGTGCGTCAGGCATCCCCCCATGCTATTTGCTCGCGGCGGGCGCGGATGCCGGCGCTCCCCGGAAGGTCTGGCAAACTGTACGAGCGCAATGTCGCGGTCCGCCTTGGTGTAATGGCAGCACGACAGCCTTTGGAGCTGTTAGGTCCAGGTTCGAGTCCTGGAGGCGGAGCGACCCGTCCCCGACCTCTGGGAGAACAATGACCGACCAGAACCTCGCCATCGTCGTGCTCGCGGCAGGTCAGGGCACGCGGATGAAGTCCGCGACACCCAAGCTGCTGCATCCGCTGGCGGGCATGCCGATCATCGCCCACGTGCTGGCCACGGCACGGGAACTGGACGCGGCCCACGTGATCTCGGTCGTGCGACACGAGCGCGACCGTCTGGTGGAGGTGATCGCGACAGATCTTCCCGAGAGCGCCATCGTCGACCAGGACGAGATTCCCGGCACCGGTCGCGCGGTCGAACTGGCCGTCGCCGCATTGCCCGACGGATTCGACGGCGAGGTCCTGGTGGTCAACGGCGACGTCCCCCTGCTCGATGCCGAGACACTGCGGGGGCTCATCCAGAAGCACCGCTCGGGTTCCGCTGCGGCGACGATCCTCTCCTCCTTCCCGGCTGATGCCACCGGATACGGCCGCATCGTGCGAACTGTGTCGGGTCACCTCGACCGCATCGTCGAGCACAAGGACGCCACTGCGCAGGAGCGGGCGATCGGCGAGATCAATGCCGGTATCTATCTGTTCGGGCTCGCGCAGCTGCGCGACCAGCTCGCGGCGCTCACCACCGAGAACGCCCAGGGCGAGAAATACCTGACCGACGTGATCGGCTTGCTGCGGCAGGCCGGCTTCGACGTGGATGCTCTTCCGGTCGCCGAGTCGTGGCTCGTCGAGGGCATCAACGATCGCGCGCAGCTCAGCGAAGCGGCCGCCAAGCTCAACGCCCTCCTCGTGCGCACCTGGCAGCTTGCCGGTGTGACCGTGCAAGACCCGGCGACCACCTGGATCGACGTGAACGCCAAGCTCGCCCCTGACGTGACTCTGCTTCCGGGCACCCAGATCCGCGGCGCGACCGTCGTCGAGACCGGCGCCGTGATCGGCCCGGACACCACGCTCCTCGACTGCGAGATCGGCGAGGGCGCAACGGTGAAGCGAACGGATGCGACACTCGCCGTGATCGGCGCCGGCGCGACGGTCGGGCCGTTCTCCTATCTGCGGCCGGGAACGATCCTCGGGGCCGACGGCAAGATCGGAACCTTCGTCGAGACCAAGAACGCGAAAATCGGCGCGGGCACCAAGCTCGCCCACTTCAATTACGTCGGTGACGCTGAAGTCGGAGAGAAATCCAACCTCGGCGCCGGCGTGATAACGGCCAACTACGACGGGGTGAACAAGCACCGCACCGAGATCGGCTCCCACGTTCGGGCGGGCACCAACACGGTCTTCGTCGCGCCCGTTAGGATGGGTGACGGAGCGTACACGGGGGCCGGAACGGTCGTCCGAAAGGACGTGCCGGCTGGGGCCCTCGCCCTCACGGTCGCTTCGCAACGGAACATCGAGGGTTGGGTCGCAAAGAAGTGGCCGGGCACCGACGCCGCCAAAGCTGCGGAAGAGAGCGGAGAGTAAGTGTCAGGGATCACCACGACCTCGCAAAAACGACTGGTTCTGATTTCGGGGCGTGCACATCCCGCCCTCGCGGAGCAGATCGCCGAACACCTCGGCAGCGAGCTTGTCCCGACCGATTCCCGCACCTTCGCCAACGGAGAGATCTACGCGCGCTTCGATGAGAGCGTCCGCGGTTCGGATGCGTTCGTCATCCAGTCGCACACCTCGCCGATCAACGAATGGCTCATGGAGCAGCTGATCATGGTGGACGCGCTCAAACGTGCATCCGCCAAACGGATCACCGTTGTCGCGCCGTTCTATCCCTACGCCCGCCAAGACAAGAAGGGCCGGGGCCGCGAGCCGATCTCTGCTCGCCTCGTGGCCGACCTGTTCAAGGCCGCCGGCGCCGACCGCATCATGTCGGTAGATCTGCATGCCGCTCAGATCCAAGGCTTCTTCGATGGCCCGGTCGACCACCTCTTCGCCATGCCGGTTCTCCTCGAGCACATGCGCAAGGAGCTCGACCCGACCACTCTGACGGTCGTGTCGCCCGACATGGGTCGCGTTCGTGTCGCCGACATCTGGAGCGACAAGCTGGGCGTGCCGCTCGCGATCATCCACAAGCGCCGCGATCCACTGGTTCCGAACCAGGTCTCGGTGCACGAGATCGTCGGGGAGGTGCGCAACCGCGTCTGCCTGCTGGTCGACGACCTCATCGATACCGGCCGCACGATCGTCAAGGCCGCGGAGGCGCTCAAGGCCGCTGGTGCGCTCGGCGTGGTCGTCGCGGCGACGCACGCCGTGTTCAGCGACCCGGCCGTGGAACTCCTGCAGAGCGACTTCATCGACTCCGTCGTCGTCACCGACACCTTGCCGCTGTCCGAGCACAAGCAGTTCGAGAAGCTGACCATCCTGCCGATCGCACCTCTGCTGGCGAACGCGATTCAGCAGGTGTTCACCGACGGTTCGGTCACGTCGATGTTCGACGGAGCCGCTTAGCTCGTTCGAGTGAACTCATGCGGCGTCGATGGGATGAGTCCCAGCGGCGCGACGAATGTGGTGTCGCCTTCGGTGTTCAGTGCGTAACACTGCCAGCCCGGCCCGACAGGCCCGGTGAGTTCGAACCGCGCCGACGACGACACGGCGTCGGGCGCGTAGCGATGGACATAGACGGCGCAAGTGCTGGTGGCGGTCGTGGTCGCGATGCTGATGCTGACCAGCACCCCGGGCAGGATGAGCGCCACGAGACCGACCACCACCACGACGCGGGTAGCGATGAGCATCCGGCGGCCGCGCAGAGGCTCTTCGAGCGGCTCGTAGCCCGCGAGCTCGGGATGGTCGTCCAACGTCACCCTCTGAGTCTCGGCTTCCGAGACGCGCTTCGCAAGCTCCGGCGACCGCGACTGGGCGCCCGGACCGACGCGCGGATCGACGCGACCAAACGAGGGCGCACGCTCAGTGGCTGGAGCCCTCGGACTCGATCTCGCTGCGATCGGCCGACCAGAGGGTGTGGAATGTGCCCTCCACGTCGACCCGCTTGTAGGTGTGCGCACCGAAGAAGTCGCGCTGTCCCTGCACGAGGGCGGCGGGTAGGCGTTTGACGGCGAGCGAGTCGTAGTAGCTGAGGGCGGCGCCGAACCCGGGGATCGGAACGCCGGAGAGTGCGGCGGTCGCGACGACGCGGCGCCAGGCGGCTTCGCCCTCGGCGATCGCGTCGGCGAAGTACGGCGCTTCGAGCAGCGAGGCGATGTCGGCGTTCTCGTCGTAGGCGTCGGCGATGCGGTTGAGGAACTGGGCGCGGATGATGCAGCCGCCGCGCCAGATCTTGGCGATCTTGTCCTTGTTGATGTGCCAGCCGTACTTCTCGGCGCCGGCGATGATGGCGTCGAAGCCCTGCGCATAGGCCACCACCTTGGAGGCGTAGAGCGCCTTGGAGACGTCGTCGGCGAACGACGCGTCGACCTTCTGCACCTCCGGGCGGCTCTTCACGACGGCCTGAACGGCCTCGCGCTGCGCGGGCTTGGACGAGACGGCGCGCGCGAACACGGCCTCGGCGATTCCGCCGACCGGGATGCCGAGGTCGAGCGCGTTCTGCACGGTCCAGACTCCAGTGCCCTTGGAGCCGGCCTGGTCGAGCACGATGTCGACGAACGGCTTGCCGGTCTTCGCATCCACCTGGCGCAGCACCTCGGCGGTGATCTCGATCAGGTAGGACTCGAGGTAGCCCTTGTTCCACTCGCTGAACACGTCGGCGATGGCAGCCGGCTCGTAGCCGCCGACCGTGCGGAGCAGGTCGTATGCCTCGGCGATCAGCTGCATGTCGGCGTACTCGATGCCGTTGTGGATCATCTTCACGAAATGGCCCGCGCCGTCGGTTCCGACGTGGGTGACGCAGGGCTCGCCCTCGGCGATCGCGGCGATCGAGGACAGGATCGGACCGAGGGTCTTGTATGACTCCTCGGAACCGCCGGGCATGATCGACGGGCCCTTCAGCGCGCCCTCTTCGCCGCCGGAGATGCCGGTGCCGACGAAGTGGATGCCGGTGGGGGAGATGCGCTTCTCCCGCTCGATGGTGTCGAGGAAGTTCGCGTTGCCGCCGTCGACGATGATGTCGCCCGGCTCGAACCGCTCCGTGAGCTGCTGGATGACCGCATCCGTGCCCTTGCCGGCCTGCACCATGATGATCGCCGTGCGCGGCTTCGCCAGGGAGGCGACGAAATCGTCGATCGTCTCGCTCGGCACGAATCCTGCCTCGGGATGCTCGGTGATGAGCTCCTCCGTGCGTGCCCAGGTGCGGTTGAACACGGCGACCGTGTTCCCCTCACGGGAGGCGAGGTTGCGGGCCAGATTCGAGCCCATCACCGCCAGACCGACGACGCCGATGTTGGCAGATGCGGTGGTGTTTTCGGGCACAGTCACTCCTTTGAAGGCGGGGCTTTCTTCCAGCGTAGTGGGCTCCGCGAGGCCCGAGTGGCCATGTTTCAGCCCGCTGGCCGGCCAGCTGTTCAGCCCAGCCGGAAGGTGGCGCGTGGGATGTCGCTCACAAGCCGGGCGGCCACGGCGAACGCATCCTCTTCGCCGAGCTGGTGGGTGGTGACGAGGGATGCGAGGTAGGAGGAGTCGACGCGGCGGGACATGTCGTGGCGCGCGGGGATCGAGCAGAAGGCGCGGGTGTCGTCGATGAATCCGCTGGTCTTCGTGAATCCGGCGCTGTCGGTGATGGCCTGCCGGTAGCGGAGGATGGCCGCGGGAGTGTCCAGGAACCACCAGGGGGCGCCCGCGTAGACGGAGGGGTAAAACCCGGCCAGCGGGGCGATCTCCCGGGAGAAGGTGGTCTCGTCGACCGTGAACAGCACCAGGCGGAAAGTCGGGTTGGTGCCGAAGTCGCGCAGCAGGGGCGTGAGCGGCGCGGTAAAACTACCGACCGCGGGCAGATCGTGCCCTGTATCGGGACCGTACGCGTCGAAGGTGGGCCGGTGGTGGTTGCGGATCACGCCCGGATGCAGCTGCATCACCAGCCCGTCGTCGCTGGCCATCTCCGCCAGGCGGTAGAGCATGTTTCGGCGGTAGGCCACGGCCTCGGTGGCGGTGAGCGAGCCGTCGAGGCCCGATCGGTGGATGCGTTCGGCCTCGGCCGCGTCCAGCGGCTCGCTGCCGGTGTCGAGTACGCCCGTGTCGGTGGCTGTGCCGCCGGCGGCGCGGAAGGCCTGGCGGCGTGCGCGGAGTGCTTCGAGGAGCCCGGCATACGTGGAGGTGTCGATGCGTGACCGCTCGGCGAGCGCGTCGAGCCGGGCGGCCCAGGTCGGTTCGTCGGGATGCATGTAGCGATCGGCGCGGAAGGTCGGGAGCACTCGCCCGGTGAATGTCGGGTCGGCTCGCAGCTCGAGGTGCGCGGCGAGGTCGTCTGCCGGATCGTCGGTGGTGGCCAGCACCGCGATGCGGAATCGGTCGAACAAGGCGCGAGGGCGGAACTCCGGGCGGGCGAGGGCCTCGCTCAGCTCGTCGTACAGGTCGTCCGCGTCGGCGGCGGACGGCTGAGTGGTCAGCCCGAACACCTCACTGAATTCCGATTCGAACCAGAAGCGCACTGGAGTGCCGAGAAAGGCATCCCAGTTCTCGCAGAGGCGCCGCCAGATGGCGCGGCCGGACACGGTGGGCGCCGCCCCGTTTCGCGAGAGGCCCAACTCCTCGAGCGGGACGCCGACGGCGTGCAGCATCCGTGTCACGTAATGGTCGGAGGTGATGAGCAGAGCGGCCGGATCGGTGAACGGCTCGTCGTCGAGCAGCATCCGTGCCTCCACGTGTCCGTGCGGCGAGTAGAGGGGCGCGTCGGCGACCGTGGCGTAGAGCCGGCGCGCAAGCGCGCGCTCGCCGGGGTCGGCGGGGAACAGGCGGTCGGGATGAGGCGCGAGCACGGTCATGCGCATCCTTTCGGGAGTTTCGGGGCTAGTGCCTGGCCGGACCGGTCGAGGCCCGCACGGTGAGATGGGTGGGGAGGGTCGCCGTCTGGCGCACGCCGAGACCGGCCGTCTCGTCGAGCCGGCTGAGCAGCATCGAAACCGCTGTGCGGCCGGCCTGCTCGATCGGTGCGGTGAGCGTGGTCAGCGGTGGGTTGCAGAAGTCGGCGCCGAAGATGTCGTCGCACCCGACGATGCTGATGTCGTCCGGAACGGCGACGCCGCGTTCGTGGAAGCGGGCGAGCATCCCGATGGCCAGAAGGTCGTTGAATGCGATGCAGGCCGTGACCCCGGCGTGCAGGATGGCATCGGCCGCGGCCGCACCGGCGTACTGCCGCGGTGCGAACGGACCGAGCCTCCTGGCCGAGACGCCGTAGCTCTCGGCGGCCCGCGCCATCGCGCGCCAGCGGCCTTCATTGGGCCAGGAGGTCTCGGGCCCCGAGACGTACGCGATGTCCGTGTGGCCGAGCGAGACGAGATGACCGATGGCCTGCTCGATCGCACTAGGGGTGTCGATGAAGACGCTCGGCACGCCGCGGGTCTGGCGGTTGATCGCCACGAGGGGGATCTCGGCGGCCAGGGCGGTCAGCCGGCGGTCGGTGAGACGCGAGGCGGCGAGGATGGCGCCGTCGTAGGAGCGGCGCAGCTTGTGCAGCATCCCGTCTTCGAGTTCGTCGGATTCTTCGGTGTCGACCAGGATCTGCGTGTAACCGGCCGCCTTCAGTTGCTGCTGGGTGCCGCGGATGATCCCGAAGTAGAACGGATTCGTCACGTCGGAGACGAGCACGGCGATCGCGCGGGTTCGGCCGCCCGTGAGAGCGCGGGCGTGCGAGTTCGGCACGTAGTTGAGGGCACGCGCCGCCTCTTGGATGCGTTCTCGGGTGATCGCGTTCACGCGCTCGGGAGTGGAGAGCGCGCGGGACACCGTCGACGTGGCGAGACCGGTCGCGGCGGCGACGTCCGCGAGGGTCGCGGGGCGCTCGGACCCCGCTCCGGCGAGAGGTTGCATGACGCCATCACACCACAGCTTGGCAATTTTTGGCAAACGCTTGCTCTCATGTTGCCAAATTCCCTAGAGTCCATCCCAACCATCCTCGCCTGCACGGGCTCGAGGGTGTCGACCTCACGTCCCGTCTCAAAGGAGAGTCAAGATGAGATCACGAATCGCGCTCGGCGCGGTCGCCGGGCTGGCCGTCATCGGCCTGGCCCTGAGCGGATGCTCTGCCAGCGGCAGCGGCGGCGCCGCCACCACCGGAAAGGTCGACGGCAAGGGAAAGACCCTCGACGTCATGATTTCCGCCAACGCTCTGTATCCCACCCAGCAGCAGCAGTGGTTCAAGGATGTCTCGGCACAGTTCGAGAAGGAGACCGGGGCGACGGTCAAGTTCGAGACCTTCGCCTCGGCGAACGACGAACTCACCAAGATCCAGACGTCGGTGCTGTCGGGCCAGGGGCCGGACATCTACGATCTGGGTACCACGTTCACACCGACCGCGTATTCGACGGGTGCGTTCGTCAAGCTGACCAGCGCGGATTGGGACAAGGTCGGCGGCCGCGACAAGTTCGTCCCCGCCACCCTCGGTATTTCGGGGCCGGATCAGAACAACGAAGTGGGCATCCCCTTCCTCAGCCGCCCATTCGTCCTGGCTTACAACAAGGACCTCCTCAAGGCCGCCGGCATCGACAAGCCCGCGGACACCTGGGACGGATTGGCCGAGCAGGCCAAGAAGCTGACAACCGGCGACGTTCACGGCTTGGCGATCGCCTACGCCGACGGCTACGACCCGTGGAAGTTCATCTGGGCGATGTCGCTGCAGCAGGGCAACCCGCTCATCGACGCCAAGACCAAGAAGGCGACACTCGACGATCCGGCGGTGAAGAAGGCCTACCAGACATACTTCGGCTGGCTGACCGACGACAAGATCGTCGATCCGGCCGCGATCGGCTGGAAGAACCCGCAGGCCGTCGCCGCCTTCGCGAGCGGTAAGGCTGCCTTCCTGCCCATGGTCTCGTCTTCGTCGCAGGTCTCGCTCGACGCGTCGCCGATGGCCGGCAAATACGGCTACGCCGTGATGCCGACGATCCCCCCGGGAGCCACCAAGCTGCCGAGCAGTGGGACGGCCGCCGCCACGATCATCTCGGGCGACAACATCGTCGTCGCCAAGTACTCCCAGAACCAGGATCTGGCCTTAGCGCTCGTCAAGATGCTCACCAGCACGGCCAACCAGGTGAAGTACACGAAGACGTTCGGCGACCTTCCCACCAACAAGGATGCCGCGGCCCAGATCGAGCAGGGCAACCAGCTCATCGCACCCATCCTGCAAGCCGGAACCAAGGCGTACGGAACCCCCTTCTCCGGCGCGTGGGGTGACACCCAGCTCGCCCTGGTCAACGTCGTGGTGCAGTCCATCCCGGCGCTCTCCAGCGGGTCGGTTTCGTCCTCCGACCTCGAAGCCAAGCTGAAGACGGCGCAGGCCACCGCTCAGGCCGCACTGACCAAGGCGAAGTAGCCGGAGCCCCACATGTCGAATTCGACTCTGGCCGCACCGAACAGTGCGGCCGGCGACACGGGCGGCACGCCCGCGGGGTCCGCCCCCGCGGGCGGCCGCCCCGGCCGCACCACGCCACGCGGCAAACGCTCGAAGCCCGTGCACCTGCGCAACCGTCCGCTCTGGATGCTGCTTCCGGGTGGCGTTCTGATGATCCTGGTCATTCTCGTTCCACTGCTGGTCGCGGTGCTGATGTCGACCCTCGACCTGGATCAGTACACGCTGCGAAGCTGGCTGCAGGCGCCATTCATCGGCATCCAGAACTACGTCGAGGCCGTGGTCTCGTCCTCGCTGCTGCGCTCGATCGGGATCAGCGTCTCGTTCGCCCTGATCGCCTCCGTCGTCACCATGCCGATCGGCGTGCTCGCGGCCCTCGCGACGCAGAACAAGTTCCGTGGGCGAGCGCTCGTCCGCTCGCTGTTCCTCATCCCCTACGTGTTGCCGGCCTTCGTCGTCGGCACGCTCTGGCGCACGATGCTGCAGCCGGGCGGCGTCGTGGACTCCATTCTCGCCGCAGCAGGGGTCCACCCCGGCCTCTGGCTGAACGGGCCGCTCAGCTACTGGTCGCTGATCATCGTGCAGATCTGGACCTCGTGGCCGTTCTTCTACCTGCTCGTGCTCGCCGGTCTGCAATCGGTCGACCACGAAGTGCATGAGGCGGCGGCCATCGACGGCGCGACGTGGTGGATCAAATTGCGGTACGTGATTCTGCCATACCTCCGCGGGCCGATATTCCTCGCGCTGATCATTGCCTTCCTGCACAACATCAACGCCTTCACGCTCCCGTTCATCCTGTTCGGCGTCCCCGCCCCGCAGGATGTGGACGTGCTTCCCGTGCTCACTTACGTCACGAGCTTCCAGAGCTTCCGCTTCGGACTGAGTGCCGCGATGGCGATCTGCTCGCTCGTGCTCATCGCGATCCCGCTGTTCGTCTATCTGCGGGCCGTGAAGCTCGACTCCGGCGACGAAGGAGCGAAACGATGACGTCTTCCACCGAGATCACCCGGCTGCTCCCTCGACCGCTGCTCGTGGTCGTGATCGCGGCACTGCTCGTCATCGTGCTCGGCCCGGTGCTCTACATGCTGTTCTCCTCGGTCAACTCTGATGTCAGCGTCGCCGGTGGCGCATTCTTTCCGACCGACCTGCACTTCGACAACTACCTCAAGGTGTGGACGACGGTCGATCTCGGCAACGGGCTGATGAACAGCGTCATCGTGTGTCTCGCCGTCGCGGTCGTCTGCGCGTTCCTCGCCGTTGCGACGGCTTACGTGCTCGTGCGCTACGAGTTCCGCGGCCGGCTCACCTTTCTGCGCGGCCTGCTCGGACTGCAGTCGATCCCCGGGACTCTCATGCTGCTGCCGGTGTTCGTGCTGTTCTCCAGCGCGGCGAGCCTGCTCGGCATCCAGATCATCGGCACGCGAGGTGCGGTGTTCGTCACCTATCTCACGTTCGCGTTGCCGTTCTCGACTTGGGTGATGGTGACCTATCTGCGCGGGCTGCCGAAGGCGCTGGAGGAGGCGGCGCGCATCGACGGGGCATCGTCGTGGCGCATCCTCACCCGCATCGTGGTGCCCCTCAGCTGGCCCGGCATCGTCGTCTCCGGAATCTTCGCGTTTCTGCTCGGCTGGAACGATGTGTTGTTCGCCTCGGTACTGACCAATCCCGAAACCCGCACAGCCGCCGTGGCGCTGCAGGTCTTCGGGGCCACCCAGGAGGGTGGCGCGATCCCCCTCTATGGGCAGATGATGGCGGCGTCTCTCATCTGCGCCGTCCCGGTGGTGGCGTTGTACCTCGTCTTCCAGCGCTACCTCGTCGGTGGCCTGACCTCCGGAGGAGTGAAATGAGTGAAGTGAAATGGGCCCTGTCGGGTTTCGGCGACGAGATCGATGCCGATCCTGTGGTGCAGGTCGCCGTTCTGCAGGCGCTCGGCGCCCGGCACATCGAGGTGCGCAGTGCCTGGGACGTGAACATCGTCGACCTCGACGGCGATCAGCTCGACCGGCTGGCGGGCATCCTGCGGGAGCGGGGGATGAGCGTCTCGGCGATCGCATCGCCGATCGGGAAAGTGGACGTGTCCCTTCCGGTGGGGCACGAGGTCGCGCGGCTTGCCCGAGCGATCGCCGCGGCCGACCGGCTCGGGTCCCGGTACATCAGGATCTTCTCGTTCTACCGCTCGGAGGATCGCCCGGTCGCGAGCATCCGCGATGAGGTGATCGTGCGGATGCGAGCCCTGGCCGACGCCGCCGAGGCCGCCGACGTCGTTCTCCTCCACGAAAACGAAAAGGACATCTACGGTGACACGCCAGAACGCTGCCTCGACATCGTGGAGGCGGTCGGCTCCGAGCACCTCAAGCTGGCCTGGGACAGCGCCAATTTCGTGCAGGTCGGCGTCGCGCATCCGTTCGACGACGGCTACGCCGCCCTGCGCCCGCATCTCGAATACCTGCAGGTGAAGGATGCTCTCGCCGCGACCGGCGAGGTGACCCCGGCCGGGGAGGGCGACGGTCAAGTGCTCGCCACCCTGGCCGCGCTGCGTGACGATGGATACACCGGATTCGCGTCGCTCGAACCGCACCTCACCGACGTAAGCGCCCTCGGCGGATTCTCCGGACCGGAGGCGTTCGGGCGCGCCGGCCGCGCGTTCCGACGCCTCACCGACCAGATCGGAGTCGACCTCGTATGACCCAGACAACCCCTTTGACCGTGGCCATCGTCGGCTGCGGCATCATCGGCCTCAACCACGCGCGAGCCATCGCCCGCCACCCGGACCTGACGATCACGGCGCTCGTGGATGCGGTTCCCGCCGCGGCGACCGCTCTCGCCGACCAAGTGGTCTCCGAGCTCGGCGTGGAGCGCCCCGCCGAATATGAGACGCTTCCGGCAGCGCTCGCCGGAACGCCCGTCGACCTCGTGGTGATCTGCACCCCGAGCGGATTGCACGTTCAGCTCGCCGAAGAAGCGCTGGCCGAGGGCAAGCATGTGGTGATCGAGAAGCCGCTCGACGTGTCGATGCAGCGTGCCCGCCGTATCCTCGAACTCGCCCGTGGGGCCGAGGCGCAGGGTCTCGTGGTGTCGGTGATCAGTCAGCACCGTTTCGACCCGGCGTCCTTGCTGGTGGCGCAGGCCGCGCACGGGGGAACCTTCGGGCGCGTGACCAGCGGTGTCGCCTCGGTGGCCTGGTGGCGTAGCCAGGACTACTACGACTCCGGCGAGTGGCGCGGCACTTGGGAGCTCGATGGCGGTGGCGCGGTGATGAACCAGGGCGTGCACACGGTCGACCTCCTCGTCTGGTTCCTCGGACGCCCCGTCGAAGTCTTCGCCCAGACCGCGCTGCTTGCGCATGAGCGGGTGGAGGTCGAGGACATCGCCGTCGCAACGGTGCGGTTCGAGTCGGGCGCTCTGGGCGTGATCCACGCCACCACCGCGGCCTACCCCGGACTGTCGGTGCGGGTGCAGGTGCATGGCGATCGCGGCTCGGCCATCATCGACGACGATCAGCTGGAGTACTTCGGCGCGGCCGATCCTGCCGGGTTCGACGCTGCGGGCGCGTCGGTGGTGAATCGCGCCGCCGAGCTCGTTCCAGCCGGAGAGGTCCGTGGCGACGAGCGCGGCCCGGATCGCTTCATCCAGGGTCACCTACGGCAGTACGAAGACATCGTCACCGCCATCAAAGAGGGTCGTGCGCCGGGGGTCACCGTGCAAGACGCCTTCACCTCGCTCGCCGTCGTGCGCGCGCTTTACCTCTCCGCGACGCTCGGCCGGCCGGTCGCGATCGACGAGGTGGCCTCCGGGTCCCTCGACTCGGCGACCGTCCGCACAGGCGGCGCGCAGAGCGACGTTCCGGCCGGCGCGCAGAACGAGGTGGGCAGATGAAGTTCTCCGTTTTCACCGCATCCACCCCCGACTGGACACCCGAGGAGGCGGCGACCGAGCTCGCCGCGCAGGGTTGGGACGGCATCGAGTGGCGCGTCACAGACCAGGCCGAGGCGACCCCACCCGGATTCTGGGCCGGCAATCGTGCCGGCTGGCCGCTGACCGGACTCGAGGGCTCG
>DASYGJ010000122.1:0-26447 GCA_035999915.1 Leifsonia sp.
AGAAGGTGGCCCATCACGTGGCAGTCCGCGACGGCGGCATGGTCGGTGGATCCTGCTGCGGCGAGCACGACACGATCGTCATCGCGCAGACCGGCTTCGTGCAGCCGGCGGGCGAGGACGTGCGCGAGTCGTGCATCCGGGCCGAGCGCTCCGGTCACACCGACCGCGCGCGGTGACGCGGCGATGGCGGTCTCGGCGAGGTCGACCTTGACGTGGTAGCCGGCCGAGAGGAGCAGCGGCACGAGAGTGATCTCCAGCTCCGGCCGCACGGCTGCGACGGTGGTGGGCACGTCCGGTTCTTGCACGTCGACGAACGCGTCGGTCACGTCGAGGTCGGGCCGCGCATCCCGCACCGCCTGCACGAGGGCCGCGACCGAGCGGCGGCCGGCCGGATCTGAGGTGCCGTGAGAGGCGGCCACGAGGCTCCGCGCGAACGAGACGCTGACCACGCCGTCCTCGCAGCGCACATGCCAGACGGGCAGGCGGCGCTCGGAATCGGTGTAGCACTCGCCGGTCTGCAGGTCGTAGACGTCTTTGTGGAGTGGCGACGCGATCGTGGGGCGCCCGCTGCGGGAACCGACGATGCCGCGGGCCATCACCGACGACCCGGTGGCCGGATCGAGGTTGGAGAACGCGAAGAGGATGTCGTCGGGCAGACGCACGATCGCCACCTGCCGGCCGTGCACCAGAGCGGCTTCGGCCCACATGGGCTCGAGGTCCTCGATCCGGCACACGGGCGTCCAGAAAGTCGTCGTGGTTTCGAGGTCGTATGCGATCGTCATGCTGTTCCACCGTCCCTGCTGTCGGACTGCTGAGGTCACTCACGCTAAGCACTCGTTGTTTCGGCGGGTCGCGCGCAGCGTGACGCCCCGGTAACGAAGACCTCTCGTCGCTCTCAGGCAACCGTGAGGAACCGGACACACAACGTCATGCGGAGGCAACGGGGGCGACACGCGCTGTGCGTAGGTTCTAAGTACGCCCCCACCAGCAGGAGGTCCAGTATGGATGCCGAGAACACCGAGCGACGCCGCCCCGACTCCGACGTCATCGTCGTCGGGGGTGGACCTGCCGCGCACCGCCTCGTGGAGTCGCTGGTGTCGCGAGCCGCCGGTGAGGCGCGGCGCACGATCACCGTCTTCGGCGAAGAGCCGCGGCTGCCGTACGACCGTGTCGCCCTGTCGTCCCGGCTGCTCGGGTCGATCGCCGGCGAGGAGGTCGACCTCACCCTCGGCGACGGCTCACTCTGGAACGAAACGGGTGTGACCTACCAGCCCGGAACGCGTGTGGTGGCCATCGATCCGGTGACCCGGTCGGTGCGACTCGACACCGGCGAGGTGCAGACCTACGGCGATCTGGTGCTCGCGACCGGCTCCGCGGCGACCGTGCCGCCCATCCCCGGAGCCGCCGCGGGACGCGTCTACCGCACCGTCGATGACGTGGATGCGCTCACCGCCGAGGTTGAAGATCTCGCTGAGAAACACGGCCGCACTGTGAACGTCGCTGTCGTTGGCGGCGGACTCCTCGGTCTGGAGGCCGCCGGCGCGGCCAAGTCGCTCGGCGCCAGCGCTACGATCGTCCACTCGGGCCGGTGGCTCATGTCGGCCCAACTCGACGAAGGCGCGGGCCAGGCCCTCGGACGCATCATCTCCGCGCAGGGCATCGCGCTCAAACTCGGCAACCGGCCGTCGGAGGTCATCACCGCGCCGAGTGGAGCGGTGCTCGGCCTGGGCTTCGCCGACGGGACGGCTGTAATGGCCGACATCGTCGTGTTCTCCATCGGGATCACCCCTCGCGACGAACTCGCCCGGGAGGCGGGAATCCAGCTGGGAGCACGCGGCGGGATCGCGATCGCCGATGACTGCTCCACCTCGGTCGAGAACGTCTGGGCGATCGGCGAAGTCGCGAGCATCGACGGCGTCTGCGTTGGGCTCGTCGCCCCGGCCAATGCGATGGCGGAGGTCGTGGCCGACCGCCTCGACGGGGGCGCGGCCGTGTTCCCCGGCATCGACGATGCGACGAAGCTCAAGTTGTCCGGCGTCGATGTCGCTAGTTTCGGCGACGCGCTCGCCCGCACCGAGGGATCCCTCGAGGTCGTTTACGCCGACCCGGCCCGCGGGCTCTACCAGAAGCTGGTCATGAGCGCCGACGTGAAGACGCTCCTCGGCGGGATGTTCGTGGGCGACGCCACCCCCTATCTCTCTTTGCGTCCGCTCCTCGGCCGGGAACTTCCGGGCGAGCCCGCGTCGTATCTGGCTGCCTCTGGCGCCGAGCCGCCCGCGGGGCTCTCGCTGCCCGACGACGCGCAGGTCTGCTCCTGCAACAACGTCTCGGCCGGCGCGGTCCGCGAACTGATCCGTGGCGAGCACGGCGAAGCCTGCACCGACCTCGGCGAACTCAAGACGTGCTCTCGCGCGGGAACGCAGTGCGGCTCCTGCGTGCCGCTGGTGAAGAAGATCCTGGAGACCGAACTGGTCAGCGCGGGAATCGAAGTCTCCCGTTCTCTGTGCGAGCACTTCGAACTGAGCCGGAGCGAGCTGTTCGAGTCGGTGCGCATCCTCGGCCTGCACACGGCCGGCGAGGTCTTCGAACGGTTCGGCGCCGGCCTCGGCTGCGACATCTGCAAGCCGGTGGTCGCGTCCGTGCTCGCCACACAGACCTCGGCCTACATCCTCGACGGCGGCGCAGGCCCGCTCCAGGACACCAACGACCGGGCGCTCGCCAACATGCAGAAGGACGGCACATACTCGGTCGTGCCGCGCATCCCGGCCGGTGAAATCACTCCCGCCAAGTTGAAGGTCATCGCCGAAGTCGCCGAACAGTTCGACCTGTACACGAAGATCACCGGCGGCCAGCGCATCGACCTGTTCGGCGCGCGCCTGGAGCAGCTGCCCGAGATCTGGCGCATCCTCGTCGACGCCGGCTTCGAATCGGGGCAGGCCTACGGCAAGTCGCTTCGTAACGTCAAGTCGTGCGTCGGATCGACCTGGTGCCGTTACGGCGTGCAGGATTCGGTGGCCATGGCGATCTTCCTCGAGGAGCGCTACCGCGGCCTGCGCTCGCCGCACAAGTTCAAGATGGGCGTCTCGGGATGCGCGCGGGAGTGCGCCGAAGCGCGCGGCAAAGACATCGGCGTGATCGCCACCGAGAACGGCTGGAACCTCTATGTCGGCGGCAACGGGGGCTTTCAGCCGACCCACGCTCAGTTGCTCGCGGGCGACCTCGACGACGACACGCTCATCCGTTACATCGACCGCTACCTCATGTACTACGTGCGCACGGCCGACCGTCTGCAGCGCACCGCCCGCTGGCAGGAAGACCTCGACGGCGGACTCGAGCACGTTCGCGAGGTGGTGTGTGAAGACTCCCTCGGCATCGCCGACGAGCTGGAAGCGGCGATGGCCGCACACGTCGGCAACTACCACGACGAGTGGGCGGCGACCCTCGCCGATCCCGATCGGCTCAAACGGTTCCGCTCCTTCGTGAACGCTCCGGGCACGCCCGATCCAGCGATGGTGAAGGTGCGCGAGCGCGGACAGGTGCGGCCGCCATCGACCGAGGAACGCGAGTCCGAGTCCGTCTGGCTCGCCGGTCCCTCCATCCCGGTGCGAGGAGGGTGACGTGACGTTCGAACTCGACCTGACCGGCCGTGCCGTGCTCGTGATCGGCGGCGCCGATGTCTCGCGTCGAGCTGTGGCCGAAGCGGTCGCCCGCAAGGCCCAGGTGACGTCGCTCGCCGCGGACGATGCCGTGGCCGAGCTGGAGCGGGGTCTCGAGTCCGGCACTGTGGCGCCCGACCTGCTGGTGTGGGTCGATGGGCCGGCGGATGCACGTGACCGGGTCGACGCTCTAGCCCGGCGCCTGCGCATCCCTCTCGCCACGGCGGAGCCGGTCTTCGCGGGGCCGCACGGTCACGTCACCCTGGTCGGCGGGGGACCGGGCGATCCCGAACTGCTCACGGTGGCCGGCCGCCGCGCCCTCGCTGCGGCCGACGTCGTGCTGCACGACCGTCTCGGACCTCGCGACGACCTGCATCTTCTCGCTCCGGGAGCGGAGCTGATCGATGTCGGCAAGACGCCCGGTCATCACGCCGTCCCTCAAGACCGGATCGAGGCGATCATGGTCGGGAAGGCGCTGGAAGGTCTTCGGGTCGTGCGGCTCAAGGGCGGCGATCCCTTCGTCTTCGGGCGCGGCGGCGAAGAGGTGCTCGCTTGCCGGCGGGCCGGTGTTCCGGTGCAGGTCGTGCCCGGCGTGACGAGTGCCATCGCGGTTCCGGCCGAGGCGGGCATCCCCGTCACTCACCGCGAAGTGAGCCGCGCATTCACGGTGATCTCAGGGCACGTTCCGTTGACCGAGGAAGAGCTGGCGCACGCGGTCGGCCTCGGCGGCACCCTCGTGATTCTCATGGGCGTTGCCACACTGCCGCATTTGAGCGCGGGGCTGCGTCGGCACGGGATGCGCCCGGACATGCCGCTCGCGGTGCTCGAACGCGGATTCACGCCATCGCGCCGCACGACAGTCACCACGCTTTCCGGAGCTCTCGAAGCGGTGACGAAGGCGGGCGTCCAGTCGCCGGCCGTGATCGTGATCGGCGAGGTCGTCGCCATCGCCGAGGGGGCCCAGCAGCTCGCCACGCTCGCGGGGCTGGCATGACCATCGACCTGGAGCCGGCCATCCCGGGGTTCCGCCCGGACCAACTCGAGGGCTTCCGCATCGCCGTCACGTCAGATCGGCGCTCCGAGGATCTGATCGCCGCCTTCCTGCGCCGCGGGGCCGAAGTGATCCACGCGCCGACCATCCGGATGACAGGTGTCGCCGACGACAGCGTGCTCATCGCGGAGACCAGGCGCACGATCGAAGGGCGGCCGGACATCCTCCTGGCCACCACGTCCTACGGGATGCGCCGTTGGCTCGAAGCCGCGGACGCGGCCGGGCTCGGCGACGACCTCACCGACGCGCTCGCTGCGGCGCGCATCCTCGTTCGCGGTCCCAAGGCGCGCGGGTCGATCCGCGCGGCCGGACTGGACGACCAGGGGATGAGCGAGCGCGAGACCACCACGTCGCTCATCGACATGGTGCTGCGCGACGACGTGAGGGGTGCCACGGTCGCGGTGCAGTTGCACGGGTTCACCGATCCCGCCCAACTCGCCCGCCTCAGCGATGCCGGCGCGACCGTGATCACTGTCGAACCATACCGCTGGACCGTGCACGAGGATTCTGACCGCGTGCGGCGGCTGATCGCCGCGATCTGCAGCTCCGGCGTCGACGCGGTCACCTTCACTTCGGCGCCGGCCGTAGAAGCGCTCTTCAGCATCGCCGACGGCATCGGGCGCCTCGACGAGTTGCAGGCCGCGATGCGCGACGAGGTGGTCGTCGCGGCCGTCGGTCCGGTGACGGCGGCACCCCTTGTGCAAGCCGGGATCCTGCCGATCGTTCCCGACCGGTTTCGGATGGGGGCGCTCATCCGCCTGACCTGCGAACACCTCGAGGGCAGCGCCGTCTCACAAGTGAACACCGAGTACGGGCCGATCGAACTGCGCGGAAAGCTTGCCCGGGTCGGCGAAGAGACCACGGCGCTGAGCCCCGTCTCGCTGTCGCTGTTCCGAACTCTGGTGCGGGCGAGTGGGGGCACCGTCTCCCGCGCGGAGCTCGCGCATTCCGCTCCCGAAGCGCTCGACGCCCACGGGGTTGATGTCGCCGTCAGCAGACTGCGGGCCGCCCTCCCCGAGGCGAAAGTCGTGCAGACCGTCATCAAGCGCGGCTACCGGATAGCGGTGGCGTCGTGACGCCTGAGCGGTGCAGCGTCGAGGAATACCTGAGGGGTATGCTCGCGACCATGGTGCCCCTCGACACGCAGACCGTCGCGGCATGAACCCGATCGACCGAATGGACCCGGAGGCGCGGATCGCGGCGATCGTGCTGGCCGGCGGACGCGCATCCCGGCTGGGGCAGCCCAAGCCGTCGGCCATCGTCGGCGGCGAACCGCTCCTGACGCGCGCGCTCCGCGGCGTCGAGAGATACCCCACAGCCGTCGTCGGACCGGCGGAACTCGACGAACTGGTGGAGCCGCGCGACGACCTCTTCATCACCCGGGAGTCACCGGCGTTCGGCGGACCGGTCGCGGGCATCGCCGCGGGTTACGCGAGCCTCACGGCGGCCGGTCCGGCCCCGGAGTGGCTGATCCTGCTGGCCTGCGATCTGCCGCGTGCGGCCGAGGCTGTGAGCTTGCTCGTCGAGATGGTGCCCGCGCTCGCGGATGCGGAAGCCGGCGCGTGCCTGGTCGCTGACGATCGCCCGCAATGGCTGTGCGGAATCTACCGCGCGGCGGCCATCCGGTCGGGCCTCGAGCGGCTACGGCGCGGGGACGGCTTGGATTCGGCGTCGGTGCGTTCGCTGCTCGGCGCGTTCCCGCTTGCGCTGATCGACGGAGCGGACCACCTCGCCTTCGACGTCGACACCTCTGAAGACTTGCGCACGGCCAACGCCGACGAAAGAATCGACGGGTGACCTCCCTCGAAGACTGGCTGGCGGCGCTCTCGGAGCATCTCGGCATCGACCTTCCGCCCGAGATCGTCGGCCCGGTGCTCGACCTGGCCCGGGACGCCGCACACAGCGTGCAACGGCCGGCCGCGCCGCTCTCGACCTTCGTCGCCGGTTACGCGGCCGCTCTCGCCGTCTCCGCCGGTGTCGATCAGCCGGATGCGCGCATCCTCGAGATCCTGGAGCGTGCGCGCTTGTTCGCCGAGAAGTGGTCCGGCGAAGAGTCGTGAGGTAGCTAGTCCCGGCCAATCATTCGTTGAGACCGCCATCGCCTCAGCAGCTCTCCTTAACGGGCATAGGCTGCCATGGAAGCAGGGGAGATGACGCGCCATGGTGAGGATAGCCATCGTGCTGGGAAGCACCCGCCCGGGCAGGGTCGGGAAAACGGTCGCGGACTGGGTCTATGAGCAGGCGAAAAAGCGTTCTGATGCTCAGTTCGAACTTGTCGATGTGGCTGACTTTGGTCTGCCGCTGCTGGATGAACCGTTCCCGCCCTCCCGCGGGAAGTACCGGAACGAGCATACGAAGGCCTGGGCGCAAATCATCGCCTCCTTCGACGGATACATCATCGTCACCGGCGAATACAACCACTCCGTGCCGGGGGCACTGAAGAATGCCATCGATTACCTCTACCAGGAGTGGAACAACAAAGCCGCCGGTTTCGTGAGTTACGGCAGCGCCGGCGGAACCCGGGCGGTGGAACATCTGCGGCAGATCGCCGCCAAACTGCAGATGGCCGATGTTCGCGCCCAGGTCTCCCTGCCGCTGGCCACGGAGTTCGAAAACTACACCACATTCGCCCCGTCGCCCCTAGCGGTGAAGCGCATAGGATCGGTCTTCGACCAGGTCATCGCGTGGGCCGGCGCCCTCAAAACGCTGCGCCCTGAAGGAGAAAGCGGCTAAAGCACGTTCGGCGCCTTCGCACGGACGGGAGATCGACTATCGGGCGGCCTCCGATGGGTCGACCTCGACCCATCGGACCAGGTGACGCGATTCGAACTTCGTTCGTCGATCAGTGCGGTCTTCTGAGCGTGCCGCTGATGAGTCACACGTTCTTTGCGACCCCGCAGCTCTGCCGCCGTATCGAGGCGACGTGCTAATGCCAGCCGAGGGAACCTAGCCACAGCCACCCAAGGGCACTGAATAGCGCGATACTCGCTAGCCCGACACTCGTCCGCAGCCAGGTCAGCCTGGTCCACCCGATCGCAATCAACGGCAATCCAACTGCGACACCGCCCAGGAAGAGCAACGTAAGCGTCGGCCACAGATCACGCAGCAGATCGCGTTCCGGTTGACGACAACCAAATACGCCGCACCAGGTGAATACTGCGGCTAAGTCGAATGCGCACCAGATCAGTAGCGCGATCGGCATCGCCCACAAAAGGTGCAGTCCCCTCCGACTCACAAGGCTCGACCTCTGAGACGCATTATCGAAACCATTCCGCCGACCTTCTTTGCGTTCGTCGGAGCGTAGCTGATGGCTCCCTCGCGGTTCGCGCGCCATGCTTTGTCTGCTCCTCCAGGTCCCTCAGCCCATTCTAGAGACAGGGCTAACGCCCACTCAGCATCCCGACAGTCGGGCGCCCGCAAGCCGGTCGATCACCGTGCACGAATACAGACCCTTGACCGATCTGAGCCCGACGGAGTCCGCTTAGCGAGTCTCACCGCATATGTCTTCATGCGCGATGATCGCCAGCGGACCCTCGTCTTCGGTGGGCGGCTCGAAGTGATCGAAGTACGCGCCCACGAGTGCGTCGTTCAACGGATAGTCGTCCTCGTGCGCCAGCCGACGAGCGCGCATCCGCTCCAACACCACCTCTCGCGGTGTATCGAGGTAGACGGTTAGCGGTTCGATGCCAAGCGGACGCAGCAGATCGCGGTACTCGATGCGTGCGCGCCGTGACCAGAACGAGAAGTCAAGAACGACGTCAACGCCCTCTGCAACCAATTGAACGAGGCTATGACAGGTGGGCTATGACGAAGTTGACCGCGTAGTAGAGGAACCCGGCGGTACCGATGATCATGCCGGCGATCGCCAAGCCCCGACCGCGAGGGGTCCCTCTCCGCGCGGCACGGAAGCCACGGGCTGAGATGGATGCACCGAGCGCCCCGACGAACCCGAACACCAACAGGCTCGAGCGGAAGAGGGCGAATCTCCTACGGTCGGCTTTTGCGTCCACCGGTCGTACAGAACCGGCTTGTGAAGCATGGCCAGGGCGATTGGAAGAGTCGCTTGCGGGTCTCTTTGTCGGAGTCGGGTGAGTAGTTCACCGGCAACTGCGTATCGGCCATAGCGGCGAGCCCACAGCAGTCCAGCCCACCCGATCACGATGCCGAGAGAGCACATCGCGACGGAGGCTGCGAATGCGGCGTGGTCACCTCGGATGTTGAAGACGGCCGCGAGAACAAACCCGACGACCACAGAAATTTCGAAGATGCCGAAGCAGACCCATCCGACCATCTGCCAGCGCCGCCACCGGACAGCGGTTGCTGTGCCGAACCGGGACGCCCGGTCATCGAACGTGCCGCGCGGCGCCGGCACCGGGGAACCCACCCTCCGACGCGGGTGTGCGCTCGCAAGAAGTGGTGCGTCGCGCACACGGACTGACTAGTGAGTGAGAATGCGGACGACCCGCACTTGTCAGACAATTCGGCGCAATTCTCTGGTCGGGGTTGCCCCAAATGTCCGCGAATCCTTAGCGTAGTCACGCGATCACAACCGGATCGAACCTTCAAATGTCAGACAAGTTGAGCCAGCGATGCCTATCGAACTTGAGATGCGGCTGTTCCAGCACTTCCGTGAGCTTGAACTGCTGCCCGGCGAGCCACTGCCGTCAGAACAGGAACTCGTCCACAACCTGTCCGTGAGCAGGCCGGCGTTGCGTGAAGCGCTCGCGGCGCTCCAGGCGCTCGGCCTGGTCATAACGAAGCAGGGTTCACGACGTGTCCTAGGTGAGCTCAGCATGCAGTCCGTCGTAGAGACGCTCACGCGCTTCATGGAACCGTCGATCGAGCTCATGCAGGAGATGCTCGATGTCCGGCGCGTGCTCGAAGTAGCCTTTTTCTCCGTCGCTGTCGCCGACATGTCGGCGACGACGCTGCGCGAACTCCGACGCCTCGTCGATCGGATGGAATCCAAGGCCGCTCAGGGGCTTCCCTTCATCCACGAGGACGCGGTGTTCCACCAGGTCCTGTACACACACGTCGAGAACCGGACCTTCCACGGCCTCGTGGCAGCGTTCTGGCACATGTTCGACGAGTCATCCGAGCAGCTCCAGGTCGGCAGTGATCTGCCGGCATCCGCCCGCCACCACGCGGCGATCATCGAAGCTCTGGAGGCCGGCGATACCCCTCTCGCGGTCCACGAGCTCAATGTCCACTTCTTCGATGTGCGTGCGCGTCTGACGGCCTCGCGAGAGACGCAGCGCGCCATGCATCCGTCCGATCCTTCCCCCCGAACGCACTGAGAACCCTTCCGAAAGGCATTGCAATGAAGCAACACATGGTTCGCGCATCCGTCGTCATCGGCGCGATCGCGGCATCCGCGCTGGCGCTGGCCGGATGCTCCGGCACCGGCGCCAGCTCGACGACGACCAACGCGTCGACGACCGGCAAGACCATCACCTACTGGCTCTGGCAGGACAACGCGACCGACACGACCTGGCAGCAGCTCGCCGACGAGTTCAACGCCCAGAGCGGTCATGGCAAAGTCAACCTCCAGGTCGTTCCCGCCGCGCAATACCTGGACAAGCTGTCCACCGCGATCAGCAGCGGCAACGGGCCGGATGCGGCGCGTATGAAGGACTCGTGGATCGGCCAGTTCGTGGGCGCCGGAGTGCTCGCGCCCCTCAACGATCGCATCGACGCGTGGAAAGGCAAGTCGTCGGTGGAGCCGAGCGCCTGGGACGCCGGCAAGGTGCCCGGTGGAAATCAGATCTACATGATGCCCCACCAGAACACCGCGCTGTACATGTACTACAACAAGAAGCTGTTCGCGGATGCCGGCCTCCAGCCGCCGACCACGCAGAGCGAGATGCTCTCCGACGCTCCGAAGCTCACCGGCGGCGGACACTACGCGTTCGATGTCCGCGGTGGCGCCGGCGGCCAGGATCAGTGGGCTGCGTGGATGCTCGCCGGCGGAGCCCAGTTCGTGAACGCGTCCGGAAGCGTGATCCTCGACAAGACGCCGGCCGAGTCGGTGAACCAGAAATACCTCGACCTCGCGAAGTACGCGCCTCCGGGATCGGAAACGGCCGCCTTCTCGCAGGTGCAGAGCAACTTCCTCGCCGGGACGACGGCCACCATGATCCACCACATCGGCTCCCTCGCCGCTATCCGGAAGCAGTTCGGCGACAAGGTCGGAGTCATCCCGGTGCCGGCCGCGAACGCATCCAAGCCGTCCACCGTGCAGTCGATGAGCGGCAACGTCATCTTCGCGAACTCCAAGAAGCAGGAGCTCGCCTGGCAGTGGGAGACGTTCCTGCTCGGCGACGCCCAGATGCTGAAGATGAGTACGTCCCCACAGGGCCAGCTGCCGGTCACCAACGCGGTCGCGGCAAATGAGGCGTTCAAGAAGGATCCGGCGTATCAGGTAGCCATCACCGCGGCCAAGACGGCGAAGAGCTGGCCGCAGCTCCCCGGCACGACCACCGTCGTGAACGCCAGTTGGTCCCCCACCATCCAGCAGGCGTTCTCCGGACAACTGACCAGCGCGAAGATGCTGCAGACGCTTGCCGCCGGGCTCAAGAAGCAGTGACATGACGACTACAGTCGCGGGGGGTCGAGGCGGCACGAGACGTCGTTTCGACCCCACGATCCTCATCTTCGTCTCGCCGACCCTGATCCTGCTGCTCGTCTTCGTCGCTTACCCGTTCCTGCGCGCGATCTGGCTCTCGATGACCAAGACCACCCTCCTCGGGGGCACGGTCGGGTTCCTCGGGCTCGACAACTTCGTCGCCCTGTTTCAGGATCCGCAGTTCGGCGCATTCGTCGGGAACTCGGTCTTCTGGACCGTCGGCGGTGTTTCCCTGCAGCTGATCTTCGGGGTCATCGGGGCGCTGCTGCTGAACCAGAAGTTCAGGCTGCGCGGCACCGTGCGCGGTCTGGCCATGATTCCGTGGGCGACCCCGAGCGTGCTCGTGGCGCTGATCTGGCTCTGGCTGCTCGACCCCAACCGAGGGCTGATCAACACGGTCCTGCAGCGTCTCGGCATCATGACGCACCCCGTCGCCTGGCTCTCCGATCCGCACACCGCGCTGCCGACACTCATCGTGATCGATGCGTGGCAGGGCATCCCGTTCTTCGCGGTGATGGTCCTCGCGGCGCTGCAAGCCGTCCCGGAGGAGCTGAAGGAATCGGCGAGGACGGACGGATGCGGTGCGCTAGGGGTGTTCCGGCATGTCGTCGTCCCGTCGATTCTCCCGACGGTGCTGATCACGTTGGTGCTCCGGCTCATCTGGACTGCTAACTACATCGACCTCGCGTATGTCCTCACCGGAGGTGGTCCGGGGATCGCGTCCACCACGATCCCGCTGCAGTCGTACCTCACGGCTTACAAGCAGGGGCAGCTGGGCAGTGGTGCCGCATATGCCGTGGTTCAGGCGATCGTGCTCGCGATCCTCGTCGTGATCTACCTGCGCCTCACTCAGACGAAGGAGGTCAAGCGATGAACGGGAACGCTCTCGGCACGATCGAGGGCCCGCGCACGGAGCGCATCCCGGTCGTCATGACGACGGGTCGTCGATCCCGCTCCGCGCGACGGGTCGGGCGGGTGGGGCTGTACGTCCTCATCGCCGGGTGGATGATCGCGACCATCGGCCCGTACCTCGTCATGTTGCTGACGTCGTTCACGCCGAATCAGGAGTTGGTCGCGAACGGGATGAGCAAGCCGCCGTCCACGCTGAGCGTGCAGGGCTACGTCGAGCTCTTCACCACCACGCCCTTCCTCGACTACATGCGCAACAGTCTGCTGGCTGCGCTGGGGACGGTGCTGCTGTCGCTGATCGTCGCGTCTGCCGCAGCCATCTCCTTGTCGCGCTTCCGTTTCCGCGGACGCGGCGCGCTGCTGACTGTCCTGCTGATCGCTCAGCTCTTCCCGGCGGTGCTGCTCGTGATTCCCCTATCGACGATGCTCAAGAGCGCGGGCCTGCTCGATTCCACCGCCGGCCTGATCCTCGTGTACACGACCTTCGCGACCCCGTTCGCGACGTACCTGCTCAAGGGCTTCCTCGACGGTCTCCCGCCGGAGCTGGACGAAGCCGCGACCGTCGACGGATGCTCCAAATTCCAGATGGTGCGCCACATCCTCTTCCCCCTGATGAGGCCGGGGCTGACGGCCGCGGGAACCTATATCTTCATCTTCTCGTGGAACGAGTTCCTCTACGCCCTGACGTTCACGTCGACGACGAAGAGCCAGACGATACCGATCGGTCTGCAGCTGTTCATCGGCGACTACCAGATCCGCTGGGACCTGCTGACGGCTGGCGGCGTCATCGCGGCGGTGCCCGTCCTCCTCGGTTTCATGCTCGTCCAGAAGCAGCTCATCGGCGGCCTCGCCGCCGGCGCCGTCAAGGGCTGAGCCGCTGCCCGCTCCTCCTCTCGAAAGGCAACACCACATGACAATTGTCCAGACAGGATCCGGTCGGCTGACCACCGAGATCCCCCGTATCGAAGGGGTGGAGATCTCGCTCGCGCGGGTTCCTCTTCCCCAGGGCCCGTGGGGCGACCAGATCCACAGAGTGACCGACATTGAAGTCACCGTGGTCGATCTGCACGGCGACAATGGGCTGATCGGAACGGGCTTCAGCCACACGTCGGGGATGGGCGCGCGGACGATCGGCGCGCTCGCGCACGAGATCGCGCCGACGCTGGTAGACCAGCGGGTGTCACCGCGGGGCCTGTGGAATCGCGCGTACCGCTTCGTGCATGACATCGGCGGCGCAGGTGTCACGACCCATGCAATCTCCGCGTTCGACATCGCGGCATGGGACCTCCTCGGGAAGAGCCTGGGCGTCAATGTCATCGACATCATTGGCCGCGTGCGGGACACTGTGCCCCTGTACGGCAGCGGCATCAATCTAAACCTCTCTGCCGACGAGGTCGTCGAGCAGGTGCGCCGTTGGAAGGCCGAGGGCTACGCGGCCGCCAAAGTGAAGGTCGGCAAGCCTGACCTCGAGGAGGACGTCGAGCGGCTCGCGCGGATCCGGGAAGCGGTTGGAGCATTCCCCCTCGCCGTCGACGCGAACCAGGGATGGAATTACCCCCAGGCGCTCCGCGCGTTCTCGCGGTTCGAGCAGTTCGATCTTCTGTGGATCGAGGAGCCGCTTCCCTCGGACGACATTTCCGCGCACGTGCGGCTGGCGCGCGAGGTGCGTACCCCGATCGGACTCGGCGAGAACGTCTACACGGTCGACCAGTTCGTCCAGTACTTCGACGGCGGCGGAGTCGACTTCGTGCAAGCCGACCTCGGGCGTGTCGGGGGCATCACCGGATATCTCGACATCGCCGCGGCCGCGCGAACCCGCAACCTGCCGATGACGCCGCACTTCGTGATGGAGCTCAGTGCGAGCATCCTCGCCGCCGTCCCCAACATCTCGTACGCGGAGATGACGGATGGTGGAACGTGGGCCGACCTCGGCATCTTCTCATCGACGGGCGAGACGCGCCGGGGCATCTACTACCCGCCCACAGCCGCCGGACACGGTTTGGTCCTCGACCGCGACTACCTCGCGGAACACCGCATCTGACACAGGACGTGGGCGGAAGTCCCACGGGCAAGGAGATCATCTCGATGGATGGAACCGAAGATCCGCTGTTCTCGGTGGCGGGCAGAATCGCGGTCGTGACGGGTGCGTTCGGCCAGATCGGTGCCGAGTTCGCCAGGGCGCTTCACGCACGCGGGGCGCGCGTGGTCGTGACGTCACGCGCCGCCGGCGCGGATGCGGGCGAACGCCTGGGTATCGGGGCGGAGCGGGACCGGCTGATGGCGGTCCAGATGGACATCACGGACCAGGCGAGCGTGGACGCCGCATTCGATCAGGTCGTCGACGCATGGGGCGTCCCGACGATCGTCGTCAACAATGCCGGCATCGACACACAGCCCAGCGCATCGCCGGAGGTGTCCGGCCCGTTCGAGCAGTTTCCCGCGGAGGTCTTCCGCGAGGTCGTGGACACGAACCTCGTGGGCACATTCCTCGTCACGCAGGCTGCGGGTCGCCGAATGCGCAACACGGGACTCGCGGGGTCGATCGTCAACGTCGGATCGATCTACGGGATGGTCTCGCCGGTGCAGGACATCTACGCGTACAAGGCCCTCGATACGGGTGTGCCGTTCATCAAGCCTGTCGCCTATTCGGCCGCGAAGTCCGGGATCTACAACCTCACCCGATACTGCGCCACCTACTGGGGGCGGACGGGGATCCGTGTGAACACGCTGACGCCGGCCGGAGTGTGGCGGGAGACGCAGGACGAGAAGTTCCATGCGAACTACGAGGCCCGCATCCCGATCGGCCGGATGGCGCAGGTCGACGAGTACAACGGCGCGCTGATCTTCCTCGCGTCGGATGCCTCCCGATATATGACGGGTTCGAACCTCGTCGTCGACGGGGGTTGGACCGCATGGTGAGCGACGTCATCGGTGAGCGGATTATCGCCGCGACTCCGACTCCGATGCGTGCGGACGAGTCGGTCGATCTGGACAACCTCGCGGCACTCATCGACATCGACATCACGCGCGGAGTCGAGGGCATCTATATCGGGGGGTCCACCGGCGAAGGGATGCTTCTGTCGCTCGATGAGCGCGAGTCCGCCGCACGCACGGCCGTTGACGCCGCGGCGGGACGCGTCCCTGTCATCGCACACGTAGGGGCCATGACGACTCGCGACGCGATTCGGCTGGCGCAGGCGGCGGAAGATTCGGGCGTCGGGGCGGTCTCGATGATTCCCCCGCTCTACTACCACTACTCGACGGAGGAGGTCGTAGCCCACTACCGCGCCGTCATCGACCGCGTCGATCTACCGTTCATCGTCTATAACATCCCCCAGTTCACCGGTCGCGACGTGGTGGAGGGAGGTTATGAGGCGCTGCTGTCGCTTCCGCAGGTCGTCGGCATCAAGCACACGTCGCAGAACCTGTTCGGCGCGGAACGTCTGGTGGCCCAGTATCCGGACGTGAAGCTCATCAACGGCTTCGACGAGCTCTATCTGCCCGCCGTCATGATGGGTGCGACCGCCTCGATCGGCACGACTGTGGGGCTGCAGATCGAGCTCTTTCGCTCACTGCGGGCTCGTGTTAAGGCCGGCGATCTCGAGGGTGCACGGGTGGTGCAGGTGCGCATCAACGAAACGCTCGATGGAATGATTCGCGAAGGAGTGTTCCCGGCTGCCAAATACCTGGTCGGCAAGTACACCGTTCCGTGTGGTTCGTGCCGTAGTCCGATGGCGGCGCTCACCGGCAACAACCGGGCGAACCTCGACTCGCTCTGGGCGCGTCTGCAGGAGAGCATCGCGGCCACGGTCGCTGAAGACGCAGCACGCGCATGATATTCACACTGCGATTGAGGAGGGTCCGATGAAGTGCACGCTCGGCGTCGACATTGGCACGTCCAGCAGCAAGGGCGTTCTCGTCGATATCGATTTCAGCGGATCCCCTGGCAGAATCGTCGCGACGGCGACCCGCGCGCACGACGTCGACCGCCCGCATCCCGGCTGGGTCGAGATGGATGGCCGGGTTTGGTGGGAGGAGTTCGCAGGCCTCGCCCGCGAACTCCTCGCCCGGGCGCCCGATGCGGAGATCGCCGCCGTCGGCGTGAGCGGTATGGGTCCCTGTATTCTCCTCGCCGACAAGGCTGATGAGCCGGTGCGTCCGGCCATCCTTTACGGCGTCGACACGCGCGCCGTCGCGCAGATCGAGCGGATGACGGCCGAGCTCGGCGTCGAGGCGATCACCCGCGTCGGCGGATCACCGCTCACCAGCCAGGCCGGCGGCCCCAAGATCGCGTGGATCGCCGAGGAGGAGCCCGACGCCTACGGCCGCGCGCGCCGCCTCTTCATGCCAGCCTCCTGGCTCACCCGACGGCTCACCGGCGCTTACGTCCTCGACCACCAGTCGGCGAGCCAGGTCTCGCCGCTCTACAACGTGGATGCCGAGGCCTGGGACGAGCACCGGTGGGACGCCTACGCACCCGGCATCGAGCGCCCCGCGCTGCGATGGGCAGGCGATGTCGCCGGAGCGGTGACCGATGCCGCATCCGTCGCCACCGGTATCCCCGCCGGAACGCCGGTCATCGTGGGCACGATCGACGCGTGGTCCGAGGCCGTCAGCGCCGGGGCGCACGAGGTCGGCGACCTCCTGCTCATGTACGGCACGACGATGTTCCTCGTCGCCACCGGCGAGAAGACCCTCCGCACGCCGTCGATGTGGACGACGGTCGGCGCGTTTCCCGGAACCCGCAACCTCGCGGGAGGGCTCTCGACGTCGGGCGCGCTCACCGCCTGGATCAAGAACATGACGGATGCCGACTACTCGACGCTTCTCGACGAGGCCGCCGATTCTGGAGTCGGGGCACGGGGGCTGTCGATGCTGCCCTACTTCGCGGGCGAGCGGACGCCCATCCTCGACCCCGACGCTCGCGGTGTCATCGCCGGGCTGACCCTCGACCACGGCCGCGGCGACCTGTACCGCGCCGCGCTCGAGGCGACCGCGCTCGGGGTGCGGCACAACGTCGAGACGATGCGCGCCGCGGGCGCCGACATCTGCCGCATCGTCGCCGTCGGCGGCGGCACGCAGGGCGCCCTGTGGCTGCAGATCGTGTCGGATGCGACGGGCCTCGTGCAGGAGGTCCCGCGGGTGACGATCGGTGCGAGCTACGGGGCCGCGTTCCTCGCGGCATCCGCGGTCGCTCCCGAGGGCGAGGCGCCCCGCATCCGCGACTGGAACCCGGTGGCCGACGTCGTCGAGCCGCGCCCCGAGAACGCAGAAGCGTACGACGCCCTCTTCGACCGCTACCTGCGGCTGTACGCCGCCACTAAGCCCATCGCGCACGAGCTCGCGGCCGTACAGCGCGGGGACGCGCCGGCTCGTGCGCGAGAGAAGGATCCCACACCACAGGAGACGATATGACCGACTACGCAATGCCCGCGACGCCCGTGCGGCCCGACGCCCCGGAGCGCACGGCCTATCTCATCACCTCCGGCGACCTGCGCGAATCCGCGAACCTCGCCGGATGGCCGACGCAGGTCGAACTCGAGGGCGCGGTCACAGGCGTGCTGAACGATCTAGGTTGGCAGGTCATCCGGCCGTTCGGCATCGACCCGGCGGCCGGGCACGGCTTCATCTCGAGCCAGCGGATGGGCATGGAGATCTTCAAGAAGATCCCGGCGGAGTCGCCGCTCGTCGTCGCGATCGCGAACTGGCAATACTCCCACCACATCCTCGCCGGGCTCCGCACGCACCGCGGGCCGATCTTGACGGTCGCGAATTTCGCCGGCGACTGGCCGGGGCTTGTCGGCCTCCTCGGACTGAACGCGGGCCTCACGAAGATGGGCAAGCCCTACGCGACGACGTGGTCGGTCGACTTCACCGACGACTGGTTCCGCGATGGCCTGCGCGAGTGGGTGGAGACGGGAGGCATCGTGCACGACGCCTCCCACGTCCGCCGCCTGCCGGAACTGCCCGACACCCCCGAGGTCGCCCTCGGACGTGCGCTCGGCGACGAGCTCCTCACAGACAAGGCCATCATCGGCGTGTTCGACGAGGGCTGCATGGGCATGTACAACGCGATCTTCGACGATGAGTTGCTGAACCGCATCGGCGTCTACAAGGAGCGCCTCTCGCAGTCCGCGCTGTACGCCGAGATGCTGCGTGTGACGGATGCCGAGGCGGATGCCGTGTACGACTGGCTGATAGGCCACGGCATGACCTTCGTCTACGGGGAAGATGCGGCGACCGAACTCACCCGGGGTCAAGTGCAGTGGCAGATGAAGATGTACATCGCGGCCCTGCGCATCGCGGACGACTTCGGACTGGATGCCGTCGGCATCCAGTACCAGCAAGGCTTGAAGGACCTCGTGCCGGCGTCGGACCTCGCGGAGGGCATGCTGAACTCCACGGAACGGCCCCCGGTGTTGAGCCGCGACGGCTCGCGGGAGCTGCACGCCGGCCGTGCCTTCCCGCACTTCAACGAGGCCGATGAGGGCGTCGCGGTCGACGCGCTCGTGACCGACCGTGTGTGGCGCGCGATGGGGCTCGTCCCCGACAACACGCTCCACGACGTCCGCTGGGCCGAGGAGTTCAACAGCGAGTTCGTGTGGGTCTACGAAATCTCCGGCTCGGTGCCGGCCTCTCACCTGGGCGGCTGGCAGAATGCGGAGGGATGGCGCCAGGGCCACGTCTTCTTCCCGGCCGGTGGTGCCACGATCAACGGCGTCTCGAAGCCCGGCGAGGTCGTGATCTCGCGCGTCTTCATAGCCGACGGCATTCTGCAGGCAGACATCTTCCGCGCCACCGTCGTGGATCTCCCCGCGGAGGAGACGCAGCGACGGAAGGACGCCACGAACCCGGAGTGGCCGATCGCCAACGTCGTGTTGCACGACGTGACGCGCGACCAGTTCATGGCGCGCCATAAGGCGAACCACGCTCAGTTGGCGTACGCGCCGGACGCCGAGACCGCCGACAAGGCGCTCGCCGCGAAAGCTGCGATGTTCGACCGCCTCGGCATCACGGTCAACCTCGTCGGCCGGGTGAACCTCTGACGACGACTCCCTCCGTCTCGCTGCCGTCGACGAGACCGGCTGGCCGAGCCCGGTCGCGAACGGGCGGGCGAGGATGTCCGGCCCGGCCATGCGGCGTCCAAGGCCGGAATCAATACCCTGACCCGGCACATCGCTAAGGCCTATGGCAAGCAAGGCATCCGTGCGAACACGTAAGCCGCGGCGCAGTGCTGAGCGAAACTGCACCGAGTGAACCGAGAGACGAATTTAGGCGTACTGGCGGCGACTCGTTCGCCCTCTTCTAATCAGCCTTTTATGGCTTCCCAGTCTTCGGGTCGAGGAACTGTGTCCGCGATCCGTTGCCTTCGCTATGTTCGCCGTTGCCCTCGCTCTGACCATCGCCATGCCCAGGTCCGCCCTGGTTGCGTCCGGTGAGACCGTGGTCCGTTCGATCCTCGTGCCAGGCCACTTGGGTGCGTAGTCTGTCGTAGAAAGAGAGGCCGTGGCTCATGTCTTACGAGCCCGTCTTGCACCAAATCAATTTGGTGGTGCGGGACATGGATGCCACCGTCGCCTTCTACCGTCGCCTCGGTCTGACAATCGACGCTGCACCAGGTGCTCTGCATGTTGCCGCCCGGCTGCCAAACGGCATGGTCATCGAATGGGACAGTACCAAGTTTGTGCCGCAGTGGGACTCGGGGTGGAACGGGGCGACCGGGGGTAGCGCGGTGCTCGGGTTCTCTGTTCCGACTCGGGAGGCGGTCGACGAGGTCTATAAAGATTTGACTGCTGCGGGATACGGAGGCCATCAACAGCCCTATGACGCGTTCTGGGGCGCCCGCTACGCCATCGCCGATGATCCCGACGGTAATAGCGTCGGGATCATGAGCCCAGAAGATCCAGAACGCAAATTCTGGCCACCCACCCCGCCGCAGCCAGGGTCCTGACCTAAAAGTTCCTCGAAGACGTTGCCGTCACTTACCGGTTGGCGACGGTGATGTCCCCGGCACTTGTCTGGAGGATGTACACGCGTGATGCGCCCGGAGTGCTCTTGACCCCTTGACGCACGGTCCCCGCCTGGGCTTGGGCACTGATCTGATAGCTGCCCTTGGGCACGGTGAACCGAATGTTGCCGGCACTGCTGGTCAGTGTGGCCCGGTCGGGAAGAGTGCTGAAGTTGTAGGTTGCGTCGCCTGCGGCCGTCGTGCCAGTCAGCGGCCCATGCAGGATGTAGTCGGTCGCCTCGACATTGCCGGATTGAGAATCGACATTCAAGCTCAATGCGCCTCCGTGGAGGGTGACGTTTCCAGCCATTGAGTGAATCGCGATGGCCGCGAACGTCCCGTTGATGTCCAGGTTTCCGGCGTGGACCGTCGTGTCGATGGCTGGCGGTGTCGCTTTCTGCGACGTTGGCAGGACGAGTTCCAGTGTGGTCGCGTCCGCGAGGATCCGACCGAACAGCAGAGTTCCATTGACAGTCTCAGTCACGGCGAGCACACCGCCGGTCACGCTGTGGTGAAGGGTGGCGCTTCGGATCTCAGACCCCTGGTGAAAATTCAGTTGGGCAGCGCTCACATTCGCGTACCGCACGCTTACGTCTGCGGCCTGCGCGTCTATTTTCACCGCGTCGAATCTCTGCTCAATGGAAAGGCGCGTCGACGAGTCTTTTCGCGTCCCACCGACAGCGTCTCCGATCGTGATGACCGCGCCGACGGTGAGTGCTACCAGCACCAATGATCCGATGATGAGGAGGGCAGCCCTGAGCGGCCGGCGGGACGACGGGGCGGGTGCGTTCGAAGAGTTCGGGACGTTCATGGGCTGTGTCCTTCTGAAGGTGAGGTTGTGGATTCGCCGCCACCGGCGAGGTAGCGGAGCACAGCGAGTACGCGCCGATTGACTGCCTGTTCCGGCCCGAGCAAGAGCTTGGTGAAGATCGCCGAAATGTGTTTTTCGATTGAGCCTTCGCTCACGACGAGCTGTGCGGCGATGGAGTTGTTGGATTTTCCTTGCGCCATGAGTTGGAGGACTTCGCGTTCCCGCGGCGTCAGGTTCGCCAGCGACGAACGTCGTCGCGATCGGATGAGTATCTGGGAGACGACCTCGGTGTCCAGCACGGTGCCGCCGCGGCCGACTTCATCAACCGCGGTGAGGAAGTCCCTGACGTCGGCAACCCGGTCCTTGAGAAGGTAGCCAAGGCCTGCGGTGTTGTCGGCAATGAGGTCGGCGGCATACCGTTCCTCGACATACTGCGAGAGCACGAGCACCGCTACTCCGGGAGATTGAGCTCGGATAATAGCCGCGGCCCGCACACCCTCGTCCGTGAATGTGGGGGGCATCCGAACGTCAACGATGGCGAGTTGGGGTCGATAGCGGTCGACTGCGGTCAGCAGCTCGACGGCATCGCCGCACGTGGCCACGACATCGTGCTGAGCATCCGTCAGCAAGCGGACGATGCCCGCGCGCAGCAGCACAGAATCCTCGGCGATCACGATGCGCATGGGATCTCCACGGTGATCACGGTCGGGCCGCCCCGGGGGCTCTCTACTCCAAGGCGCCCGCCTGCAGAGCGAGCGCGGTCGGCCATTCCGCTCAGGCCTCCCCGACCAAGACCCTCTCCGGCGCGGGCGCCCCCCACCCCGTTGTCCGTGACAGTCGCCACGACGGTTGCGCCGAGTCGCGTAACCGTGGCTGTGCATGCCAGTGCTCGAGAGTGTTTGGCCACATTGGTCAAAGCCTCCGTGACGGCGAAGTACACGACAGCCTCGACATCTGGTGACAGTCGGTCGGGCAGGTCGACGTCCACTGTGGTGGGAACCGAGCAGCGGGCTGCGACCGCCGACAGAGCTGCATCCAGACCCCTGTCCATCAAGATGGCAGGGTGTATACCGCGTGCCAGATCGCGCAGCTCGCTAATCGACAACTTCGCATCGATGTGAGCCTGATCAAGCAGGGATTGCGCAGCAATCGGGTCGGACGGGAGCTTGTTCCGCGCCATGTCGATGGTCATCGCCACGGAAACGAGTCTCGGTTGTATTCCGTCGTGCAAGTCGCGTTCTATCCGTTTGCGCTCCCGCGATGCGGCATCCACCGCGCCCCGACGCGCATCGGCAAGTGAGTCGACCCGCGCAAGCAATACCTGCCGACTGCTTCCGCTCAGCAGCCGAGAGACGACCGACCGATCAAGGCGCCCGACCAGCCAGACGTACGCCACCAGGAGCAGTAGTCCGGCCGCCGCCGCAAGGACGCCCAGCTGCACGTTGACGGTGATGACGACGAAGGCCGTCGAGAGAAGCACCAAGCCGCCGAGGCAGATCAGACCCAAGCCGATCACAGTGGTGACCAGATGGTGCAACAGCAATCGCCACGTGAGGGGGTCGATGACGGTCGCCCGTGCCCGCCCAACGAGACCACGCCACCCCGTCTGCTGAACTTCGCGCCGATCCGGTGGGGGGATCTCGATGTCGTATAACGCAATCGCGCGCTCTCGTTCGACGGTGGAAACCAAACGCGTGACAGCACCGGCGACCACCAGCAGTAGCACTCCCAGACCTGCCACCGGGACCAGCACGAATCCCAGGGCGTAAAGAGTCAGCCTGAGAGTCAACCACAGAGGCCCCAACGCACCGTCGATCAAGAGATCGATCGCATTAGACCAGAACTCAGCTAACCTCTTCACGCTCTCAACCTAGGAGAAGCGAAGCGCGCACTCAATCGGGCCACCGGTCAGATCTTTCTGGGGGTTTCCCCCCACCGCCCTGCGGACTCTCACGCGGTCTGGAAGTCCCGGATCCGCTCAGCTCGCGATCGGTATGGCGACATCCGCGACCGGCTCGTCTTCTGGCCCGGTGGACGGGTCGGCAAAGTACAGTTCGCGCGGCGGACCGCTCACCGTAACGTCGCTCGCGTCGATCCAGGCATTCAGTGCGTCGTAAGCCGCCAGCATGTCCGGATACCGAACCTGCGCACGCGTGACCCTGATGAACGCCTCGGTATGCGCAGGTTCGACCCGTGTCGGCACGTGACTCGCATCCCCTTTCTCGGGATCGATGGGAATGCACGATTCGACCGGTCCGTCGCTGTCCTCACTGACGTCGCCGTGGTAGATGACCATCGACGGGCCGATTTGGCCGCCGACGGACGCCGCGATCTCGAGTTGTCGCAGCCCGGTGCGGGCAATCCAGTCCGACAGTTCGGTGGCGCTCACGTAGGCCTGCTCGGTAAGCACGGTCTGGTCGGGCACATTTCTGGTTCTGATGTTGCTCATGGGATAGCTGTCCTTTCCTCCGGAGAAGGTCCGGGAGAGATGAGCGAGCAACTGCAGCCGACGTCGAAGTTCTGCCTCCGACTGTTCGGCATAGCGCTCGACCACCGCCGACCGCTGCTCACGCGGCGCGTCAAGGATCTCGGCGACCACGGCCAGCGGTACCCCCGATCGGCGCAGCAAGCGCACGAGGCGCGCATCCTGCAGCTGGTCGCGGCTGTAATGGCGGTAGCCGGTGTCAGCGTCAACCCTGTCAGGCACGAGGATGCCGTTGGCGGCGTAGAGCCGAAGGGCCTTCGCCGACAACCGCGACTGCCGCGCGAACGCCCCCGCACTCAACGATTCGCTCATGATTCCCCTCTGGATGGCTTTCATCCAACCTTCTCACCCAAGCCTGCGGCTGGCCCCAAGGGCGAGGTCAAGGGGAGGATCCGCTGACGTTATTGACAGCATGCTGTCGATTCTCTAGTCTTCAGACATGCCGTCGCATGACACTCCGCACGACCCCTGGACAGAGTTCGTGTCGAGCGTTTTCACGGTCAACGGCCTGATCATCCGTGCCGGCGAAGCGATCGTCGGCCCGCTCGGGGAATCAAGCGCGCGGTGGCAGGTGCTGGGACGAGCGTTCGGCGGAATGACCGTGGCGGATATGGCGAAAGAGATCGGCCACGCACGGCAGAGCACGCAACGCGTGGCCAACGACCTGGTCGCGGACGGACTCGCAGAGTATCGCCCGCACCCCACCGATCGTCGAACCCAGATAGTGCACCTGACCGATCGCGGCCGAAACCTGCTTGAGCAAATCTACGAACGACAGCTCCAGTGGTCGCAAGGCGTATTCGAGAACCTCCCGTCGACCGAGTTGGTCGACGCAACCGAGGCGCTCCGCAGCGTTGCCGCCCAACTCGAAATGCTCATCTCGCAAAGCAACGAAAGGTAACTATGACCAGATATATCGTGCTGTACCACGCTCCCCTCGCGGTAGCGCAGCGCTTCGCTCAAGCCACTCCCGAAGAAGCGCAGCTCGGGCTACAAGCTTGGATCGACTGGGCCACTGAACTCGGGCCGGCGCTCGTCGACCCGGGCCAGCCCCTCGGGCAGTCCCGCACAGTCACGGCCGAAGGAGTGTCGCAGAGCGACACCGACGTGATCGGCATGTCGATCATTCAGGCCTCCTCGATGGACGCGGCCTTGGAAATGGTCAAGAACCACCACCACCTCGGCTGGGCAGAAGGGTGCACCATCACTGTCCTTGAAGAGACAGCCATCCCCGAACTGTCTGCCTGAGGCGCACGGAACGACAAGGGCGGATGGGCTATCGTGCGTTTGCGTAGCTCGTCCCCATGCGGCCGCGGACCTCGTCGAGGGTGGCGTCGGCGATGTGGTTCGCGTGCGCGTTTCCGGCCTGAACGATGTCAAGCGCCACGTCGGGTTCCGCTTCGAGTTCTCTGCGACGGCGTCGGTGCGCGGCGAGAAAGTCGTTGACCGCATCGATTGCGAGCTTTTTCAGCGCACCGCTTACACGGTCACCGATGCTCGCTGCGATCGCTTCGGGCGTGGTGCCGGTGCACAGCGCCGCGGTGCTCAGCAGTCCGGCCACACCGGGCCGGCGCTTCGGGTCGTAGGTGATCACGCGTTCACTGTCGGTGGGGGTGCGGCGGATCAGGGCGGCCGTCTCGTCGGCGGTCAGCGAGAGTGCGATGGCGTTGCCGTAGCTCTTGGACATTTTGCGCCCGTCGAGTCCTGGGATCTCCGGAGCGTCGGTGATCAGGGCCTCCGGTTCAGGAAACACCGGGCCGTATCGCTCGTTGAAACGGCGGGCAATGGTGCGGGTTAGTTCGACGTGGGGAAGATTGTCCTTCCCTACCGGCACCAGGTTGCCTTTGCAGAACAGTATGTCCGCGGCTTGGTGCACCGGATAGGTCAGCAGCAGCCCGCTTAGCGCCCTGCCTGACGCTTCGAGCTCGGCTTTGACCGTCGGGTTCCGACGCATCTCGGCCTCCGTCACCAGACTGAGGAAGGGCAGCATCAGTTGGTTCAATGCGGTCACGGCCGAATGTGTGAAAACGGTCGTGCGCGACGGGTCAAGGCCGGCTGCGAGGTAGTCCATGATCGCCGAGTAGACGTTCTCGGCAACATTCGCGGTGGTGTCCCGATCGGTGATGACCTGGTAGTCAGCGAGGATCACAAACGTCTCGACACCGCTGGCTTGAAGCCGCACCCGTTCGCGAATCGTGCCGAAGTAGTGCCCGAGATGCAGTCGCCCGGTCGGCCGCTCACCCGTCAGCACGCGAAATGACGCCGGGTCCGCGGCGATGCGCGCTTCGAGCTCTGGCATCCGTGAGCGAGTCGCGGAAAACGAGTCCATGATGTGGTGCCCTTCCTATGAAGGGCCGCACGGAGAGGGGTTCCGCGATCTGCGCGGGCTGCCGTGCAGCCCGCGAACATGCGTCGATCGGCTGCTAGTGCAGCCACCACTCCGAAGCGAGTATCGAACGCATACCTAGAGAATACAAGCTTGCAGTGGCGGAGGCGCTCATCATGCAAGTGGGGCGAGCCACGCGTCCGACACGGCGGCTACCTGGTCGTCGATGGCGTCGACGAGAGGCGTCAAGTTGAAGAAGTGTCGGGCGATGGTGATGCCGAGGATGCTCGAGACCATGAGCGCCGCCCGCAGTTCGGCATCGTCGCCTTCCATGGTCTGGGCGAGGTTTCGATCGACGCTCAGCGCGGCGTACCAGGACTGCACTACCTCGACCGGCACGGGAAGACGGTGGCCTGGTGAGCCTCATCGGCATCGACGCTTTGGAATTTCGCGCATGCGAGTCGCAACATACTCTGAACGAGTGGACGAAGATCGGCGACTGACTGGCTCATTACGTCGCGACGTACTCCTGGCGAACTGCGCCTCGAGTGGCGTATTCGATGTAGCCGAAGTCGT
>DASYGJ010000130.1:0-7914 GCA_035999915.1 Leifsonia sp.
ATGCACAACACCATCAAAGCCGGAATCGAAGAGAACCTCGGTGATCGCGCTGTCGTCACCACGGCCTTGCTCGATGAGCCGGAACATGGCCTCAGCGAGCGAAGGCTCGAAGAAACCGACGTCCTCACCTGGTGGGGTCACGCCGCGCATGCGGACGTCTCAGACGAAGTGGTAGACCGCGTCCACCGGCACGTGTTGGCCGGGATGGGCCTTGTCGTACTGCACTCCGGGCACTGGTCGAAGATCTTCACCAAACTCATGGGCACCAGTTGCACACTTCGTTGGCGCAGTGAACACGATCGTGAACTTGTCTGGACTGTCGATCCGACGCATCCCATCGCCCAAGGCGTTCCGCACCCGATCGAGATCCCCCAGCAAGAGATGTACGGCGAGCAGTTCGACATTCCGGCACCCGACGAGATCGTGTTCATCTCTTCGTTCACCGGCGGTGAAGTGTTCCGCAGCGGTATCACCTACCGCCGCGGCTTCGGCAAGATCTTCTACTTCAGCCCCGGGGACCAGGACTATCCCGTCTACCACCACAGGGACATTCGCCGTGTGATCGCAAACGGCGTCGACTGGGTTGCCACCGACCGCCCCGAACGCACGGGCCCCGTTCTCCTTCGCTACGAGGAAGGCGACTTCTTCGGAGGGAAGGGCTATCAGGGGCCGCTCAGCGACGACGCCAAGGCAGCTGCGGGGTTGCTGGAATGAGCGGCTTCGCCACAATCGACGACCCAAACCGGGTGATCCGAATCATTCAGGTCGGTGCCGGCGGCATGGGGAAAGCGTGGCTCCGAGCTCTCCAGGACGCGCCCGAAATCGAGCTCGTCGGCCTGGTCGACCTTGATCTGGCGGGCGCGAAGGCGGCCGCAAGCGAAGTCGGTTTCTCGAATGTGCCCTGCGCGCGCAGCATCACCGAGTTGTTCGAGTCGACCGCTCCCGACGCCGTACTCAATGTGACCGTGCCGGTCGCGCACTACTCGGTCGATCGAGAGGCCATGCTTCTGGGGCTGCCCGTTCTCTCGGAGAAGCCGGCAGCCCCGACAGTTGCGGAGGCTCTCTCTCTTGCCGCCATCTCCGAGACGACGGGACAGCTGCTGATGATCAGTCAGTCACGCCGGTACTTCCGAACGCTCGCTGCCTACAAGGCGGCACTGACGCGCCTCGGGCATATCGGCATCCTCACTCACCAGTTCTTCAGAGCCCCTCACTTCGGCGGCTTCAGAGAGGAAATGGCTTCACCGCTTCTGGTCGACATGTCCATCCACGCATTCGACGTCGCGCGCTATCTTCTGGACGAGGACCCCATCTCGGTCTATGCAGATTCCTTCAACCCTTCGTGGAGTTGGTTCAGCGGTGATGCCGCAGCCGCGGTCATTTTCGAGTTCGCGTCTGGAACTCGCTTCATCTATCAGGGCAGCTGGGTCAGCCAATCACTTGAGACGTCGTGGAACGGGGAATGGCGAGCGTCAAGCGAGCAGGGGACGGCTCTGTGGGATGGCGAAAACATCCCCTCCCTCTCAATTGCCGGGGAAGTGGTCGATCTCAGAGAAACCGGCGACGATGGCGAGCTGCGCGAGGAGATCGCTGGATCGCTGAGCGAATTCGTCGGCGCCCTCAGGAGCGGCGTTGAACCGTCAGGTGAGATTCATCGCAACATCCCATCGCTCGCCATGGTTGAGGCGGCAGTGCTGTCGGCTACCAGGGGTGAGCGCGTCGCGATCCTTCCCCTCGTCGAGGAAACGCAACATGGTCTGGATGACCGGCGGAGAGGATCTCGACCATGAGTTCCCGGCGGCTCAGCGGCCGACGATCTCTGGTCTTCTTCGGAGACAGCGTCACCGCTGCCGGCCGCAATCCCCTCGTGGAGGGCGAGCTGATCTCGGCGCAGCCTATGGCGCGCCGGTGATTCATCTGCACAAGCTCCTCAACACGGCCGCGAAAAAGGCGCAAGCAAGTGACCTTGCAGCGGACGGCATCCATCCGAGCGAACTCGGACATCGCATCATCGCTCAGGCGTGGCTCCGGGAAGGCTCGAAGCCACTACTTGATCACGCAGGTTAGAGCCTTCGATCGCGTCGCCGCTGACCTTCGAGGTGCGGCTCCTGCCTACTTCGTTTGCGCCAGCAGAAACTCTCTTACCTGCTGAAGCTGCTCGCGGTCCTCGGGTGCCTGCCCCATGAAGACGCCGTGAGGTGCCGCCTCCCAGACGTGCAGTTCCGTCTCGACACCGGCGTTCACGAGTTTCCGGTGCAGCCGCACTGCATCGGAGAGAAGCATGTCGCGGGTGCCTGGGACACCGGCACCAGGTGGTCGTATTGCGCGTGTAGCGTGAAGATCTGCGTGAGCCTGCGCAGCATCCGCTTCTTGCCGTCCACCTCGCTTGCGCAGAGCCCGTCTGAAGGAGCTCGACAACTGGTCAGCGCTCTTACTCTTTCCGGCAACTTTGGCACGAATCGTGCCGTGTTGCGCCGACTTGTGCTCACGCGTTCCACGCAATCGAACAGTTTATCTGAAAGTTATATTCCCTCTGATCAGCATTTCTACTTAGGGAGTGTGTGGTGCCTTAGCAGGGTTCCGGGTCCCGATCTAGCACGACTTTGGCACGATTGGATGGGGCCTATATGCACAACGAGGGGTCGAAGATACCGTAATCGCAACGTGTCGCAAGAGAGCGACTCCGCCATGACATCAGGGTGGCCCCAAAGCCATTCGTCATTCACAGCAGCGCGCGACGATGGGCCCTGTAGCGAGCCCATGCGTCGTGCCAAGAATGGAGCACGGATGTTCAGTCGTTATGGAAGGTCAGCGGTTGTCGCCGCCACTGCGACGCTCGCTTTGGCGGCGTTGAGCGGATGCGCCGGAAGCGCCGCCCCGAGCGCGCCGCAAAGCTCGGGGGGCGCCGATAGCTCGGCCGCCAGCGGGACGATCAGCATAATCGGGTACGCCGATGTGTGGCAGAACCAGTATTGGGATGCGGTCGTCAAGCCTTTCGAGGCCAAGTACCCGAACATCAAAGTGCAGTACCTGGCTAAGCGATCATCGGCGGACATGCTCGCGGCCCTCCAGTCGGAGGGCGGCACGCCGACGACGGACATCGCCATTATGGACAGCACAGTTGCCGCTTCCGGCAACACGCAGGGTCTGTTCCAGAAGGTCTCCGCCAGCGACGTGCCGAACATCAGCCACGTCAAGAAGGGCATTGTCGATACGGGCGGTTACGGACCGGTGCTTCAGGAAGATGCCGTCGGCCTGCTGTACGACACCACAAAGGTGAAAACGAAGCCGACATCGTGGAACGTCCTTTGGGACACCCAATACAAGCAGAAGGTCTCCATTGTCGCCCCGCCTTCGGCGCTCGGCATCGACCTGACGATGATCACGGCCAAGATGCAGGGTGAGGACTTCACCAAGAGCATTGACAAGGCCGTCACACGACTGAAGCAACTCGCACCCAACGTGCAGACCTGGGCACCGCTTCCGGATGAGTACCAGAGCGTCATCACCGGCCAGACCGAGCTCGGAATGGGCCAGAATGCGCGTGGCCAGTATTACAGTGACCAGAGCGGTGGAAAGCTGGGCATCGCCTTTCCGAAGGAAGGCACGATGTATCAGATCAACACGATCAACCTGCTGAAGAATGCGCCCAACGCGGCGGCAGCGAAGACCTTCATGAACTACGCCCTCAGCGCCGAGGCGCAGACCGCATTCGCGAAAGCACTGTTCTATGCCCCGTCTGTCGACAACGCGAACCTGCCGAGCGACGTCGCCAACCGCATCGTCAAGACCGACGGATCGGTCAAAATCATCAGCTATAGCCCCGCCTGGCTGAACAGCGTCCGCGCTCAGTGGACCGACACCTGGAAGACCCAAATCATCGGCGGCTGATCGCCGACTCCTCCGACCGACGCTGCCCCTCCCGAAGGACGAAATCATGAACGTAGAGCCACAGCTAGCCGGACCTACTGTCGTCGTAGCCTCAGGCGAGCGGGTCGCGGCAGCGGCCGCCGGCTCCAGTGCGGAGCCGGTGGCCGGTCGCGCGAAACTGTCGATCGTCGAACTGACGAAGCAGTATGCCGCCGGCCTCGAGCCGGCCGTCAACCGCCTGACGATGGAGATCGAACCGGGGCACCTTGTCGCCCTTCTCGGTCCGTCGGGATGCGGCAAGACCACAACGCTACGCATGGTCGCGGGCTTGATGGAGCCCACATCCGGTTCCATCGTGGTGAACGGCCAGGACATCACCGCGATGCCGGTTCACAAGCGCGGCATGGGCATGGTGTTCCAGTCGTATGCCCTCTTTCCGCATATGGACGTGCTCGACAATGTTGCGTTCGGATTGAAGATGCGAAAAGTCGGTCGAGACGAGCAGCGTCGGCGGGCGCAGCAGGCACTGGAGATGGTCAAGCTCGGCCACCTTGCGAAGCGCAGGGTGAAAGAGCTCTCCGGGGGTCAGCAGCAGCGGATCGCCCTGGCGAGGGCCCTCGTCGTCGAGCCGACGCTTCTGCTTCTCGACGAGCCACTGTCCAACCTGGACGCGAAGCTGCGCGAATCTATGCGGGCCGAAATCCGGACATTGCAGCAGCGCTCGGGTGCCACGACACTTTTCGTCACGCACGACCAGGACGAGGCGCTGGACATGGCAGACATGATCGCAGTGATGAACGGCGGCCTGATCGAGCAGTTCGGGGCGCCGCGGGAGATCTACCGGCGCCCCCGCACCCGGTTCGTCGCCGACTTCATCGGCCGAGCCAACCTGGTCGATGTCGAGGTTGGGGCTGCCGTCGGCGCGGCCGCCGACGATGAGGTCTCCTATCGTGTCTCGGCAGCAGCGCTCGGCGCGGCCGGCGCTGTGGGCGAGCGCGGACTGCACGGCAAACAGACCACCCTCGTCCTCCGGCCGCACAACGTGCGCGTCGAACCCGCTGAAGATGCGATCCCTGAAAGCGGCATACGCGGCCAGGTCTCGCTGATGAGCTATACAGGAGACTCGGTCGGATACCGCATCGCCACCGACGCCGGGGAGTTTCTTGCGGAAGTCGCCGCATCCGCATCCCGGCTGCCCGGGGTGGGCGATGCCGTCGTCGTCAGCTGGAACCCCGAGGATGCGTACCTCCTGCCTTCCAAGGAAGCCGGCAACTGATGACGACCACAGCGATCAGCACGCTCAATCTCGGGCGGGGCAAGAAGTCGGGCAATCTCGAGCGGTCGCGGTCCCGACAAGGCCGCCTGGTGGCGTGGGCGCTCGTCGCGCCTGCCCTCCTGGCTCTGCTCGTGAGCTACGCGTACCCGCTGGCTTGGATGATCCGGATGTCGTTCAACATCGGCCAGGGAAACGGGCTCTACACCACGACATTCTCGCTCGACTCGTACATCAAGCCGCTCACCGAGGCCTACTACTGGCAGGTCATCGGGAACACCCTCTTCCTCGGTGTGCTGGTGGCTGTGCTGTGCGTGGCCGTCTCGTACCCGATCGCGCTGTTCCTGGCGAAGTCCACAAGCAGATGGAGAAGTTTGCTGGTCGCGCTGGCCATCGCCCCACTGCTCACCTCGGCCGTCGTGCGCACCTTCGGCTGGCTTGTTATCCTCGGGTCGCAGGGACTGGTGAACTCAACGCTCACCAGCCTCGGACTGACCTCCGCCCCGCTGCCGCTCGCGAACAGCTTCACCGGCGTGGTCATCGGTCTGGTGGAGATCTTCATGCCGTACGCCATCCTCGGCATGATGTCGGGATTCGGACGCCTCAGCCCCGAGTTGGAAGAAGCAGCATCATCGCTCGGAGCGAGCAGACGTTCGGTATTCGTTCGCATCACCCTGCCCCTCAGCCTCCCGGGCCTCCTGACCGCTTTCCTCCTGGTCTTCGTGCTCTCGATCAGCACCTTCGTCACGCCGCAGCTGCTCGGCGGAGGCCGCGTCCACGTGATGGCGACGGAGATCTATGACCAGACCACAGGACTCCTGAACTGGCCATTCGCCGCATCGCTATCGGTGATCCTGCTCATCCTGTTCGGAACCGTCGTTGCGCTCTACCAGCGCCTCGCACGCAGACTCGGAGCCTAGTCATGACACAACTCACCACCCCGCGGCGCCGCGTGCACCTCTCAGGCGTCCCCTTCCGGCTCCTCGTGACGGTGCTCTATCTCTTTCTGCTCGCGCCTCTGATCATCGTGTTCGTCGTGTCTTTCAGCTCCAACCAATACCTCTCCTTCCCACCCCAGGGGTTCACGTGGCACTGGTACGAGATCCTGCCTCAGAAGACGATGTTCGTGACCGGCCTGCAAACAACACTGATCACCTCATCGATCGTGACGTTGATCGTGCTCCTCGTCGGCGTTCCGGCCTCCCTCGCGATCCAGCGCTACAACTTCCCCGGCCGCGCCGCCTTGTCGGCCTTCTTTCTCTCCCCTCTGCTGGTACCGACGATCGTGCTCGCCCTCGGACTGGTGCTCGTCCTCGGCCCCCTCGGTCTGACCAATACCTACCAAGGCATCATCATCGGCCACATCAGCATCACCCTTCCGTACGTGATGCGGACCACGATCATGAGCCTTGCGACATCGGACACCTCGAGTGAAGAAGCCGCCAGGGTGCTCGGAGCGAGCGGCCTTAGAGTCTTCCGGAGTATCACATTCCCGATCGTGCTGCCCGGGGTGATCGCCGGGGCTGTGATGGCGTTCGTCGTCTCGTTCGACGAACTCGTGATCTCACTCTTCGTCGCGCAATCCGGAAAGCCCACCCTGCCGGTGCAGCTCATGAACTACGTCGCAACGTCGGCCGACGCCGCAGTCGCGTCGCTCTCCGTGGTGCTGATCGTCTTCTCCGCGGTGATCGTCGTGGTGGTGGAACGCCTCGTCGGTCTCCGCCGTGCCCTCCGCTGAACCGTGATCGCATCCGTATGCCTTCGAACGACGACTCGCTGACCCTTCCCAGCCGTCGGATACGGCGACGTGTGACCTTCACGGAGATCGCCGCCGCGTGCGGGATCGCGCCGTCTACGGTTTCGCGGGCGATGTCGAATCCGAACCGCGTCAGTCCCGAGATGTATGAGCGGATCGTGCGAAAGGCTCGGGAACTGGGGTACGAGTCGGCGACGCTGCCGGAGAATCGGCGCCGGAACACGCGTGGGACGATCGCACTGCTTCTGCCGAACTTGACGAACCCGTTCAACCTCGACCTGATCCGCGGGAGCCAGATCCAGGCTCAGGCTGCGGGCTTCCTTCAGCTTCTCGTGACGAGTGAGGAATCGGAGCAGGTCGAGGCGAACTGGCTCGTCGAGCTCTCGCAAAGCGTCGACGGGATCGTCGTCGCATCACCGCGTTCAAAGGACGATCTGCTCAATCAGGTCGGTGAGCGTGTCCCCCTGGTCGTGCTGAATCGCGAGATCCCCTGGCTGTCGGGCGTGCTGATCGACACGCCGTCCGGTCTCGCACTCGGTCTGGATTACCTGGTGACTCTCGGCCACGTACGAATCGCGTACGTGCGCGGCCCGGCGTCCTCGTGGACGGACGAAGCGCGGTATCAAGCACTGCGCGACGCCGCGAACCGTCATGATGTCGAACTTGTGCCTGTCGGGGCATTCCACCCGACGCTCTCTGCCGGCGCGGCCGCGGCCGACGCCGTCGCGCTGACCGGTGTGACGGCGTCGATCTTCTTCAACGACACTCTCGCCATCGGGGCGCTCGGCCGGTTTCAGCAGCGGGGGATCCGGGTTCCGGATGAGCTCAGCGTGATGGGATGCGACGACATCTTCGGGTCCTCCTTCACGTCACCGCCGCTGACCACGATCAGCGCGTCAGGCGAGCAAGCCGGGCGGGCGATAACGGACATGCTTCTCAGTCGCTTCACAAGCAAGGACCGTTCCCACCGACTCGACAGGCTGCCCACCCATTTGACCGTGCGCGAGTCGACCGG
>DASYGJ010000160.1:0-1700 GCA_035999915.1 Leifsonia sp.
AGGACGATCGTCGTGCGTGGATTGTCCGGGCCGGCCTCGATGTGCAGACGCTATCGCGCCGCCCTACGGATCGTGGTGCGGGATTTGCCCGGATGCCGAACCGGGCCGCGGCCGCGACACTCCGTTGGCACCCGGCGGTCCGCTCTCGGGCTCGACCGACCGTCAACCGTCCCCGCAAAGGAGCAGTCATGTCAGACCTCACGTCACCACGTCACAGGGGCACGTTCGCCGAGGGCGAATCCGATCCGGTGGACTATCCAAAGGACGCCCAGGTCGGTACGTTCGCCGAGGGCGAGTCCGATCCGGTGGACTATCCAGAGGACACCCAGGTCGGTACGTTCGCCGAAGGCGAGTCTGATCCAGAAGATCATCCCGAGGACGCCCACGTCGGTACGTTTGCCGCGGGCGAGGAGCAGCTCAGCAAGGGCGCCTAGTTCCGCCCCCACCTCGATCACACCCACTGCTCGAGATCGCATCAACACCGCGGTGGCCAGGGAGTGGTCACCGCGGCGTCACGAGGTCGGCACCGGGCATCGAGACCGACAGCCACGCCGCGAGCTCCGCGCCCCATCGCCTGGCGCGCTCGAGCTCTCCGTCCACGAGCGGTCCCTCGCCCCCTTCACGATGAAGCTGGCCGTCTCGACCACGGTGTAGCCGTGTCGCCTCAGGCGTTTGGCGATGCCCCGGGACGCCGCGCCGGTCAGCCACGGCGCCTTGCCGAGCCGGGTGTCGAACGCGGCGGCTGGAGCGCCGGACGTGTGGGGAAGGTGGGCGAGCCAGGCGCGCAGCGCGGGCTCGCGCGGTGTGGGCTCTCCGGCACTTGCCCGTCGGCGATCGCCTCGGCGATGGCGCGCGTGTTGCCGTAGACGGACTCGTAGATCACGATGGCGTTCATCGCTATCTCCTTCTCTCCATGGGGTTCAGTCACCGGCCGCGGCGGTCACCGGAACCAGCACTCGCTGGGCGAGGTCGACCAGTCGGCTGGAGTAGCCGAACTCGTTGTCGTACCAGGACACGACCTTGACCTGGGTCTCATCGATGACTGTGGTGAGAGCGCCATCGAAGATCGACGAGTACGCGGACCCGATGACGTCCGTGGAGACGATCGGATCCTGCGTGTAGTCGAGGATGCCCTGCAGTGGCCCGCGGTCGGCCAGCCGGGCGAAGACGTCGTTGACGGTCGCCTTCGTGGCCGGCCGTTCGGTCTCGACGGTCAAATCGATCAGAGATCCGGTCGGGGTCGGCACCCGCACCGCATAGCCGTTGAGACGGCCGGCCAGCTCGGGGATGACCAGCCCTAGGGCCTTGGCCGCGCCGGTCGAGGTGGGGACGATGTTGATCGCGGCCGACCGCGCCCGGCGCAGATCCTTGTGCGGGCCGTCCAGGAGCATCTGGTCGCCGGTGTAGGCGTGCACCGTCGTCATCAGACCGTGCCGGATGCCGAACGTCTCGTGCAGGATCTTGGCCACCGGCGCGAGGCAGTTGGTGGTGCACGATGCGTTGGAGATGATGTGGTGGCGCTCGGGGTCGTAGACCTCGTCGAAGTTGACGCCGAGGACGACCGTGGCGTCGGGCGGCTCCTCGCCCTTGGCGGGCGCCGAGATGATCACCTTGCGGGCGCCGGCCTCGAGATGGCGAGCGGCCGCGGCGCGTGTGCGGAAGTGACCTGTGGACTCGATGACCACGTCGATGCCCAGATC
>DASYGJ010000162.1:0-1809 GCA_035999915.1 Leifsonia sp.
ACTGACAGGGTTCTGCATCCTGACCGCCGCCCTCACCGCGACGATCAGTGACCAGGTGCCGGTCGGCCAGCGCGGCTACGTCTCCGGCTGGCTCAGCGCCCCGCAAGCGATCGGGATCGTGCTCGGTGTGGTGCTCGTCACTTACGTCTTCGTCGGCTCACTCTTGGGGTACACGGCGATGGCGGTTCTGCTGCTCCTCCTGGTGACGCCGTTCCTCTTCCTGCCGGATGCGGCGCTCCCGAAAGCACTCAAGCAGAAGATGACCTTCGGCGGCATCGTCGAAAGCCTCTGGATCAGCCCGCGGGAGTACCCGGATTTCGGCTGGACGCTTCTCAGCCGCATCCTCGTCAACTTCGGCAACGCCTTCGGCACCACGCTGCTGCTCTACTTCCTGGAGTTCGGTCTGCACGATGCGCACGCCGACGACGACCTGCTGGTGCTCATCCTTATCTATACGGCGTTCGTGATCCTCGCCTCGCTGCTGATCGGGTACTGGTCCGATCGGCTCGGCCGGCGAAAGGTGTTCGTGTTCGTGTCATCGGCGATCCAGGGGGTCGCCGCGCTGCTACTGGCGTTCGTGCCCGAACTGAGCGTCGCGATGATTGCGGCCGGACTTCTGGGCCTCGGCTATGGATGCTTCCTCTCCGTCGATCAGGCGCTCGCCACGCAGGTGCTTCCCGACCCCGAGAGCCGCGGTAAAGATCTGGGCATCATGAACATCGCTACGGCGGTTCCCCAGGCGATCGCTCCGCTGATCGGCGCGGGCGTTGTGGCCATGCTCGGCGGGTTCGTTGGACTCTTCGTCATGGCCGGCCTCTTCGCGTTCGCGGGTGCTCTCGCGGTCGCCCGAGTGAAGGCGGTGCGCTAGTGCCCATCGATCTGTCCACCCCGCCGCCTCCCGCGGAACGCACCTGGACGGCGCCCGACACGTTCTGGCCCTCGCTTTCGTCGGCGACGGCGCGCCTGGATCCGCCGCTGGCGGTGCTGCATCTTCCGGCGCTGCGGCACAACGCGCATGACATGATGCGCCGTGCGTCCGGCAAGCCGATCCGTGTGGCGTCGAAATCCGTTCGCGTGCGATCGGTGCTGGATGCCGTGCTCGCCCTGCCCGGCTACCACGGGGTCCTCGCCTACACTCTGCCCGAGGCGCTGTGGCTGGCGGCGGGCGACGCTGAACATCCGCCGATCGAGGATGTGGTCGTCGGCTACCCCACGGCGGACCGGTCCGCGATCCATCGGCTGGCGACCACGCCCCAGCTCGCGGCACGCGTGACGCTCATGGTCGACTCACCGGCTCAGCTCGACCTGATCGACGCGGTGATCGCGCCCGGTGATCGCGAGAGCATCCGGGTATGCCTCGAGCTCGACTCGTCCTGGCAGAACGTCGTGCTCGGCCACGTCGGTGTGTGGCGCTCGCCGGTATACACCCCCGAGGCCGCGCGTACCCTCGCCGAGGCGATCGTCAAGCGCAAGGGCTTCAGGCTCGTCGGGATGATGGGATACGAGGCGCAGATCGCCGGCCAGGGTGACCGGCCACAGGGGCGCCCGGCATGGGGTGCGACGCTGCGCTGGGTGCAGAAGAAGTCGAAGACCGAGCTCGCCGACCGACGAGGCCGCGCAGTGGCCGCAATTCGCGAAGTGGCTGAGCTCGAATTCGTCAACGGCGGTGGAACGGGGTCCCTGGAGTTCACGGCGTCGGACGACTCGGTCACGGAGATCGCCGCAGGCAGCGGGCTGTTCGGCGGTCATCTTTTCGACAACTACGCGTCGTTCCGCCCCGCTCCCGCCGCCTCGTTCGCGCTTTCGGTC
>DASYGJ010000197.1:0-5999 GCA_035999915.1 Leifsonia sp.
GTCGATAGGCGGGTGCTCGGCCGAACCCGGCACGGTCGCGATGGTCGAGTTCAGGGCGTCCTTGTCCATGCGCGTACCGTACGCCCAGCGGGCCCTGATGCCAAGCATCCGGTCGCGCTTCGCGGCTGAGTGTCAGTCGTCTGCCGGGGGCTCGCGCCGTGCTGTCAACAGCACCACGACAACGCCGGCGATGGCCAGCAGGACGATTCCGCCGGCGATGCCGATCACCAGGCCGAGGTTGCCGGAGCTGTCCGCCGGCTTGAGCGGTGACGCTTTCCCTGCCGTCTGGGTCGGCTGAGCGCCCGCCGGGGCGGTCGACTTCGCACCGCAGGTCGACGTGCCGCTGCCGGATGCGGCGGCCGTCCCGGCGGGCGGCCGATAAGTGAACGCCAGCGAGTTCGACACCGTGTGGCCGTCGGCCGAAACGATCTGATAGGTGATCGTGTATTTGCCTGCGCCCCCCAGCGCGACCGGGGCCGAGACCATCGTGTCGGCGGTGGTCGCGCATCCGGTCTCGAAGTGGCGGTCCGCTCCGTCGGGCCCGGTGACCGTAACGAGGGAGCTCGAGCCGTTGCCCGAGAGGTCGAGCACGCGATCGTTGAAGGTGAGGGTCACCTGGTGCAGCGGCTGCGTCACCACGGCGCCGGCGGTGGGGTCGCTGCCCACGAGGTAATCATGGGCCGATGCGGCCGCCGCCGGAAGCAGCGCCACGGTCAGTGCCACGAAGGACGCCCCGATCGCGGAGGCCGTCAGGGCACGAGCACGTCTCATGCATCCACCCTCTCACGGAGCGGCACCACCACGAGAGACCGTATCCTACGAGCAGCGACTGCCGAGTCCACGAACTCTCTGCGGACTCGGCGGTTTTCGGCCGATTTTGGGTGGACTCGGCTGTTTCGGCTCGAGGAGGGAGTCTCGTTGTATCAGCAGAACCAGCTCGTCGAGTTGCGCGTCGACCGCTTCGTGCGTGAGCGCCTCGTTCCCGCGGTGGAGGTCGCAAGCGTCCCCACGACGGTCGAGGCGTGGGAGGTGCCGGATGAGCCGGTCCCGTTCGCGCAGGCCATCACCAACACGTTCGAGCCTTTCGCGGTCGGGCAGCCCTGGGGGCGGGCATGGGGTACGGTCTGGTTCCGGGTGACCGGCACCGTCCCGCCCGAGTGGGATGCCGATCCTGACGACGTCGAGCTCGTGGTCGACCTCGGATTCAGCACCAGTCAGGTCGGGTTCCAGGCGGAGGGGCTGGTCTATGCGCCCGACGGCCGCATCCTCAAGGCCATCGAGCCGTTGAACGGGTACGTGCGGCTGAAGGCCGCGCCCGGTGAGGGCTTCGAGGTGTTCGTCGAGGCGGCCTCGAATCCGGATGTGGGCAGCGACTGGTCGTTCCGGCCCACCCCGGTCGGTCGCAAGGCCACCGCGCCGCTAGAGCCGATCTACTCGCTTCGTCGCATCGATCTGGTGCGCCGTGATCGCGAGGTCTGGGAGCTCATCCAGGACGTTTGGACCGCCCGCGGGCTCGCTGCCGCGCTTCCGCTCGATTCGCCGCGCCGTGCCTCCCTCTTCGCAGCCTTGGAAGCCGCGGTGGATGCGGTCGACCCGTTCGCGGTGAATGCCACCGCATCCGCCGGTCGCGCCGCCCTCGCGGAGGCACTGGCGTCGCCGGCGGCCGCCTCTGCGCATCGCGTGTTCGCCGTGGGGCATGCGCACATCGACTCCGCCTGGCTCTGGCCCGTGCGCGAGACCATTCGCAAGTGCGCCCGAACTTTCTCCAACGTGCTCGACCTGATGGAGCAAGACCCCGAGTTCGTCTTCGCCTGTTCGTCGGCGCAGCAGTTCGCCTGGATGAAGCAGTTCTACCCCGAACTGTTCGAGCGCATCCGGATTCGCGTGGCCGAGGGCCGGTTCGTGCCGGTCGGCGGCATGTGGGTCGAGTCGGACACCAACCTCCCCGGGTCGGAGGCCTTGGCCCGCCAGTTCGTCACCGGCAAGGGCTTCTTCCTCGAAGAGTTCGGTGTTGAACCGCGCGAAGTCTGGCTCCCCGACTCGTTCGGCTACAGCGGCGCGCTTCCGCAGATCGCCCGCGCCGCGGGAGCCGAGTACTTCCTCACCCAGAAGTTGTCCTGGAACGAGGTCAACCGCTTCCCACACCACAGCTTCGAGTGGGAGGGCATCGACGGCACGCGCATCTTCACGCACTTCCCGCCCGTGGACACCTACAACTCCCAGCTCTCCGGCGCCGAACTCGCGCACGCCGAGCGCAACTTCGCCGACAAAGGCCGCGCGAACACCTCGCTGGTGCCCTTCGGGTTCGGTGACGGCGGGGGCGGCCCCACACGGGAGATGCTCGCAGCCGCGCACCGCACGGCTTCCCTCGAGGGATCGCCGATCGTTCGCGTCTCCACGCCCGCCGACTTCTTCGCGGCGGCGTCAGCGGAGTTCAACCCGGCGCCTGTCTGGGCCGGCGAGCTCTACCTGGAATTCCACCGCGGCACGTACACGTCGCAAGCCCGCACCAAGCAGGGCAACCGGCGCAGCGAGCAGCTGCTGCATGAGGCGGAGCTGTGGGCGTCGACGGCCGCCGTGCGCGCCGGGGCCGAGTATCCGGCGGAGGTGCTTCGCGAGGCTTGGCGCACCGTGCTCCTGCAGCAGTTCCATGACATCCTGCCGGGTTCCTCGATCGGCTGGGTGCACGACCAGGCCGTGGAGAACTACGCGCGGGTCGCCGAGACGCTCGAAGCCGTGATCGCCGACTCGCTTGCCGCGATCGGTGCCGACGGCGGAACGCCTCGGGCCTTCAACTCCTCGCCATTCGAACTCGACGGCGTCCCGGCGTTCGGCGCAGCTGAGGCCACGGCCGGTTCGGATGCGCGGCTCGCGCGGCACGACGACGACTACCTTCTCGAGAATTCGGCCCTGCGCGTCCGCGTCGACGACTCGGGGCTGATCGTCTCGATCGTGGAAGTCGCGAGCGGTCGGGAAGTACTGCCGCCCGGAACCCGCGGCAACGTGCTCCAACTGTTCCGCGACACCCCCGCCCAGTGGGATGCGTGGGACGTCGATGTCGAATACCGCCGGGCGGGTGAAGACCTGACGTCGCTTGAAAGCCTCGACGTGGTATCCGACTCTCCCCGTGCCGTCGCGCTGCGCATCGTGCGCCGGTTCGGTCAGTCGGCGGTAGCGCAGACGCTCACGCTGCGTGCGGGGGCGGTCGCGCTCGACATCGAGACCGAAGTCGACTGGCACGAACGGCAGCGGATGCTCAAGCTGGCGTTCCCGGTGGACCTGCACACCGCCTCCGCTCGGTCCGAGATCCAGTTCGGCCACATCGAGCGGCCGACCCACACGAACACCAGCTGGGACACGGCGCGATTCGAGACCTCCGCGCATCGCTGGGTGCACGTCGCCGATGCAACGTTCGGCGTCGGTGTCGCAAACGACTCGACGTACGGGCACGACATCACCCGGCACCCGCGAGAGGGAGGTGGCACGTACTCGCTCCTACGGCAGACACTGCTGCGCGCACCGCTGTTCCCCGACCCCGAAGCCGACCAGGGCAGGCACGTGCTGCGCATGGCGATCGTCGTGGGCGGCGTGGACGACGCCATCGAGAACGGCTACCGGTTGAACCTGCCGCTTCGCACGGCTGTCGCGCCGGTCGTCGAGCCGCTCGTCGCATCCTCGGCCGCCGCGATCGTGGTCGAGACGGTCAAGTTCGCCGAAGACGGTTCGGACGATCTGATCGTGCGGCTCTACGAGGCGCACGGCTCCCGCGTGACCGGAACAATCATCGCCGGACTCGATCACAACGGGGTCGTCGAGACCGACCTGCTCGAACGAAGAGGGGCTGTGGATGCGGTGATCGAGACGGCCGGACCGGCCGTCACCGTGGCCCTCCGCCCCTTCCAACTCGTCACGCTCCGGTTCGCCCGAAGCTGACGCCGGACCGCCCGACCAGGCGTGCGCAACCCCGGGGCGGGTAAGTTTTCTATGCACGTAAATGGAACTCTCAGAGCAGATAGGGCAGGATAGGTCACGAACCGATAACGTCGTGTCCGCCCGAACCTGGTCGCGACGAGACCTCCGTCCCCCTCAGAAGGCCCTAGAACACTTGCTTCGCTCTCGTACGCCCCAGCGCGCTCGCCGCAGCACGTACCTGCCCGCGCGCGAGGTGGAGACCCAGGAAACGCAGGCGCGTCAGTGGTCGGCACGAGCGGCGCTGCGCGAGGTTCGGGAGCACAAGGCGGCGTTGAGCCGGCACCGAGCGTCGGCCGTCCCGTCGCGTGCGCCGCGAAAGAACAGTCGCAAACTGTGGTTCCAGGCCGTACTGATGGTTGCCGTCACCGGCCTGGTCGGGACAGCCGCCCTGCCGGCTTACGCTTACTCCGCCGACTCGTCGTCCGCCAACGGGGATTCGCGGGTCGCGCTCGCCGTGCAGACCCTCACGAGCGGCTCGGCCACGGCGACCGTCCCGACCGCGAGCCATGCAGACTTCAGTGTCATCGAGAGCAGCGCCGCACTCGACAACACGCAGAGCGCCTTCGTCTCCACGTCGGTGAAAGACCTCGCCACCAAGATCATGGGGGCCGTCGCGACCGGACGCCTCGTCGGCTCGACCCCCAACCACATCCCGGAGATCCAGTACCTCGCCGAGGGGCGCGTCGTGCCCAACTGCGGCGTCGACTACCGGGTGCTCCAGGCCATCGATGTGGCACTCAGCACGTTCAACACCGTCGGCGTCAGCGACATCAACCGACGCTGCACCGGCCAGATCGAGGGCGCGGGCGTCGCCTCGCCCCACTACGCCAACGGCGGCGGGCACGCCGTGGACTTCTACCTTCTGAACGGCAGTCCGCTCACCGGTGGAGACGCGCTGTCGGTGAAACTGATCCACACCCTCGACCCGCTCGTTCCGAAAGGCTCGGGCCTTGGACAGGTCGGCTGCCGCGCCTCCATCTCGCTGCAGAACTTCGCGCCGTTCGACGACACCTGCAGCCACTTGCACATGGACTTCGGCAACGCCCAGGGCGCAGCGCTCAAAGAGTAACCGCGGTCGTCGGCAGGAGTTTTCCACTTCTCCCGGCTGGTACTTCCGTCTGAACGGATGAATTGCCGGGCCGATTCGCGATTTCTCCTGACTTTGGGCGGGTTGGCCCGTGTTTCCCCTCGGCGTTTCATCCGTTCAGACGGAGTTCTCGGCCCATACCGCCGAATTCTCCTGCACGGCGTGGCACCGGAGGGACGCACCGTGCACCCACGCAGTAGCCGGTCAGCGTCAGCGGTAACGGCGGTGTAGGGCGCGGGCACATGTCGCCAGCGCCCGCGCCCTGGACGAACGCCGATGAAAGCCCGTCCGTGTCGGCCGCTACTTCTTGTTCGCGATCGACCCGCTAACAATAGGGAATGCTGGCGCCGCGGGGGGCGGGGCCGTTCAGCGAATCGAACGCGCGCGCCTGAGTCCAGCCCGCTGAACCCGGTGAAGCGCCGGCGCTTCGCGATCCGCGCAGCGTTGATACTGTCCGTCTGAAAGAGAGAGGACGACGGATGACGAACGACTTTCCACCGCTGATCGTGATGGGCGTCTCCGGCTGCGGCAAGTCGACCGTCGGCGCGGCGATCGCGCGCGCTCACGGCCTTGTGTTCCTCGACGGCGACGAGCTCCACCCGGCGGCCAACGTGGCGAAGATGGCCGCCGGGATCCCCCTGACCGATGACGATCGCCGGCCCTGGCTGGACGCCGTGGCGGATGCGCTTGCGAACGGCCGCGCCGACATCGTCGCCTGTTCCGCACTCCGGCGCGGCTATCGAGATCGCATCCGTGCCGGCGTACCGGATGCGTACTTCATCCACCTCGACGGCGATCTCGATCTCATCGCGTCGCGCATTGCGACTCGCGCTCACGAGTTCATGCCGGTGTCCCTGCTGGCGTCGCAGTTCGCGACCTTGGAGCCGTTGCAGGACGACGAAGCGGGCCGGGTCGTCCCGCTGGCGCTCACGACCGCTGA
>DASYGJ010000039.1:0-9374 GCA_035999915.1 Leifsonia sp.
GACGACTGACACTCAGCCGCGAAGCGCGACCGGATGCTTGGCATCAGGGCCCGCTGGGCGTACGGTACGCGCATGGACAAGGACGCCCTGAACTCGACCATCGCGACCGTGCCGGGTTCGGCCGAGCACCCGCCTATCGACGCGCCGCCCTCGCCCGATCCCGCGGCCGTGGACGATGGCGACGAGGAGGACGGTCGCCTCTAGGGTGCTGATGGGTTAGCGGACGGCTGCGCCGATAAGCAGTCCAATGCCGTATGCGACGCCGACGGCAGTTACCGCGAGCACCGGGGTCGCGGTAACAGGCACGGCGATATCCGAAACGTGCAGGGTGGCGTCCTTGATCGACGGTCGCGGACGGCCGTTGAATGCGGTGATAGTGGGGGACATTACGTTCCTTTCGTTGGTTTATCTGCGGTTGGAAACGAGGTCTCTGAGTTGGAGGGGGCGGTCGTATTGAATGACGCCGCGCTGGAACGCGGCGACGGCGAGGCGCAAGATCAGACCGCCGAGAACGAATAGGCCAGCAGCGATGGCCGCGCCAACCCACGGGTTGAGGGCACCTGTCGCGTTGAGCAACAGGGCGGTCATTGGTGTGGTGAACGGAAAGTAGGTCAGGACGTTGACGACGGGGCTATCGGGGGTGAGCAGGATCGTCGTGATGAAGTAGAACGGAGCGATCGTGATGATCACAACCACGCTGTAGAAGGCTGCCGCCTCCTTCGCGGATGGCATGGCAGCGCCGATCAGTACGAGAAGCGCGAGGAGCGTCAGCAGGCCACCGAGCAGGAGCAGCAATCCGATTCCGATGCGTATTGGGTCTACGACGATGTCAGCGATCCCGAGCCCGTCAAGATTGATAGTCGGCGCAACAATGGCGTAAATGAGTGCGGAGGCACCGAGAACGATACCGATCTGCACCAGCCCCAGAAACGTGAGCGCAATGATCTTGCCGCGGATAAGAGCTCGCGCCGGCAGAGATACCAGAAGCATCTCGCTAACCCTGTTCTCCTTCTCCTCGACGGCGGAGTTAAGCATCTGATTGCCCAACAGCGAGACGATGAGGACCAACAGGACTGCGAGTACTCCGGGCATGACCATGGCGCCGATGCCGGCGGCCGGCTTCCCATCGGTGTAGGTGTCGAGGGCGGTCGCGACCTTCGCCCGCACGAGCGCGACGGTGCGGTCAGATCCGAGGGTGTTGTCCACGCTCGCGGCGAACACAGCCTCGGCCAGGCGCGGATAGTCAGCGTTGCCGAACAGGCCGCGGTCTGCAGCAAGGATATGCACAGATTCGGTGGTTGGATCTGCTGGGAATTGCAGGTAGGCGGTCAGCTGGCCGGACGTCGCACGCTGTGCCGCGTCAGGCCCGGCCAGCCGCCCACCCAGACGGGCGGCTGCCCTCTCGGAGATGATCCCTGAGGCGTCGCTGTACTCGAAGCTGATTAGTTCGGCTGCAACGGGTTTCACGGTGCCAGACCAGGTCATGATTAGGACGACTCCGGCCATGAGTGCAGGAAGCAGCAGCGCTGCGACCCAGAACTGCGGCCTGCGAATCGTTCGGACAAACTCGAACCGTGTGACGATTCGGACTTGGTTGACGCTCACGCCTAGACCTCCTCTTCAGACCCGTAGATGCGAACGAAAGCCTGATCCATCGACACCCGGTTGGGCTCGAACCGCACAGGGCGGGCGCCCGCGGCGATGAGCGCAGCGAGTATCTCCTCATCGGTCGCGCCCGCGGACGGCGCCAGCTGAATTAGGTCCGCGGTCCCGCCTGCCACGGAATAGAGAGGCGACGACGGCAGCTCGCCGAGAAGCCGAGTGGAGATTGTGCGTGGCCCGTGAGCGTCTTGGATCGTGCCGTACGCGGCAGCCTTCCCATCACGCAGGAGGAGCGCCCGATCGCACAACCGCTCGACATCGTCCACTACCGTCGACCCCGCCGTCTCGCGCTCGGCGATCAGATCCATCAGCAGTTGCCGATTGACGGGGTCCAATCCCTTAGCGGGCTCGTCCAAGATCAGCAGACCCGGGTTGCCCATGACGGACACACCCAGCTGAACGTTCTGCTGCTGACCGCCGGAGAGCTTCTGCAACCGCATGCGCGCCTTGTCGGCAAGACCCACCCGCCCCGCATGTCGAGTCCGGGTAAGCAAGGGCTCGCGCGGGCGGCCAAAATGGCCTTTGAAGCACCGGTGATCCCCCCAACTCCTTGCCTTCCGCCCCTGCGCACCGGTTCGATCTCTCATTCGTCAGACGAAGCGAACCGGATGTTCATCACCCGGTCGGTCAGACCGGAACGAATTGACGCCCGCGCCTGCACGCCTCCATCCTTTCCCTTGCCCCACCCGAGGATGGGAGAAAACCGCTCGATCAGTGCTGAGCACGACTGAATTAAGTACTGGACGGGCGCCACTCAGTAGTCGCCATGAACTGGTGAAGTCCCCGCGCCCAGCCCCAGAGGCGCCGTTCTCCAGCCGCACGGACATCCTCGAACACGGGCATCCCTCCGACGCGGTAGAGGCCAGAGGCGCTCTCGCGCGCGGCGATCCGCGCCTCAGACTGTTCGCGATCGGAGACCGCATCCTCACGCATGGTGGCCGTCAGCGCCTCGCCGAAGCGCGCAACCTTGTCGGCGCATCCAGACGAATGCCGCGAAGATCGTGCCGACTAAGAAGAACATGTCAATTGCGAGGAGCATGTCCGTCCTCCGTAGCAGGTTACGTAAGAACCACCATTGGACCCGCAGAGTGTCCTTCTAGTCGCCTCCGGCAATCCGAAGACTGCCGGGGCCGGCGCCCTCACAGTCATGCTTTCCCCCAACGCCGTTCGACAAGAACTCGTTCAGAGTATCGAGGTCAGCCTTTCGCGACTCACACGTGAGCGCCTGGAAACTCGTACAACGATGGGCGCACCTCGAGAGGTATCTCCCAGGTGCCTGCGCCGTCCTTCTCGCAAGTGACTGCCAGACGAACTGGGACGCGACCGGTTTGGTATGTCGTTCGCCACCATGAGTCCGACCCTGAGCCGGCCCAGAGTGGCGGCACGCTGAGCTCCATCTGAAAAGGTCGATCGTCACCTACTTTCAGGGACACCGGTCCGACGCTCCTTCCGGACATTCTCCAGGCGTACGGCGATTCCCAAGCCGAATTCCTGCGAATCCAAGCCGAGCTGCGAGCCGAGATAGACCAATTCAACGACGACCGGGAATGGTGAGACCCGGCCCGCACCGTTCGCCCTTATAAACGTTCGCGCTAGTCGTTCACCCAGCGGAGCCCGAGACTTCGGAAGGCGTCGAGCAGTTCAGGCGTCTCCGGGGTGACGCGGGCAGGATCGCTCGCGGGTTCAATGTGGCGGCTTCGTTGTTCGTCTTCGGATCGCTCGAACACTGCCCACATGCGGAACTCGTCGCCGTGTCGGGAGCGGAACTCGATCCCGTCGACGAGTTTGGTGCGATCGTTATCCCGCAGGTCGTAGATCCAGTGCGCGATCGAACGGGTCAGCACGCGGTCGTGGGCGTCCTTGAGCAGGGCTGTGTCCACGTCGATTAGGGCGATGTCGTGCTGGTCGAATCGGTAGCTGGTCTTCAGCGCGGCGAGGCTGTTCGAATGGGTGATGAAGCAGTACCGTCCGGTCTGGTCGGCCTCGCCGTACGCGCGCCCGTTGAGCCATGAGTAGCCGACTTCACCGCTGCCGCCTTCATGATGGCGCCCGATGCTGCCGTCGTCGTCTTCGAACTCGGCCAGTTGTTCCTCGAGCGCACTGGCTGGCTGCAACTTCGCCAGCAGCTCGAGGAAGCACCCGAGGAGGCTGTTTGAGGTGTAGAGCGTGCGGAACTGACCGAGCTGGTCGTCCCATCGTCCGTTGAACAGTCCGGAATCCGTCGCGTAGCGCCACGGTGTCCACGCCCACATGTCCGGCTCGAAACCAACGCGCCAAATCCGCCCCGGTCCACCCGAGACGGCAAGGTCAGGCCGACTCATCCGATGTAGGCGAACGACTTCGCAGCTGCGATGACGTCGCCAGCGACCACCAACGGCTCACCTTCGCGCAGCACCTGTGCCGGCGCTTGGTCACCAAGCGACGGATTCATTCCCTTGAACCAGGACTGGACGGTCGTGGCGTCGTAGCGCTCGCGCAACAGCGCGGCCGCGTGATACGCGTGCTGCAGACGCTCGCGGTCTTTCACACCGGGCTCACCGGTTCCGTCTGCCCAGCTGGAAACCGATCGTGCCGACTTCACTCCGCCGATATATCCCACCAGGCGGACACCGAGGATGTCGCGCAGCCGCGTCACTAGATTGTCGAACGGAAGACCGATCGACTCTTCATGCGCACGCAGACCGGGCCGCTGATCCGAGACCGTCGAAACCTTCACCATGTCGTCATCGTACACCCGCGGCCACAAGAAACGCACGGAAAATTGCGTTCAAAACTTCACCTAGAAGCGCACATAAAATTACCATTAAGAACGCACGTTACGTCTGGACTTCGCGGTCAATTTACGGGGCATAGGAGGCTTCGGGCTGTCTCCGACCAAGAGATACGTTCATCTGCTTCCTCCCCTGAGACGAGCATCGAGGTGTCCAGAATGTGGGCGAGAGCAGCCACTTGCAGGCGCCGGAGGTGCAGTTCTACGTAAGGAACTGGCTCGATCCGACCCGACAGTCTGGCAACGCAACAACGCCGTGGACGCTTGGTACGACGAGGAAAAGCCGCTTCTTCCCTTCCTCCGAGAACTCTTCGACTTCACGACGGGAGCCCGCTAGTAGCACGACGGCGGCATGGTAGATCGTGGCCCGTTTGTCGTAGCGGGTGGCAAGGCGTCGCGATTGTGGCCCTTTGGTCGTCGGGTTCTGAGGTTGAGCCTGCGCCCAGCCTGGTGGGGCATTGTTACCTCGTGGAACTCGTAGTCGACGTCGTGCTGGTGGTGCTCGCCATCGTGGCGATCGCCATCGGCTGGAGTCACGGCGCGATTCGATCGGCCGGCTCGCTGGTCGGTCTGGCGCTCGGGATCTGGCTCGGCCTGAGCCTCGCACCGCTCGTGGTCGGCTGGCTGGCGGGGGCCGGCTGGGGAAGCATCCTGCAACGCTCGGTCGTCGCCGGGTTGGTCATCCTCGCCTGCGCCGCTGTCGCCTACGCTCTCGCAGCAGCCGTCGCCTCGCTGATCGGCAAGGTGGTGCGTCACGGGCCCATCCGCTGGGTCGACTCCCTGATCGGCGCGCTCCTCGGCCTGCTCACCTGGGCGGTGGTGGTCTGGCTGGTCGCCGGGTTCGCTCTCGCCACCAACCTGGGCACGATCGTGCAGGCCGCCAATTCGTCGAGTGTGGTCGCGACCCTCAATTCCATCGCTCCCATGCGGTCCTCCGCCGTATTGGGCGCGGTCGACGATGCGCTCGCCGACGCGGGACTGCCCAAGGTGTTCGAGGGCGGCGAGCCGATCAAGACCATCCAGGCCCCCGACGCGGACGTCCCCGCCGCGGTGAACGCCGCTCAAAGTTCTGTGGTCACGGTGCTCGCCTCCAAGCCGGAGTGCGGTGTCGACTCGGAGGGCAGTGGATGGGTCGTCTCTAGCGGCAGAGTCGTCACCAACGCCCACGTGGTGGCGGGTGCCTCGTCGGTCGTGGTGCGCGAATCCGGCTCGGCCACGCCGACCCGTGCCACCCTCATCGCCTTCGATCCGGAGCGCGATCTGGCCGTGCTCGACGTGTCGGGATTGAGCGCCTCACCGCTCAATCTGGGAAGCGACCTCTCCTCCGGCGCGCCGGCCTACGCCGCCGGCTACCCCGGCAATGGACCGTACACCGTCAGCCCCGAGCGGGTGCGCGACCGCATCACCGCCCGCGGCACCGACATCTACCAGAGCGGATCCGTCGACCGCGACATCTACTCTTTGCGCGGAAGCGTGCGTCCCGGAAACTCCGGTGGCCCGCTGCTCGACGCACAGGGCAAAGTCGTCGGGGTGGTCTTCGCGCGCTCAACCACCGATCCCGACACGGGATACGCGCTCACGCTCGCCGAACTCCGGCCGGTGCTCGGCGCGGTCGGGTCCTCCCCGATCGGTTCCGGCGGCTGTGCAACGGGCTGACAGCGCCACGGGCTGAGGGCGCCACCGGCCGACCTCGACGGAACAGTTCCCACACAGGCGTGGTTGGCTGTGGGCATGAAGGCTGTCACGTATTCGTCCACCGGTCCCTCCGACGTCCTTATGCTCGGCGAGCGCGAGGAGACGCACGCCGCACCCGGAGAGGTGCGCGTGCGCATCCGCGTCTCCGGGGTGAACCCCACCGATTGGAAAGCCCGACGCGGCGGTGGCGAGTCTGCGCGGCTGCCACATCCGCAGGTGCCGAACCAGGATGGTGCCGGCGTAGTCGACGAGGTGGGCGAAGGCGTCGTGGGTTTGACCGTCGGCGACCGGGTGTGGGTGTGGGATGCCGCGTACCGACGGCCCGAGGGCACCGCCCAGGAGCTCACAATCGTTCCCGCGCGCCAGGCTGTCAAGCTGCCCGACGAGGCGAGCTTCGACCTCGGCGCCTCTCTGGGTATCCCGGCTCTCACCGCCCATCGCGCCCTCACTTCGTACGACTACGCACCGCGTGAGCTTGCTCCGGGTTCTCTTGCCGGCCGTACCGTTCTCGTAGCCGGTGGTGCCGGAGCGGTCGGGCACGCGGCCATCCAGCTCGCCGTCTGGGCGGGAGCCACCGTCATCTCGACGGTGAGCAGTCACGAGAAGGCCATCCTCGCGGAGGCGGCAGGCGCGCATCACGTCGTCGACTATCGCGACCAGGATGTCGCCGAGGCCATCGGCGCCCTTGCTCCGCGTGGCGTCGACATCGTGGTCGAGGTGAACCCGGGCGCCAACACGGAACTGAACACGCGTGTCACGGCGAACGACGCGACCATCGCCATCTACGCCGACTCCCCCGCGCGGCTCGAGGTGCCGGTGCGGCCGAGCATGATGAAGAATCTGCGCTACCAGTTCCTGCTCACGTACACAGTTCCGGCGGAGGTGAAGAACGCAGCTGTGCGCGCGGTCACGGCGGCGGTCGCCGACGGCGCGCTCCCTGTCGGCGCCGAGCACGGTCTGCCGATCACGCGGTTCGCGCTGGCCGACACGGCCGCCGCCCACGACGCCGTCGAGAACGGCCTCGTGGGCAAGGCCATCATCGACGTGGTGTGACCGCGTCCGATGTGACAGTGCCGGGTATGACTGCGGCCGGCCGGGTGAGCAGCAGCTGAGCGACAATTGCCACGACAGCCGCCACGGCGATGGCCCCCGAGTACCAGATCACCATCGGCACCAGGCCGACCACGCCGATGAGCTCACCCGCGGCGAGCGCAGGCACTCCGTAGGCCAGATAGTTGACCAGGTAGACGCCCGCGAACAGTTCCGCTCGCTGCGCGGTCGGTGACAGTGGGGCGAGGATGCGCATCACCGCCGAGAAGGCGGCGCCGAATCCCGCGCCGCCCACGGCCGACGCCACGAAGAGCAGCCAGAGGGCGCCGACGGTGACCGAGGCGACCGTGAGGCCGACCCCCAGCACGATCGCCACGGTCCCCCAGACGGTCGAGAGACGGGCGGGATACCGGCTCAGCAGCAGACCGGCCACCGCTCCGGCGGCCGGCGCGAGGCCGACGACCGCACCGTTCACGAGTCCACTCTCCAGGTGGAAGACGCCGCGCACGATCGAAGGCGCGAGTCCGATGAAGAGACCCGACAGCATCCACGCCGCCACCAGCAGAGGCAACGCACCGACGAACTCGCGCCGTGCGGCCGGCGGAATGACCAGGCGCGGGATGAGCGACCGCGCGGCACCTGGGCGCCGCACCACGGTCTCGCGCGATCCCAGAACAACGAGAAGCCCCGCCACGAAGACCAGTGCGAGCACGGAGAAGATCCATGCCGTCGGCTGAGCCGAGAACTGCACGACCAGTCCCGTGACGAAGGCGCCGAGAGCGATGCCGCCGACCGGGGCCGTGCTGCCGATGACCGTTCCGAGCTTCTTGTGCCGTTCCGGCGCGAGCTCGACGAGCGAAGCCGAGAACGTCGCCATTGCGGCGCCGGTTCCCACACCTTGAACAGCACGGGCCACCACGATCCAGCCGATGTCCTGCGCGAACAGGAACAGCAGCATCGCCACGAGCTCGAGCGACAGCGCCGCGATCAGAACCGGGCGGCGGCCGAGGTGGTCGGAGAGCGACCCGGCGATGAGCAGCGTCACGAGCAGAGTGATCGCATAGATCGCGAACGCTACGGTGAGCATCCAGTCGGCGAAGCGCCACTCGTGCTGGTAGAGCACGAAGAGCGGGCTGGGGGCGCCGACGGAGAAGGCGACAGCCACGAAAGCCAGTGCGGAGCCGGCGAAGGCGGTCATCGGGCGGAGTGCACGACGGGCCGAGCGGACGACGGGGACAGAGCCGGTTTCTTCGAATGTGGTCATCAGATCTCCTAAAGCAAAAGTCGTTGCTTTAGGGATGTTAGACCCGAGGGGCTTCAAAAGCAACAGTCTTTGCTTTAACATGGTGGACATGGAAACAACGACCACACCGTCGAAGCGGACGGGCGGCCGCAGCGCCGCGGTCATCCACAACGTGCGCACCGCCGTCGAAGAGCTCGTGAAAGAGCGCGGCAGCGATCGCGTCACGGTTCCGATGATCGCCGAGCGGGCGGGCGTCAACCCGACCAGCATCTACCGACGCTGGGGCGACCTCTCGACACTGCTCAACGACATCGCCACCTATCATCTCGATCCAGCGCGCCGGCTGCCCGAGAGCGGAACACTGCAGGGCGACCTCACGCTCTGGGCCGGCGAGATCGTCGAGCACTACCGCAAGCCGGTCAATGCGGCCCTCCTGCGTGGCGGCGCGGCCAACGCGGGTGAGCGCACCTCCGACTGCCTGCGCGACCGCCGTGCTGAAGCGACCATGTTCGTCGCCCGCACGGATGCACACGGCATCACCCCCGAAGACATCGTCGACCATGTGGTCGCGCCCATCGTCTACCGCACGATCTTCCAGCCCTGGACGCTCAGCGACCACACCGCTGCCGACCTCGTCGCCCGCCTCTTCGCATAACGCAACCCGGTCCCCTGTCGCGGAGTGTCGGAGGCGCTTCGTAGCCTGGGAGGGCAGCGGACCGGGCTGCGTATCCGAAGCGAAGGAGAGCCGTGGCCGCGTGGCATCCCGGGGTCAATGCGCAGCCGATCGAGTGGCGGCTCCGACAGGATGCGGTGGGCGAGCCGTACGCGGTCGTGCGGCGGTTCGAGTTCGGCGACCCGAAGCATCCCGAAATCTGGTTTCGTGTGGTCACCTGGACTCCCCGTTCGGAGGGCCGCGAACTGATCGGCTGGTGCCGCACCATCGAGGCGGCGGCC
>DASYGJ010000285.1:0-3616 GCA_035999915.1 Leifsonia sp.
CGAACCCGCCGGACGAGCGTGTGGCGGCGGCTCTGCGCGGGCTGCGGGTGTTCTTCGGCCCGGGCCAGCGGCTCGTCGACCACGCGGCGCTGCGCACCGAGACCTCGGTGGCGCAGCCTTCCGTACCGTTCTACCTGCACAGCACGGTGCAAGAGGGAATCACCCGCGGCACGCTGCGGCAGACGCTCCGCCGCATCCCCGACGTGATCGCCGTGGACGTGTACCAGTCGCGCGCGGGCTTCGCCACGACCATCCTGTGGAACGCGGACGTGCTCGTGCGCAACCTGCGGCCGTGGTTCACTTCGGTGGAGCGGATGGCGGTCTATCGCGGCCTGCTCTCGCTGCTCAAGCGCCGGCGCGCGGTCGGCATCCACTTCCGGCTGCAGGCCAAGGAGACCCCGGGTGTGATCTGGGAGGCGACGGTTCAGCGGATGCCCGACGGGCGTTGGCGCGAGACGATCGACCTCGTGTTCGAAGACGCGCAGGCGGAGGCCGAATACGGCCCGCTGCTGCTGCCCGACGGCGAGACGACCGTGCGCTATTACCCACCCGATGCGTTCGAACCGGTGCTCGACCAGTTGCAGTCGGGAGTCGGCTAGCGCTGTGGGCGGAGTCGTACGATGAACACAACTCGCCGACGAGGAGACAGCAATGGGCCGCGAAAGCTTCTGGACGACAGATCCCGACGAATCGTTGCGAGTCGGTGAAGGTTTCGTGCTCGCCGATCAGATGACGGACGCGACGTTCGGATTCGACGATGACAAAACGCAGGGGGCCAAGGCGCTCGCCGAAGGGGCCGGCATCCTCGGTGACTTGCAGGAACGCCTGTACGCGGCGGCTGCCGTCGGCGATCGCCGCAGGGTGCTGCTCGTGCTCCAGGCGATGGACACGGCGGGCAAGGGAGGGATCGTCACCCACGTGGTCGGCGCGGTGAACATCGCCGGTGTCCGCTATAAGGATTTCAAGAAGCCGACGGAGGAGGAGTTGTCCCACGACTTTCTCTGGCGGGTGGAGAAGGAGATTCCGGATGCGGGTCAGCTCGCGGTGTTCGATCGATCCCACTACGAGGATGTGCTGATCGGCCGCGTGCGTGGCCTCGCCTCCGACGAAGAGATCGAGCGACGCTACGGCGCCATCAACGCCTTCGAAAGAAGGCTCGCCTTCGGCGGCACCACGATCGTCAAGGTGATGTTGAACGTCAGCCGAGAGGAACAGAAGTCACGCCTCGCGCGCCGCCTCGACCAGCCGGACAAGCGCTGGAAGTACAACCCCGCCGACGTGGACGAGCGGCTCCGCTGGGACGAGTACCAGGAGGCGTACCAGGTCGTGTTCGATCGCACGTCGACCGAGTACGCGCCCTGGTTTGTCGTGCCCGCCGACCGCAAATGGTACGCGCGGCTTGCCGTGCAGCATCTGTTGGTGAGGGCGCTGGAGAGTCTCGACCTCGGTTGGCCGGAGGCAGATTACGACGTCGAGACCGAAAAGGCGAGACTGGCGGCGTCGTAGCTCTGCCACCGCTCGCGCTGGCGTCAGCCGAAGGCTTCGACGATCGGGCGGAACTTCATCATTGTCTCGGCGAGTTCGCGCTCCGGGTCGGAGTCGGCCACTATGCCGCAGCCGGCATACGCGGTCAGGTCGCCCGTCTCGGCCACCTGCGCGCAGCGCAGCGCGATCGCCCATTCGCCGTCGCCGTCTGCGTCCACCCAGCCGACCGGTCCGGCATAGCGCCCGCGGTCGAATGGTTCGAGTTCCCGGATGAGCGCCACAGCTTCGGCTGTCGGAGAGCCGGCCACCGCTGCGGTCGGGTGCAGGGCGTCGAGGAGGTCGAGGGAGGTGGACCCGTCACTCAACGTTCCCGCGACATCCGTGGCCAAATGCCAGAGGTTGGGCAGTTTGAGGGTGAACGGGATGTCGCTGGCGGCGAGTCCCGCACTGTGGGGCGCGAGGGCGTCGATCACGCTCTCAACCGCGTAGCGGTGCTCGTCCTGGTCTTTCGTGCTGGTGGCGAGCGAGACGGCTGCGTCGTGGTCGGCGGCTGCGTCGGATCCGCGCGAGATCGTGCCGGCCAGTACGCGAGCGCTCACGGCGCCGTGGTCGACGCGCACGAGCGTCTCGGGCGAGGATCCGACGAGGCCGTCGACCGCGAACGTCCAGCATTCGGGGTACCCGAGTGCGAGCTCGACGAGCGCGCGGCGCAGGTCGGATTCGTGCGGCAGGTGTCCGACGAGGTCGCGCGCGAGCACCACCTTGCCGAGGTCGTGTTCGCGGATGCGCTCGACCGCTTCGGCGACAATGGCCTTGTAACCGTCCTTCTTGAGGGAGCCCGCGAGCAGCGAGAGTCGGTATTCGTCGCCGAACGGTGTCGGCTGGGGATTCTCGCGTCGCGGCGTCTTGGCCTCCGGGCCGCCTTCTTCCACGTCACGTTCGATGGCGCGGATGTGCGTGATCCAGCTGCGTCCTTCGCGCCGGCCGATCACGACCTCAGGGACGATGAGAACGCTGGGCAGTGCGGAGTCGTCGGCGAAGGTGAAGGTTCCGAAGGCGACCAGCCCGGTTCCGGGTTTCGTGATCGGGTCGACCACAGCCGACCGGCTGACGACGTCGCTCCAAGCCGTGGCAGCGGACCGCATCCGGTCGGCCCCGGTGAATTCGAGCCGCAGGGCTGTGCCGATTCCGGCGAGACCTTCCCCTTTTCGGAGCCAGAGCAGTGGGTGCCGCGGGTCGAGGAAGGGAATGAGCTGGCGCACGTCGTCGAGGGGGATGGTCTCGACCGAGAGCGCGGTGGCGCTCGACGCCCGTGGCGTGGTCGCTGTAGCTGTCACCGGATTAGCCTACGCCCGCGATACTGGGCGGTGGATGCACGCAGGCTGGGCACGCGCCGGGTGTTCGGCTCGGTGGAAAATGCGCGTTGCGCGGCCGCCGCCTAAGCTAGGCACGTGAGTAAGGCCGACCTCCGCAAGCAGCCCGAGCAGGTCGCTGCCATGTTCGACGAGGTGTCGACCCACTACGACCGCACGAACAACGTCCTCTCGATGGGCAACGCGGTGCTCTGGCGTGTGGCGACGACCCGTGCCGTCGACCCGCGTGCGGGCGAGCGCATTCTCGATGTCGCCGCCGGCACCGGAACGTCGAGCGCTTCCCTCGCCAAGAACGGGGCCCGTGTCGTCGCTGCCGACTTTTCGGCCGGGATGATCGAAGTGGGGCGTGTACGCCAGGCCGCGAATCCGTTCATCGAGTTCGTCCAGGCCGACGCGACGGCTCTGCCTTTCCGCGATGCCGAGTTCGACGCCGTCACCATCTCGTTCGGACTTCGCAACATCGTCGACCCGAAGAAGGCTGTCGCCGAGTTCTTCCGCGTGACCAAGCCGGGCGGCCGCGTGGTGATCTGCGAATTCTCCCAACCTCCCATTCCGCTTATCCGCACCGGTTACTCCGCGTATCTCCGCTACGGGATGCCTGTGCTCGCCCGACTCGCAAGTTCCAACCCCGCGGCTTACGAATACCTCATGGACTCGATCGAGGCGTGGCCGAGTCAGGCCGTTCTCGCCGACTGGCTCCGCGACGCCGGCTACGAAAACGTGGCCTACCGCAACCTGACCGCCGGAATCGTCGCCCT
>DASYGJ010000367.1:0-11090 GCA_035999915.1 Leifsonia sp.
GACATGACCCGTGGCAGACAAACCCGAAGAGCGAGAGCCGGGCAAGCTCGCGACGAGGGACGACGATCTGACGATCTCGGTTCCCGAGAACCTCAGCATCGTCGTCGACCTGCCGCCGGCACCGGCGCCGGAAGCTCCGGAGGATGAGATGGCGGTGGCCATCGACGACGTTCCGGTGAACCCAGGTTTCGTGGCGTCGCCGACCGAGCCGACGACCATGTCGGTCGCAATCGTGGCCTCGCGCCTGGCCACGGGACCGACGGCCACGCAGGGCCCCGTCGAACCGCACGGCATCCCGCCGCTCCCCGGCACTGATGCATTCAGCCAGTCACGCCGCGACCGGCTGCGCGGAGAGCATTCGCAGCAGCCCGAACCGGCGGCCATGCTCACCGCCGACCGTCTCCTGGAGGTCAACCGCAAGACGCGGCCCGGCCCCGAAGGCGGTTGGCAGCGTTTCATCCACGCGATCACTTTCCACATGGTGAACCTGGGCGACTCCGCCAAGGTGCGCGCCCGCAAAGAACTCGACCACCGCATCCAGAAGCAATTCGAGGGTGGAACGCGTTTCGTGCCGATTCTCACTCGCAAGGGCGGTGTCGGTAAGACCACCGTGACCACGCTGCTCGGCATGGCGCTGGCCGATTCGCGTGAAGACCGCATTGTGGCCATCGACGCCAATCCCGACCGCGGAACGCTCGCCGAGCGCGTCACCAAACAGACCAGGGCGACCGTGCGGGATGTCGTGCAGAAGGCGCCGACCATCGGCGGGTTCACCGATTTCTCCGCACTGGTCTCGCGTGACGAGACCCGTCTCGACATCCTCGCTTCCGACACGGATCCGCTGCTCTCCGAAGCGTTCGACGAGAACGACTACAACGTCGTCGCCGATCTCACCGCGCGGTTCTACTCCATCGTTCTCACCGACTGCGGCACAGGCATCGTGCACTCTGTCATGCGTGCCACCCTGCAGCGTGCGGATTCGGTCGTGATCGTCTCCGGCGGAAGCGTCGACGAGGCACGTCTTGCCTCCGAGACGCTCACCTGGCTGGAGGCCAACGGATACGGCGACCTGGTGCGCAATGCGATCGTGGCCCTGAACACGGCCACCCAGGGTACGAACCTGGTGAAGCTCGATGAGATCGAGTCACACTTCCGGTCGCGCGTGCGCGAGGTCGTGCGCATTCCATACGACCCGCAGCTCGCGGCCGGATCGGTCGTCTCGTACAAAGACCTCAAGCCGTTGACCAAGCAGTCGGCGCGAACCCTTGCGGCGCTTGTCGTCGAAGGCCTGCCGTCCGTCCGGGGCTGAGCGCCCCCACCGTCCGTGCACCATTCGAGGAGTGACCTGTGACCGAACGACAGATCCGCCTGTTCGGCGACCCCGTGCTCAAGACCGTCTCCGACCCGATCTCCGACATCGACGACGGTGTCCGCGGACTCGTCGAAGATCTGGTCGACAGCGTTCTCCCTCCGGGGCGTGCGGGAGTGGCGGCGCCCCAGATCGGCGTGAACCTGCGCGCGTTCAGCTATAACGTCGACGGTGAAGTGGGATACCTCCTCAACCCTGTGCTCGTCGAGGTGTCGGGCGAGCCGGAAATGGTCGACGAGGGCTGCCTCTCGGTTCCCGGGCTCTGGTTCAAGACGGCGCGGTATCCGTTCGCCCGCGCCAAGGGGACGGACCTCGACGGGAATGAGATCGAGGTTTCGGGAACCGGAGTGCTCGCGCAGGCGCTGCAGCACGAGACGGACCATCTCGACGGCAAGCTTTACCTCGACAGGCTGGACAAGGAGACCCGGCGAGAGGCGATGAAGCAGGTTCGGGAAAGCGACTGGTTCTGAGCTGCGGGCCTCAGTCGCTCACTAGACTGGCCGAATGCGAATCGCGGTCACCGGAGGATCAGGCAAGCTCGGGCGCACGGTCGTGCGCGAACTCGCGGAGGCGGGGAACGAGGTCATCAGTCTCGATTCGACGGGCGAGCGCGGTCCTGGCTTCGTGCGGGTCGATCTGACGGACTTCGGGCAGACCGTCGACGCGCTGTTCGGTGTGCAAGACCAGCACGATGGCTTCGACGCGATCGTGCACCTGGCGGCCGTGCCGGCACCGGGCATCCTCAGTGATGTCGCGACGTTCCACAACAACATCCGGGTGACGTACAACGTGTTCCACGCGGCGCACCGGGCGGGGATCAAGAACATCGTGTACGCGTCGAGCGAGACCGTGCTCGGGCTTCCGTTCGACGTTCCGCCGCCCTACATTCCTGTCGACGAGGAGTATCCCGCCCGGCCCGAGAGCACGTACTCCCTGGTCAAGCACCTCGAGGAGCAGATGGCGATCGAGTTCGTGCGCTGGGATCCGTCGCTCAAGATCGTTGCGCTGCGCTTCTCGAACGTGATGGACCCCTCGGATTACGCGGAGTTCCCGTCGTTCGACGACGACGCGCTCAAACGCAAGTGGAACCTCTGGGGTTACATCGACGGCCGCGACGGCGCCCAGGCGATCCAGCGTGCCCTCGACTGGGATACGACCGGCTTCGACCGCTTCATCATCGCGGCGGCGGACACCGTGATGACACGTTCGAATGCCGAGTTGGCCGCCGAGGTCTTCCCTGGTGTGCCGATCAAGGGCGAACTGGGTGTCAACGACTCTCTCCTGTCGATCGCGAAAGCCCGCCGAGTACTCGGCTACGAACCCGAGCACTCCTGGCGCGACGAAGTCTGACGCGCGACCGGATGCGGCGGTCGTCTCAGTGTGCGAGTGAAATCCCCTGTGTGGCCGGCGCCCCGCTGTAGATCCCTTCGACGACGTCGGCGAAGTCTTTCATGATCACGTTGCGCTTGATGCTGAGCTTCGGCGTGAGGTGGCCGCTCGCCTCGGTGAGGTCGGTGGGGAGCACGACGAACTTGCGGATCGACTCGGCCCGGGAGACATTGGCGTTCGCCTGATCGATGGCACGCTGGATCTCCGCGTTGACCGCCGGGTTCGTCGCGGCCTCCGCCAGCGTCAGGTTCTTGTCCTCGCCGTTGTTGGCGAGCCACGTGGGCAACATCTCGGTGTCGAGTGTGATGAGGGCTGCGATGAAAGGCTTCTGATCGCCGACCACGATCACTTGACTGACGAGCGGGTTCGCACGGATGGGGTCCTCGAGCGCCGCGGGGGAGACGTTCTTGCCTCCCGCCGTCACGATGATCTCCTTCTTACGACCCGTGATGCTCAGGAAGCCGTCGGAATCGAACGTGCCAAGGTCGCCCGTGCGGAACCAGCCGTCATCGAATGCGGCGGCGGTAGCCTCCGGGTTCTTCCAGTACTCCTTGAAGACGTTGATGCCTTTGACTTCGATCTCATCGTCGTCCGCGAGACGGATCGACACGCCCGGGAGTGCCGGGCCGACCGTACCGATCTTGAACCGGCTGGGAAGGTTCACCGTCGCCGGCGCTGTCGTCTCGGTGAGGCCGTAGCCCTCGAGGATCTTGATGTCCAGGCTGTGGAAGAAGTGGCCGAGGTGCGAGCCGAGCGGGGCGGATCCCGAAACCGCGAACTTGACCCGGCCGCCCATCGCCGCCCGCAGCTTGCTGAAGACGAGCCGGTCGAACAGCGCGAATTTCAGGCGGAGACCGAACGGCACCGACCCGGCTTCGACGGCCTTCGAGTGCTCGACGGCGACCTCGGCCGCCCGGCGGAAGATCTTGCCTTTGCCGCCGGCCTCGGCCTTCTGCTCGGCCGAGTTGTAGACCTTCTCGAACACCCTCGGCACCGCGAGCAGGAAGGTCGGCTTGAAGCTCGCCAGGGCGGGAAGCAGCTGCTTGGTGTCGGCCTGGTGACCCACCTTCACGCCGCCCGTCACGGCGAGCACCGCGATGAACCGGGCGAACACGTGAGCGGTCGTGATGAACAGCAGAGTGGACGCTCCGCCCGGCTGCTGCACGACCTCTTTGAGCGCCTCGGCCGAGTTGCGGGAGAGTTCGACGAAGTTCGCGTGGGTGAGCACGCATCCCTTGGGCCGGCCGGTGGACCCGGAGGTGTAGATCAGGGTGCCGATGTCGTCGGCGTTCGCGAGGGTGCGGCGCCGCTCGATCTCGTCGTCGGGCACGCCGACGCCGGCCGCTACGAGCTTGCCGAGGTCGCCGAGGTCGATCCGCCAGACGTGACCGATGTCGGGGAGGTCGGCGTGCACTTCGTCGAACCGCGAGAACATCTCTGCAGTCTCGAGGATGATCGCGATGGCGCCCGAGTCGCTCATGTTCCACTGCACCTGGTGCGGGGAGGACGTCTCGGAGATCGGAACGAGAACCGCGCCGGCGAACCAGGTGGCGAAGTCGATCAGCGTCCATTCATAGCGGGTCTTGCACATCAGGCCGATCTTGTTGCCCGGCTGGATGCCGCTGGCGACGAGCCCCTTCGAAAGGGCGACGACCTGACGCAGGAACTCCGCGCTCGTCACGTCTTCCCAGCCATCGCCCTTGGGGATGGAGAACAGGGGCGCATCCGGCGTTGCGGCGACACGAGCGACCAGGAGGTCGGTGGCGTTGGCCGTGGGGTCTGCGGCCACGAGTGCTGGGGTGTCGAACTGTTTCACGGTAACTCCCTCGGTACCGGTCGGACGGACGGTCTAGCGACCAGAATGGCCTTGGCCAAACGGGTTAACTACACTCTAGATGGTGCGGATGAGAGTGATCTGGCCGCGGCCGTCAGCCCGCACCGCCCACCGACTTCTTGAGAAAGGCTGTGCCTGTGCACGCGATCGGTATCGACATCGGCGGAACCAAGATCGCGGGGGCGGTCGTCGATGAGTTCGGCACGATCGTGCGCGAAGATCGAGTTCCCACGGAGGCCGCGGAGCCGATCGAGATCGAGAACGCCGTGGTCGCGATGATCGAGCGACTTGCCGACGGGCCCGAGGAGATCGCCGGCGCGGGTGTCGCCGCCGCAGGGTTCTTCGACGCCGCACAGTCGACCGTCTACTACTCGCCGAACATCAACTGGCGCCACGAACCGCTCCGCGAGAAGCTCGAGAAGCGGGTCACGCTTCCGATCGTCATCGAGAACGACGCGAACGCCGCCGGCTGGGCGGAGTTCCGGTTCGGCGCCGGCCGCCTCGTGAGCGACATGGTCATCCTCACCATCGGCACCGGAGTCGGCGGCGCCATCGTCAGCAACGACCGACTCTTCCGCGGCGGGTTCGGCGCGGGTGCGGAGGTCGGGCACATGCGCGTCGTTCCCGGCGGTCTGCCGTGCGGATGCGGCGCTCACGGCTGCATCGAGCAGTACGGTTCGGGCCGGGCGCTGCAGCGGATGGCCAACGAGCTCGCCGACGCGGGCGGGATCGGCCAGAGACTCGCCGACGTGCGCGCCCGAACGGGAACGCTGAGCGGAACCGACATCAGCGACCTCATCGTCTCCGGGGATGCGGGCGCTCTGGCGGCCCTCCGGCAGCTCGGCGACTGGCTCGGCCAGGCGTGCGCTTCGCTGGGCGCTGTGCTCGACCCGCAGGTGTTCGTCTTCGGCGGTGGCGTCGCGCAGGCCGGTGAGCTGCTGCTGGAGCCGATCCGGCTGGCCTATCTCGAGAATGTCCCCGCACGGGGCTTCCACCCGGAGCCCGAGTTCAAGATCGCGGAGCTCGTGAACGATGCCGGCGCGGTCGGCGCGGCGGATCTCGCCCGCCTGCATGCCATGGAGCGTTAGGCTGAGCCGGTGTTCTACTGGCTGATGAAGCACCTGATCGCGGGTCCGCTGCTGAAGGGTGTCTTCCGGCCGTGGGTCATCGGGCTGAAGAACGTTCCCGCCTCGGGTGGGGTCATCCTCGCCAGCAATCACCTGTCGTTCATCGACTCGGTCTTTCTGCCGTTGGTGGTCGATCGCCATGTGTCCTTTCTGGCCAAGAGCGACTATTTCACCCGTAAAGGCTTCAAAGGCTGGGCCACCAAATCATTCATGATCGCCACCGGTCAGATCCCGATCGACCGTTCCGGCGGCAAGGCGTCCGAAGATTCGCTCAACACCGGACTCGCCGTGCTGGCACGCGGCGAGATCCTCGGCATCTACCCCGAGGGCACGCGCAGTCCCGACGGCAAGCTCTACCGCGGTCGTACCGGCGTGGCGCGGATGATCCTTGAAGGTCAGGTGCCCGTCGTGCCGGTCGCGATGGTGGACACCGAGAAGATCATGCCGATCGGCACGCGCGTCCCGAAGGTCGGCCGCATCGGCATCGTCATCGGAGAGCCGCTCGACTTCTCCCGATTCCAGGGGATGGAGGGCGACCGCTTCATCCTCCGCTCGGTGACCGACGAGATCATGTACTCGCTGCACGCGCTGAGCGAGCAGGAGTACGACGACGTCTACGCCAGCAGCGTCAAAGAGAAGCGGGCTTCGCTTTCACGGTAGGCTCAGATATCCGGCTAGCGGCATCGTCCCTCGCCGGACATCCACCGGCGCTCGAGAGGATCGATGCGCCCTGAACTGAGCGGACGTCCTGTGCTAGACACCACCGATCCCGTCGTGAAGGCTGACGAATCTGTGATTGCAGGCCTGGACTATTGGCGCAAGCTCGAGGTGAAGCAGCAGCCGAGGTGGCCGGACGCCGAGGCCGCAGCGGCCGCGTCTGCCGAGATCGCGACGCTGCCGCCGCTCGTCTTCGCGGGTGAGGTCGACCAGCTGCGCACCCGCCTCGCCTCTGCGGCAGAAGGCAAGAGTTTTCTGCTTCAGGGCGGCGACTGCGCCGAGACCTTCGCCGGAGCGACGGCCGACCAGATCCGCAACCGCGTCAAGACCGTTTTGCAGATGGCGATCGTGCTCACCTACGGCGCGTCGATGCCCGTCATCAAGATGGGCCGAATGGCCGGGCAGTTCGCCAAGCCGCGCTCGAGCGACACGGAGACCCGCGGTGATGTCACGCTGCCCGCGTACCGGGGCGACATCGTCAACGGTTACGACTTCACGCCCGAGTCACGGCAGGCCGACCCCCGCCGGCTCGTACAGGGGTACCACACCGCCGCTTCCACGCTGAACCTCATCCGCGCGTTCACCCAGGGTGGTTTCGCCGACCTGCGGCAGGTGCACAGCTGGAACCGGGGATTCGCCGCCAATCCAGCCAATCAGCGATACGAGGGACTGGCTCGCGAGATCGACCGCGCGATCAAGTTCATGGAGGCGGCGGGAGCCGACTTCGACGAGCTGAAGCGCGTTGAGTTCTACTCCAGTCACGAGGGCCTGCTCATGGACTACGAGCGGCCCATGACGCGCATCGACTCCCGCACGGGCACGCCATACAACACGTCCGCTCACTTCGTCTGGATCGGCGAGCGCACGCGCGATCTCGATGGCGCGCACGTCGACTTCCTCTCCCGGGTGCGCAACCCGATCGGCGTCAAGCTCGGTCCCGGCACGACCCCCGAGACGATGCTGCGGCTGATCGACAAACTCGACCCGGACCGCGAGCCGGGCCGGATCACGTTCATCACTCGCATGGGCGCGGGCAAGATCCGGGATGCGCTTCCGCCGCTACTGGAGGCGATCAAGGCGAGCGATGCTCGCCCGCTGTGGGTCACCGATCCGATGCACGGCAACGGGCTGACGACGCCGACCGGTTACAAGACCCGTCGTTTCGACGACGTGGTCGACGAGGTCAAGGGCTTCTTCGAGGCGCATCGCGCTGCGGGAACCCACCCGGGCGGCATCCACGTGGAGCTCACAGGCGACGACGTCACGGAGTGCCTGGGCGGATCCGAGCACATCGATGAGGCGACCTTGGCGACCCGCTACGAGTCGCTGTGTGATCCACGCCTCAACCACATGCAGTCGCTCGAGCTGGCTTTCCTGGTGGCCGAGGAGCTGGCCGCCCGCTGACCTGCCACCGCATCACGTAACGACGGAAGAACGGTCCCTGAGCGGGCCGTTCTTCCGTCGTTACGGAAGGATCGGCGGCGTGTCCCGTACTTCTTCCTGCCCTGCCAGCTCGTGGCAGCTAGAACCCGGCGAAGTTGACCGTGATCTTGGAGCCCTTCGGCTGTTCGGTTCCTGCACCCGGGGTCACTTTCGACACCACGACGGCGGAAGGAGCGAGATCGGCGACAGGACTGTACGAGAGGCTGAAGCCGGCGTCGAGGAGGGCTTTCTTGGCGACATCCCAGGTCTTTCCGACGACGTCGGGAACCGCGACCGGCGCAGGCCCCTTCGAGGTTTCCAGAAGGAGGGTGTCGCCCTTCTTGACCGGGCCGTCCTTCTGAGTCTGAGCAGAGATGACGAGCCCCTTGTCGACCGTATCGCTGTAGCTCTCCGGACCGGGCGCCGTGAGCAGGCCGACCGCGGTCAGCGCGGCCTGGGCGTCGGCGACGGACTTTCCCGCGACATCGGGCACGGCACCGAGCGAGACGACCAGGTTGATCTTCGTGCCTTCGAACGAACCCCCACCAGCGGAGAGGTCGGCGCCGGCCGCGTTCGCGGCCGAGATCACCACATCTTTCGCCACTTTGGGATCGAACTGCTGGTTGACGTCGCCGACGACCGCGCCGTTGCCGGTGATCGCCTTCTTCGCGTCGTTGACGTTCTGACCGGCCAAGGCCGGCAACGTGATGGGCTTCGGCCCCTGCGAGACGTTGACCGTGACAATGCTTCCTCGGTTGGCGGATGTTCCGAATCCCGGAACCGTACCCGCCACGAGCCCGGTGGCGATCGTCGTGCTGTACTCCTGGCCGTTCTTCGTCTGAAAGCCGAGCTGTTTCAGGGTGGCCGCCGCGTCGGCCGGCGACTTCCCGGCCACGTTGGGGATCGACACGGTCGAGCCCGGACCGGACCCGAAGTACCAGCCGGTGCCCCCGGCGAGGGCGGCGAGCAGGATGACCAGGGCGAACAGCCACCAGCCTTTCCCGCGGCGTCGTTTGGCCGCCAGAGTGAGCGTCTGAACCGTGTCGGGCGCGCTCGCCGCCACCTGCTGCCGGATGGCCGGGTTGATGATCTGGGTGTCGCTCTCGTCGATCCCGGGCCCGAATGCCGGTGGCATCACCATCGTCTGCTGCGGAGCCCCGGCATCGCCACGAATGGACTTTTCCGCCTCGATCAATCGGTCGAGCATCTCGCGAGCGTCGTGCGGACGATTGTCCGGGTCCTTTGCAGTCGCCCAGAGCACGAGGTCGTCGAGTTCCGGGGGCACGGACGGGTTCTTGCTGCTCGGCGTCGGTACCGCGTCGTTGGCGTGCTGGTACGCGATCTGCATCGGCTGCTCGCCTTTGAACGGCTGCTCACCGGTAAGCATCTCGTACATCATGATGCCGAGTGCGTAGATATCGCTCCGCGCATCCGCCACTCCACGCGTGACGAGTTCGGGGGAGAGGTAGGCGATCGTTCCGAGGAGCGCCTGTCCCGTCGCGGTGTTGGCACTCGCCGCCCGAGCGAGGCCGAAGTCGCCGATCTTGATGCGTCCGTCGTCAGCGAGAAGCACGTTCTCGGGCTTCAGGTCGCGGTGCACGATGCCCGCCTTGTGAGCGGCGGCGAGACCGCTCAGAACGGCCTCCATGATGTCGATGGTCTGCTCGGGGGTGAGTTTGCCGTAGTCCTTGAGCAGGTCGCGCAGTGTGATGCCGGGCAGATACTCCATGACCAGATAGGCCATGTCGGAGTCTTGGCCCTGGTCGAAGACGTTGACCACGTTGGGATGCGCGAGTCGCGCTGCGGAGCGGGCCTCCTGCACGAAGCGGCTCTTGAACGTGCTGTCGTCGGCGAGGTGGCCGTGCATCACCTTGATCGCGACCCGGCGTTCGAGGCGAAGGTCGGTGGCCAGGTAGACCGTCGCCATGCCGCCGCGGGCGATCCGCGAGCGCACCTGATAGCGGCCGTCGATCAGACGTCCGATCAGGGGGTCGGTTTGGCTCGTGGTCACGTGTCGAGTTTAGGCAACCGGGCCGGTCTGAACCCTGCAAAACACCGTGAAGGCCGCCGACGTGATGCGCTTGTGACCATGGTTGCGCGGCTTCAGCCGAGCTGGGAGAGCCAGCTGCGTGCGGACACTTCCCACTTCGCGTACGCGTCGGGGTACGCGGAGATCTGTACGGCCTGTGCGGCCTGCGTGACCGTCATCGACTGCCAGCCGTGGATGTCGAGCAGGCCGCGCGTGCGTCCGGCGTTCGGGTTCGCGGCACCGCCGAAGAACGCTCGCGACGAATACGCGGGATCGAGCACTTGAGCGGGCGACCCCCAACCCGTACTCGGTCGCTGCTGAAAAAGGCCGAGGGAGTCGCGGTCGCCGTAGCGAACGTTGCGGAGCCCGGACTCCTGAGCCGCCGCGGCAAGCGCGATCACGATGCCGTAGTCGCTCACGCCCTCTTGGTGCCCGACCCGAACGATGATCGTGGCGTTCGCACGCATTTCGGCGGTGAGGACCACGGGCGTCGCGCCCACGGGAACGGGAAGAGGCGCGGGAGACACCGGGGCAGGGGCGGCTGAGGGAGTGGCCGGAGCCGCTGGCGCGACCGGCGCGACCGGTGTGTCGAGGGAGGCGGTGGCCAGTCCGGGGATCGTGACGAGCTGCCCGGGGAAGATCAGGCTCGAACTGCCCAGCCCGTTGGCGCTGAGCACGGCCTTGGTGGTGATGCCGAAGCGCGCCGCGATTCCACTGATCGTGTCGCCCGTGACCACTTTGTATTTGCTGGCGGCGGCAACCGGGGTAGCGGGCTGGATGCGCGGGGCAGGGGCTGCCTGTGCCGGAGCGCCGGCGAGGGCCAGGACTTGCCCGGGAAAGATGAGGCTCTTCCAGCTCAGCCCGTTGAGCGCGAGCACGCTCGCCGTCGAGAGACCGAAGCGGGTGGCGATGCCCGACACGGTGTCGCCGGACTGCACGATGTACTTGGCGGGCGCACCGGCCACCGCGGTGTCGGCCGCGGAGGCACCTGCCGGGGAGCCGAAGGCACTGCGGATGCCGCCATGCGCATCCGGAGCCTTTTCCTTCGACCGGTCGGCGGCGCCGCGCGGCGTTTCGGCTTGTGCGGGGGCGATGAGGTTGAGGCTCATCGCGAGAGAGCTGACGATGGCGATGGCTGCTGTGCGGACTGCGAGAAGAGACATGTGACCCCCACCTTCTCCCTGCTGGTTGCGAAGTTCCACG
>DASYGJ010000079.1:0-9935 GCA_035999915.1 Leifsonia sp.
CGCGGACCCTGCAACGTGCAACGGATGCAGCGGCGTCGCGAGGCTCACGAGGAGGGCCGCTGGGTGCGTGAGGCCGCCGCTGCCTACGCTGCGAAACAGGCGGCGGCTAAGGCGGCAGCGTGATGTCCGCTCCCGGAACCCCCGATGCCGCGCATCCCGAGACCTGGCCGCTCTGGGAAGTGTTCGTACGGTCGAGCCGCGGGCTCAGCCACGTGCACGTCGGATCGCTGCACGCGCCCGACGAGACCATGGCGGTGCGCAACGCCCGAGACCTCTACACCCGCCGCAGCGAGGGCGTGTCGATCTGGGTGGTTCCCTCCGACGCCATCACCGCGAGCGATCCGGATGCGAAGGGCGCGTTCTTCGAATCGCCCGCCGGCAAGAACTACCGGCACGCCACGTACTACACGGCGAGCGAGGGGGTGAAGCACCTGTGAGTGACGAAGACATGCACGGCCATGTCGAACTGAGCGCGGTGACGCTCGCCGACGAGTTCGTGACAAGTGACGAGAAGGCGGGCGACGACGTCGCCGAGTATGCGCTCTGGATCGGCGACGACTCACTGATCCTCGCGCAGCGGCTCGGGCAGTGGATCTCCCGCGCTCCCGAACTCGAGGAGGATGTGGCCCTGGCGAACATCGCCCTCGACCTTCTCGGGCACGCGCGCTCCCTGCTCCGCTACGCGGGCAGCGCATCCGGGCGCACCGAAGACGATCTCGCATACTGGCGCGACGAGCACGAGTTCCGCAGCGTCCACCTCGTGGAACAGCCGAACGGAGACTTCGCACACACGATCGTGCGGCAGTTCGCTGCCTCCCACTACCTGTTCGAGCTGTACAGTCGGCTCCGTGCATCCGAAGACCCTGTGCTCGCCGCCATCGCGGGCAAAGCCGTGAAAGAGGTCGACTATCACCGCGATCACGCCGACCAGTGGATGCTGCGCCTCGCGCTCGGCACCGACGAGTCCCGCCGCCGACTGATCACCGCCCTCGCAGACCTCTGGCCCACGGTTTCGGAGCTGTTCGAGGACGAGCCGCTGAACGACCGGCTGGAGGGGATCGCGCCGCGGCCCTCGAGCCTGCGTGAGTCTTTCGACGCCGGGATCGAGCCGATACTGCGGGAGGCCGAGCTGACCCTGCCGGCGACCTTCGTGGATGCCGGCGGCGGACGCCGCGGACGGCACTCCGAATATCTCGGCCCGCTGCTCGCAGAGTTGCAGGTGCTCGCACGACAGCATCCGGGGGCCACCTGGTGACCGCGAATCATTTTGCCGAGGCGACGCGCGCGTGGGACGCCGCAGCCGCCGTACACGATCCGGAGGTGCCGGTGCTGACCATCGACGACCTCGGCATCCTGCGCGAGGTCACTGTCACCGACGACGGCGTCGAGGTGGTCGTCACCCCGACCTACAGCGGCTGCCCCGCCATGGACGCGATCCGCGAGGATGTGGTGCGGGCCCTCGCCGCCGCCGGATTCGGGCCCGTGACGGTGCGACTGACCCTCACGCCGGCCTGGACGACCGACTGGATCAGCGACTCCGGAAAGCGCGCCCTGGAGAACTTCGGCATCGCGCCGCCCAGTGGTCAGGCGGCCGTGCCGGCGGGCGGGCGCGTCACCCTGAAGCTCGCCGTGAAGTGTCCGCACTGCCGATCGCTCGACACGCACGAGATCTCCCACTTCGGCTCGACCGCGTGCAAGGCGCTCTACGAGTGCCGCGCCTGCGGTGAGCCGTTCGACTACCTCAAGCCGTTCTGATGCCTCGGGCGCGATTCCATTCGCTCGCGGTCGCCGAAGTGCGACCACTCACCGCGGCCAGCGTCGAGGTGACGTTCGCGGTTCCCGACGAATTGCGCGGTGAATACGACTACCTGCCCGGGCAGCACGTGGCCCTCCGTGCCAGGGTCGGCGGTCACGAGCTGCGGCGCAGCTACTCGATCTGCCGGCCGCCCCAGCCCCCCTCGGCCGAGCGGGCCGGAAGCATCAGCGTCGCGATCAAGCGCGATCTCGGCGGCGCGTTCTCGACCTGGGCCACGAGCGAGCTCGCTGTGGGCGACCGGATCGACGTGATGAGCCCGCAAGGCACCTTCACCGTCGACCTCAGCGCGCTGGACGGCCGGCACGTCGTCGGCATCGCGGCCGGGTCGGGCATCACCCCGCTGATGGCGCTCGCGCACAGCATCCTCGCCGCATCGGACACCAGCGGGTTCACGCTCGTGTACACCAACCGCACGGCGATCGACGTGATGTTCCTCGACGAACTGTCCGACCTGAAAGACCGGTATCCAGCACGGCTCGCGCTGCATCACGTGCTCTCGCGCGAACAGCGTTCGGCGCCACTGCTCTCCGGCCGCATCGACGAGGAGCGGCTGCGGCGGATGCTCGACGTGCTCATTCCGCCGGTCACGGTCGATGAGTGGTTCCTCTGCGGACCGTTCGAGCTCGTGCAGCTGTGCCGCGATGTGCTGGAGTCGCTCGAGGTGCCGCGGTCGCGCATCCACTTCGAACTGTTCACCACCGGGGAGCCCGGCGAGGTCACCGGCGACCGCGGACACCCCGTGATCGCGCGCGAAGGTGACAAGACCTTCGAGATCGAGTTCTCGCTCGACGGCCAGAGTTCGACCGTGACGACGCCGGTCGACGCGAACGAGTCGGTCCTCAACGCGGCGCTGCGCGTGCGGCCCGACGTGCCGTTCGCGTGCGCGGGCGGCGTGTGCGGAACCTGCCGTGCCCGCCTCGTCGCCGGGGATGTGCGGATGACGGAGAACTACGCGCTCGAGCCCGAAGAACTGGAGGCGGGCTACGTGCTCACCTGTCAGTCTCATCCGCTGACCGACCGGGTGGTCGTCGACTATGACGTTTGAGGAGTCCCCTTGGAGAACCCGATGAGCATGATCGATGTGGCCATCGCCGACGGCATCGCGCGGATCACCCTGAACGCACCCGCCAAGCTCAACGCGCTCGACGAGGCCGCGCTGCGCGACCTCGACGCCGCGTACGCGACGGCCGAGGCGGAAGGCGTTCGCGCGCTCATACTGCGCGGCGAGGGCCGGGCGTTCTGCGCGGGGCGCGACATCGCCGGGGTCGATCCGGCAACCGACGACGTCGCCGGCTTTCTCGACGGGCTCGTCACACCGCTGCTCAAACGGATCAGCGCGTTTCCCGCACCGACCTTCGCGGCCGCGCAAGGCGCCTGTCTCGGCATCGGGCTGGGACTCCTGCTTGCGACGGATGTGGTCTACGTGGCCGACACGGCGAAGATCGGCTCGCCGTTCGCCGCGCTCGGGGCCATTCTCGACTCCGGCGGACACTCGCTGTTCGTCTCCAGGCTCGGCGCGCACAAGACTCTCGACCTGATCTACACCGGGCGGTTGATGACGGGAACGGAGGCGGTCGAGTCGGGGTTGTTCAGCCGCGTGCTGCCCGCCGACGACGTGCAGGGCGCGGTGGATGCGGCTGCCGTAACGGCCGCATCCGGTGCCACCGCTGCGTTTCTCGCCTCGAAGGCCATCGTGCGCTCACTTCGCGACGACCAGCTCACCCTGTGGGATTCGGTCGCCGCGGAGAACGCCGCCCAGGCCGCCCTGCGTACCACCGCCGACTACGCCGAAGGGTTCCTCGCCTTCCAGCAGAAGCGGGCGCCGCGCTTCCTGGGCCGTTAGCCTCGTCACACGAGCGGATGCTCATGACGAAGCGAAAGGGGCACCGATGGCGACGATCTCGGCCAATCTGGAATGGCTGTTCACGGAGGCCGGCGACGACACTGCTGCGCGCATCCACGCCGCCGCGGACCACGGCCTCGACGCCGTGGAGATCTGGGGCTGGCGCGACAAGGATCTCGACGCGATCGAGAAAGCGCTGACCGTAACAGGTGTTCGCCTCCTGTCGCTCATCGTCGACCCGCAACTTGCGCTCACCGACCCGGCCACGCACGAAGAGTACCTTGCCGGCGTGCGCGAATCGCTCATCGTCGCCGAACGGCTCGGGTCGCCGAACCTCGTCGTCGTCTCCGGAGAGGAGCAGGAAGGCGTGTCCCATGCCGCGCAACATGAGGCCGTCGTGTCCGTGCTGTCGCGCGCCGCGGAGCTCCTCGACGGCAGCGACGTCACCCTGCTGCTCGAACCCCTCAACACGCGAGTCGACCATCCCGGCGCCTTCGTTTCGGGAACACGCCAGGGCCTCGACATCGTCCGAGAGGTCGGCTCGCCGCGATTGGCTTTGCTGCTGGATGCTTATCACGCGCTCATGATGGGCGAGAACCTCACCGAAGCGGTCGGGGACGACATCGCCCTCGTCGGCCACGTGCAGGTCGCCGACCTGCCGGGACGCCACGAGCCGGGCACCGGGACCGTCGACTGGCGGGCGCGGTTCGAAGAGCTTCGCGCGCTCGGCTACCGCGGGGCCTTCGGGATGGAGTACAAGCCGACGGTCGCGACGGTGCCGTCGCTCGCCGAGGTGGAGCGGGCGGCCGCCGCGCTCTGACCGATCATCGCCCCGAGCAGTATGTGCTCGGCGGCTGCGACTTGCAGGGTCGCGCGGCGCGGGTGTAAGCCGTGCGTATGACCGATCAACCGCTGCGCGTCCGGGCCATCGTGCTGCTCTGGGTCTTCGCACTGCAGTTCCTGCTGGGGATGCTGCTCAACCTCTTCGTCAAGCTCCCGGATGCGCACCCCGGCAGGACCGGCGACGAATACTTCTCCCGGTCGTGGGCCAGCCTGTTGTGGGCGCTGTCGTTCGGTGGCGGGGTGCCCCTGTTCATCCATGCCCTGACGGGCGCCGTGCTCTTCATCGGGACGACGGCGCTCTTCGTATACGCCCTGGTGCTCCGCGCGCGGGGCTGGCGCTGGCCGCTCGGTCTCGCCGCCTTCTTCGCGTTCGGCGCGTTCTTCAACGGCATGAGCTTTCTCGACTACGGCGAGGACTTCAGCTCGGCGATCATGGCCACAGCCTGGTTGGGAGCCGTGGCGAGCATCTCGTTCCCGCTGGTGCGCAAGAAGAACCGAATGGGTGCCCTGTCCGAGGAGGAGTCTGGCGGCGTCAGGAGACTCGGGCAGTAAGGAGGCGGTCGACCGCGGCGAGCGGGATCGGCAGCCAGGCGGGACGGTGCCGGGACTCATAAGTGACCTCGTAGACCGCCTTGTCGAGTTCGAACGCGTCGAGCAGCGCGGCGAAGTCCGCGACGACCGGACCCGCCACCTCGGCGTAACCGTCGAGGTAGGCCTGCCGAGCACGAGCGGACCAGGCCGCCGCATCAACCGGAGGGTCTCGTCTGGCGAGCGAGCCTGTGACGTAGTCGAACGAGCGGAGCATCCCCGCCACATCGCGTAGCGGTGCATCGAGCAGAGCGCGCTCGGCAAGCGGGCGCAACGGTTCCCCCTCGAAGTCGATGAACTGCCAGCCGCGTTCGGCCGAATACAGCACCTGGCCGAGGTGCAGGTCTCCGTGGATGCGCTGCAGGGGCGGATGGGGTGCCTCTGCCCCCGCCGTATACACAGCTGCGATCCCCGCCCGGGATGCCGCGATCACAGGCACCTCGGTGCTCGCGATGGTCAGCCGTTGGAACATCGCGTCGAGCGCAAGCGCCACATCGTCGCGGGTGGCCGGTTTGGTGGGCAGAGCGGCGGCGAGCTGCGCATGCAGCTCGGCCGTTCCGGCCCCCAGCGCGAAGGCGCGTTCGGCGAAGTCCTCCCCGCGCTCGGCAGCGCTGACGGCCAGTTCCCACCCGTCTTCGGCGCCGATCAGAAAGTCCTGCATGAGCGCCAGTTCGCCGGATGCGCGACTCAGGCCGTCCGCGCGCGGCCAGCTCCCCGAGATCCACCCGTGCAACGCGGGAGTACGCTGCGATCCGCCCTCGGTGAGAGCGGCGAGCGTGGAGACGTCGGGGTTGGCGCCGTCGTGCACGACACGGAACACTTTGATCAGAGCGAGCCCGCCGTCCGCCAACTCGCCGACGATCGAGGTGTTCGACTGTTCGCCGGTGAGTTTGCGCGAGGAGCGCACGGTCATCGGATCGCCGAGGCGGTGTCCCCGGGCGGAGGCGTCACGGCCCTCCGTGTGACCGGTTCCGGCGATGAGTTGGACCAGTGTCGTGACGTAGGCCTCGTCGGCCGGACCATCGTAGAGGTGGCGGCCGCCCGCGTCGCCGATGTAGGCGGCAGGATCACCGTCGCGAGCCGTCCTGGCCACGATCGGAACCTGGTAGACACGCGGCAGACGGGGCGCGTCGTCCGCGAAGAAGTGCGTGACGATCCGGGCGCCGTCGGGGGCGGGTTCGGCCTCGAACGAGGCGAGCAGACGCAAGCGGGGCTCGACATTCTTCGTCGAGTACCAGCGCTGGAGCCGCATCCATGACCCCACGAGCTCGGTGAGTTCGGTCATAGTGGCAACCTACGCCCACGGACCACGAAAGTCCCAGAGGCTGCCAGGCCTCTCGGAGGGAAAGCGGGCGACCGGAGTCAGTGCACGCCGAGGGTCACGCCGCGGGCGGCCATGAACGGCAGTGGGTCGATCTGCACACCGCCGACGCGCACCTCGAAGTGCAGGTGGCAGCCGGTCGAGAGTCCGGTGGTGCCGACTTTGGCGATCGGCTCGCCGGCCGCGACATTCTGGCCCACCGTCACGGCGATGCCGCCGTCAACGATGTGACCGTAAGCGGTCTGTACGCCGCCCCCGTGGTCGATGAGGACGAAGTTGCCGTATCCACCGTTCCAGCCGGCCTGCACCACGGTGCCGGCCGCAGCAGCGACGATCGTGGCGCCACAGTTCGCACCGAGGTCGTCGCCGGGATGGAACAGCGCAGTGCCGGCCGGCCGCGACGGGCGCGGACCGAACACGTCGGTGAGCGGACCAAGGACCGGCAGCGCCCATCCGGACGCGGTGGACGGAGTGCTCAGCAGTGACCGGAAGCCGGCTCCCGCCGCCTGCAGCGTTGGCACACTGTTCAGCGCAACGGTCGCGGTGTCCACCTGTGCCTGCGCCGCGGTGACGGCGGCCTCGCTGCCGGCGAGATCGATGCCGTCGGCCGTGCTTCCGGCGGCACCCGCCTCGCCATCGAGTTTGCGGGCGCGAGCGGCGTCGGCCGCGGCCTCCTTCATCGCAGCGGCGAGGGATGCGGTCGCCCGGTTGAAACGATCGACCGCACCGAGCTTCTGCAGCAGGTTACCCGGCGTGGAGAGTGCCGTGGCGACCGGATCGGAAGTCAGCGAGCGCGTTCCCTGCACACGCAGCAGCGCCGTCGCAAACGCCGCGGATGCCGCAGCCTGCTTGTGGGCGGCCTTGGCCTCGTTGGCCAACAAGTCGGCGGCCGACTGGGCCTGATCCTTGTCGCGCTGGGTTCCCCGCTCCGTGTCGGTCGCCTGGGTCAGTGCCTCCTGCGCGACGGCGAGGTCGCTGGCGAGCTGCGCGGCCTGCTGAGCGGCGGCCGGATCGAGCGTCGACCCTGTGGAAAGGACCGGGTCGGCCGCGAGAGGGATCTGGTCGGTCGGCGCAGGGGACGCCGGAGCGGACGCGGTGGGGGTTGGCGTGGGGGTCGAGGTGGGAGTCGGAGTCGGGGTCGGGGTCGTCGGGGTCGGCGTGATCGGCGTGGGCGTTACGGTCGGAGTCGCGGTCGGGGGTGGCGTCGTGGGTGGCGTCGCGGGGGTCGAGGGTGGCGTGGGCTTCGACGTGAACGTGTGCTTCGCATCCGAGTCCCCGTCCCGATCCGGATCGGACGAGGGCGACGGCGAGGGCGACGGCGACACTGTCGGAGTCGGAGTCGGATTCGGCGTCAGCGTGCGAGTCGGATCGGGCTCGGGTGTCTGCTGCGCGCATCCCGAATCGCCGCCCGAGCAGTTCTCGGCGAACGCAGCCGACTGCGCGCCGAGCGAGAGTCCGGCCATCAGTCCGACGGCCAGGCAAACGTCGAGCACGCGGCGCGGCCTTCCGCGTCGTGGCGTCGCTCCTTCGTGCTGAATCGGGCTGTTCATGGTCACGCGTGTCCCCCGGCGAACGCCGACGGACTCGTGCTTCGATCGTCTCACCGCCCGCAGTCCGAGACAAGACGAAGAGCGTCACCCGTTCGGGCCGGTTTCGAAGGGAGAATCCGTCTGACACGCCGTCGATATGTCCGTCGAAACGTCCGTCGAAACGGAGTTTCGGGCTCGGATGTGCGGAATCTCCGACGCTGCGTCGGATGCGGTTCACAGCATCCACCCGGTACCGTGAACACCTGTGACCGAAACAGCCACGCCCCGACGTCGCCGCGCGACCAAGAAGGCCACCTGGAAGACGCTGCTGCGCGACGTTCTGGTGATCTTCGTCGTTGCGGTGCTCGTCTCCTTTCTGATCAAGACGTATGTGGCCCGGTCGTTCTACATCCCATCGGGGTCGATGGAGAACACGCTGCAGATCCAGGACAGGATCATCGTCAACGAACTACAGCCCAAGGTCTTCCCGCTGCAGCGCGGCGACGTGGTGGTGTTCAAAGATCCGGGCGGGTGGCTTCCGCCACAGGCGCCCCAGCGGACGAACCCGGTCACCGACGTGCTCGACTTCGTCGGTCTGAGCGCCACCGATAGCGATCAGCACCTGGTCAAGCGGCTCATCGGTCTGCCGGGCGACACGGTCACCTGCTGCAACGCGCTCGGACAGTTGAGCGTGAACGGGGTTCCCCTGAAGGAACCGTATGTGCTGCTGCCCGCCGGCGTGGAGGCGGTCTCCCATGACGACTTCGACGTGAAAGTTCCGGCCGGCAAGATCTGGGTGATGGGTGACAATCGTTACAACTCGGCCGATTCGCGGTATCACCAGAACGATCCGGGCAAGGGCTTCGTTCCGCTCGACGATGTGGTCGGCCGCGCCTTCGTGCTCAGCTGGCCGGTGAGCCGCTGGTCTTGGATCGACGACTATCCGGACACTTTCAACGGCGTACCCGACGCCAAAGGCTGAGCCGACCACCGTCGGCTCGCGTTCGACCCCGGTCGCACGACGGGCCTGGCGTCGGAGAATATGTGCCGTCGACCCGGAGAACTCCGTCGGAACGGAAAGTTCTCCGGCGTGCCGTGCAAAGATTCCGTTCCGACGGAGACTCTGACGTGCGGGGATCGCTGTCTGCGGCCCGCGGTCTGCGGCCCGCGGTCTGCGGCCCGCGGCCAGCCCGCGGCCTGCGGCCCGCAGGCGGCCGGCCCGCGGTGACCTTCAGTCGGACATTTTCGGCGACACGCCGCAAGAGACTCCGTATCGACGGACGAACCGGGTCAGATCCGGCGAATTGTCCGACGGCAGGTCGACGACCCGGTGACCGACGGCCGCTAGCCGCCGGATGAGAACAGGAGGGTCGCGCGTACGTCGGAGAAACGGGACGTCGGAGAAACGAGCCGTTGACGCGAAGAACTCCGTCGGTACGGAAAGTTCTCCGGCGTGCCGTGCAAAGATTCCGTTCCGACGGAGACTCTGACGTGTGGAGATCGCCGCCTGCGGTGACCTTCAGTCGGACATTTCCGGCGACACGCCGGCAGGCTCTCCGTAACGAAGGAGGAGACCGCGAGATCTGGCAGTTTTTCCGACGACGGCGCCAACGACCGGCCGGTGTCGGATGCGCGTCGCTCGCCTGCGCCGCCCGTCGCGGCCGGTGGTCAGCGACGCCGTGCTGCCCAATAAGACGCCGTGCTGCCCAATAAGGTGAGGGGGTGAGCGAGGAGAAGAAGACCCCGGGCGTGCGCGAAGTTGCCGCCCTGGCGGGGGTGTCCCGGCAGACGGTCTCCCGCGTCGTCAATGCTCACCCGAGCCTCCGCGAAGACACCAGGCTGCGGGTGCTCGCCGCGATGGAAGAGTTGCAGTTCCGGCCCAATCGGGCGGCGCGGATGCTGTCGACCGCCCGCTCGAACACCATCGGCATCCTGGCGCTCTCGTCTTCTTCGCTGTTCGGGCCGGCGAGCAGCATCGACGCGGTCGAGAACGCC
>DASYGJ010000129.1:0-26088 GCA_035999915.1 Leifsonia sp.
CGCCATCAGCACCGCCACCGGCCAGATCATCAGCTCCTTCCGGCCGATCATGGAAAGCGAAGTCCGCGCCCTCGCCGCCACCAACACCGCCGTCTACGCCGGCGGCACCTTCTCCACCGTGAACGGCACCGCCACCGGATATACCGCCAAAATCAACGCAGCCGACGGGTCACTCAACACGACCTGGGCCGCGAGCGCCGACTACGTCGTCGACGCTCTGGCAGTCAGTCCCGACGGCACCAAGGTCTACGCCGGCGGCCGCTTCCAGCACGTCAACGGCGGCTCGAGCGCTTACGGTCTCGCCATGTTCGACGGCACCAACGGCGCCTTCACCACGTTCGGCGCCAACTCGGTGGTCCGGGATGCGGGGACTCAGGCCGGGATCACCTCCCTCGTAGCCACCAGTGACCGGGTCTACGGCTCCGGCTACGTGTTCGGCTCCGGCGGCAACCTGGAAGGCAGCTTCCAGGCCGACCCGACGACCGGAAACCTGATCGGGATGGAGGATTGCCACGGCGACACTTACTCGGTTTTCCCGATGAACAACGCCCTCTACGTCGCCGGCCACCCGCACTACTGCGGCAACGTCGGCGGCTTCCCGCAGACCAACCCGTGGACGTACCATCACACGATCGCCTTCTCGAAGGCGATCACCGGAACGCTGACCAATGATGGCAATGGCTCATACGCCAACTTCACCGGTGAGCCCTCCCCCACCCTCCTCAACTGGTTCCCGCAGTACGTGACCGGGTCGTTCACCGGCCAAGGACAGGCGGCGTGGTCGGTCTCCGGCAACGGCAACTACCTGGCGGTCGGCGGCGAGTTCCCCTACGTCAATGGCGTCGCCCAATACGGGCTCGCCCGGTACGCGATGGACAGCGTCGTGAAGAGCAAGCTCGGACCGAACGTCAACGTTCCGCTCGTGCCGAACGCCGCATCCTTCACCGCCGGACAGGCGCGCATCTCGTGGACGGCGACCTACGACCAGGACAACGTCAACCTCGCATACAAGCTCGTGCGCGACGGCAACACGGCCAACCCCGTCTACCAGACCACCCAGATCTCCAACTTCTGGACGCGGCCTGCGATGGGCTTCATCGACACCGGACTCACACCAGGAAGCACGCACTCCTATCGGCTGTACGTGACCGATCCCGACGGCAACCAGGTCTCACGGCTCGGCAACACCGTCACGATCAGCTCGACGAACTCAGGTGGCGCATATTCCGATTCGGTGAAGAACTCTGGCGCCAGCGCGTACTGGCCGCTTGACGAGGCCAGCGGCAGCGCCGGTTTCGACCACATCGGTTTCAGCGACTTGCAAGTGCAGGCCGGTGTGACCCGCGGCGCGGCCGGGCCGATCAGCGGAGTCACCGCGACGACCTTCAACGGGACCTCGACCGGCTGGGCCGTGACCCCGTCGCCGGTGCCCGGGCCGAACACCTTCACCGCTGAGGCCTGGTTCAACACGACGAGCACCAGTGGCGGAAAGATCATCGGCTTCGGCGACGCGAACACCGGAACGTCGTCCAGCTACGACCGTCATGTCTACATGGACAACAACGGAAAGATCTGGTTCGGGGTCTACCCCGGAGGCGTGCAGACGGTGAACAGCTCTGCGTCATACAACGACGGGCAATGGCACCAGATGGTCGCCTCGCTCGGCGCGAACGGGATGCGGCTCTACATCGACGGCAAGGTCGTGGGCAGCCGTACGGATGTCACCAGCGGGCAGGCGTACTCGGGCTACTGGCGAGTCGGCGGTGACAACCTCAACGGATGGAGCTCACAACCGGCGAGCAACTTCTTCGCCGGCTCCATCGGTCAGGTCTCGATCTACCCGACGGTGCTCAGCCCCACCACGGTGGTGAATCAGTGGGTCGCATCCGGTCGCACCTCGCCGTTGCAGCCCGCACCGGCCGACGCCTACGGCGCAGCGGTGTACAACGCGAACCCCGACCTCTACTGGCGCCTCGACGACACCAGCGGCACGGTCGCGAAGAGCGCGGACGCCTACGCCAACAACGGCACATACTCGGGAACGGCGACCACGATGAACCAGCCGGGAGCGCTGTCGGGCGGAGTCGGAAAGGCGGTCACGTTCAACACGGGCTTGCTGGGATCCTCGGGCGGCATCGTCTCGAGCAACCAGCAGGTCAGCAACCCGACCACCTACTCCGAAGAGATCTGGTTCAAGACGAACACGACCACCGGCGGCAAGCTCATCGGATTCGGTAACGTGCAGACGGGTCTGTCAAGCAACTACGACCGGCACATCTACATGCAGGATGACGGACGTATCGTCTTCGGCGTCTGGACGGGTCAGACCAACACGATCACCTCGCCCAACGCCCTGAACGATAACCAGTGGCACTATGCGGTCGCGACGCAGTCATCGGACGGCATGAACCTGTACGTGGACGGAGCGCTGGTCGGCACCAACCCGCAGACCAACGCCCAGGCGTACAGCGGATACTGGCGCATCGGTGGCGACAACACGTGGGGCTCGACCGGCCCGTACTTCTCGGGAACCCTCGATGAGGCGGCGGTCTACTCCAGCGAACTGAGCGCTCAGGATGTGGCCAACCACTACTCGCTCGGCACGTCCGGTGCCCTGCCGAATCAGCCGCCCGTCGCCGCCTTCACCTCCAGCCAATCCGGCCTCACGGTGAATGTGGACGGCAGCAGCTCCAGCGATCCGGACGGCACCGTCGCCTCCTACGCGTGGGACTTCGGCGATGGCGGAACGGCCACCGGCGCAACCGCGTCGCACGCCTACGCAGCCGGCGGCAGCTACACCGTGCGTTTGACGGTGACCGACAACGTCGGCGCGACCAACAGCAAGACCGCGACCGTCACCGTCACGGCACCGCCGCCCAACCAGCCGCCGGTGGCCGCGTTCACCTCGACCGTCACGAACCTGAGCGTCGCGTTCGACGCCTCCAGTTCGTCCGATCCTGATGGCACCGTTGCCTCGTACGCCTGGGACTTCGGTGACGGGGCGACCGGCACCGGTGTCAAGCCGACCCACGTGTACGCCACCGCCGGCACCTTCACGGTGACTCTGACGGTGACGGACAACCTGGGCCTGGCCGGCTCGCCCGTTCAGCATCCCGTGACCACCGTCGCCGCGCCGAACCAGCCGCCGGTCGCCTCCTTCACCGCAACGCCCAACGGGCTCGCGGTGGCGGTGAACGGAAGCGCTTCGAGCGACCCGGACGGCACGATCGCCTCGTACGCGTGGGACTTCGGTGATGGCGGAACGGCTACGACCGCCACAGCCAACCACACGTACGCCGCCGGCGGCACGTACAGCATCAAGCTGACCGTGACCGACAACGGGGGTGCGACCAACACGGCCACCAAGTCGGTGACCGTGACGGCTCCCCCGCCGGCGGCGATCGCCTCCGACACGTTCCAGCGCACGTCGGCCAGCGGGTGGGGTTCGGCTGACCTGGGCGGCGCGTGGACGGGAGCCGGTTCGGCATCCGCTTACACCGTCACTCCCGGCTTCGGAACGATCATCGGCGCGGCCGGCTCGACCAAGACCGAGCTACTGAGCGGGATGTCGAGCACCAACACGGACTGCACCGTGCAGTACTCCCTCAACAAGACCACGACAGGTGGTGGCCTCTTCACCTCGGTGATCGGTCGATCGGTGGGCACCGCGGAGTACTCGGCCAGGGTGTGGATGCAGACGAACGGCCAGGGGCAGCTCCAACTGTTCCAGGGATCCACGGTGCTGCAGGCTGCCAACATCAGCGGCCTCACCTACACGCAGAACCAGCAGTACCAGGTTCGCCTGCAGGTGTTCGGCACGTCGCCCACCACCATCCGCGCCCGAGTGTGGAAGGTCGGGACGACGGAGCCCACCACCTGGCAGTTGAGCGCCACCGACTCCACCGCAGCCCTCCAGGTCGCCGGTTCTGTCGGGCTGCGCGCCTACCTGTCGGGCACCGCGACGGACGTCCCGTTGACCACGAAATTCTCCAACTACGTGGTCAGCCCGGCCCAGTAAGCAGGATCAGCGGATGACCACCACCGGCCGTCGTCGGCAGAACGCCACCGTTCTCGTCGCACATCCCAGCGCGGAGCTCTACGGCTCCGACCGGGTGATGCTCGAGAGCGTGAGCGCCCTGATCGACGACGGCTGGGAGGTGGTCGTCACCGTTCCCACCGACGGGCCGTTGCTCGCACACCTCCGGGATCGCGGCGCACGCGTCGAACTGTGCCCCAGCCCTGTGCTCCGCAAGAACGTTTTGCGGCCCCTCGGGATGCTGCGCTTCCTCCGCACCACCGCCGCCGGCACCTGGCGCGGCGCCGCACTGCTGCGCCGGGAACGGCCGGCGCTGGTCTACGTCAACACCATCACCATCCCGCTCTGGGCGATGCTGGCCAAGGCGCACGGCCTGCCGGCGTTGACCCACGTGCACGAGGGCGAGGCCTCCGCATCCACTGTGATGCGTCGAGTGCTCGCGCTCCCCCTCTTCCTCTCGTCGGCGCTCGTAGCGAACAGCCGCTTCAGTGTCGGCGTTCTCGAAAGCTCGTTCCGCCGGCTCGGCCGGCGCGCCGAGGTCGTGTACAACGCCGTACCCGGCCCTTCGGTGCACCGCCCGGTCCGGCGGAACCTGGACGGGGGCATGCGGATGACGTACGTCGGCCGCCTCTCCCCCCGCAAAGGCGTCGACATCGCGATCGATGCCGTCGCCGAGCTGCGCTCCCGCGGCGTAAACGCCGAACTCGACCTCGTCGGGTCGGTCTTCCCGGGCTACGAGTGGTACGAGAGCGAACTGCGGGAGCGGGTCACCGCCGCCGATCTCGGCTCGCAGGTGACGTTCCACGGCTTCCAACCGTCGGTCTGGGAGCTGGTGGGTTCGTCGGATGTCGTCGTCGTCCCCTCTCGCGTGGATGAGCCGTTCGGCAACACCGCCGTGGAGGCCATCCTCGCCGGCCGTCCCGTGATCGCCAGTGCGACCAGCGGTCTCCTAGAGGCCACCGCGGGCTACCGCACGGCCACGACCGTCGCTCCCGGCAGCGCTGGGGCTCTGGCGGACGCCCTCGAAGACACCATCGGCACCTGGACCGAACGCGCCGACGCCATGTGGGAAGACACCCTTGCCGCCGAAGAACGCCACAGCGTAGCGGGCTACCGCCGCCGCATCGCGGGGATCGTCCGCCGCCTCACCGCCTGACCGCGCCCTCTCCCCCCTGCTCGCGCAAGCAACCGCCGAGTCCGCGAATACTCATCGTTTCCGCGGCGTGTCGCACGATTTTGAGCGGACTCGGCAGCTTGTCAGGGGCTAGGCGCGGTTGCGGGCGCGGGGCGGGATGGGCGCGAGCAGTTCTTCGTCGTCAGCACTCGGGTCGCCGAGGTCGTCGCCGAACTCGTCGTCGAGCGGGGAGTCGTCGATGTCGCTGAACCCCGTGTCGGGGAAGTCGAGTTCGAGGGCTTCGAGATCGACAGACTTAGCCCCTCGCCCGGATGGCTCGTCCTCCGAGTCGGCACGCCGATCATGGTGGCGCGAGCCGGAGTGATCCGCGCCCTCGAGCGGCGGCGCCACGGGGAACAGCGGGGCACCGATCGGCCGGCGCGTGGAGTTCCGTGAGAACAGGCGCTTCCACCACGGCTTCCTGGGTTCCAGCGCGCGGTAATAGTAGGCGTGGCGGTCCTTCGACGGTGTCGAACGGTTGATCACCAGTCCGAGCACACGCACGCCCGACTTCTCGAGCGAGTCCATGGTCTGCGTGAGCTGGGGGCGGTGCACCCGAGTGCGGTCGGCGACGAGCAAAGCTCCGTCGAGCATCCGGGCGAGGATGGCCGCATCGGCGACGGCTACCATCGGTGCGGTGTCGAACACGACGACGTCGTAGTCGTGCACGAGCGTGTCGACCAGATCGGCCATCACCCGCGAGGAGAGCAGCTCGCTCGGGTTGGGCGGGATGGGGCCGCTCGCGAGCACGTGCAACCCCGTCTCCCCCCAGGTCTGCACGACATCCGCGACCGACGCACGGCCCACAAGGATCGAGGTGAGGCCGGCTTCACCCGGTAGCCCGGTGTACGCGGCGACCATCGGGCGCCGGAGGTCAGCATCCACGAGCAGCACCTTGCGGCCGCCTTCGGAGAGCGCCAGTGCCAGGTTGAGCGCGATCAGCGACTTGCCTTCGCCGGGAACCGACGACGTCACGGCGAAGCCGAGGGTGTCGGAGTCGACGGCGACGAACTCGAGGTTGGAGCGCAGCTGCCGGTAATTCTCGGCCGCGTTCGAGAGCGGGTCGCGCAGCATCACCGGGCCGACCGCGCGACGCTTCTCCCGGTCGGCCGTCCCGACCAGCGGAACGCCGGTGACCGCGGTCGCGATGGCCGCGGAGTGCACTCGGGTGTCGAGGAGCTCACGCAGCACGATGATGAGCGAACCGAGCAGAAGCCCGAGCACCAGTCCGGCCACCAGATTGAGTCGGGTGTTCGGCGACGACGGGTCGACGGGCGCCGTCGCGGGCTGGATGACGCGCACCGAGACCGTGTCGGCTCCGGTGACGCTCTTGGGCGCGATCTGCCCCACCTTGTCGCTCAAGCTGGCGGCAACCGCATTGGCGATCTTCGCGGCCTGAGCGGGATCGGTGTTCGACACCGAGAGCTGAAGGATCACGGTGTTCTGCGGCGTGCTCACCCCGATGGCGTCCGACAGGTCCTTCGGCGTGATCGACAGGTTCAAATCGTCGATCACCGGATTCAGCACCAGCGGCGACGTCGACAGCTGCGCGAACGACAGCATCTGGTTCTGTGTATATGTCGACCCTTGATTGAGGTCGTTCGCCGACGAGCCGAAGTTGAGCGAAAAATAGAGACTCGCGGTCGCGGTGTAAACGGGGGTCGCGATCTGCGACAGGCCGAGACCTCCCAGCGCTCCGACGATGGTGGCTATGACGACGACGTACCAATACCGTTTGAAAGCGGCCGCATATTGGTGCTGATTCATTGTCGTGCCTCTCACATGTTCGGAAGTCGGGCGGGGCGGTTGGACGTGCCGTGAGGGTGCCGGGTGCATGCTAGGTTCGCCTCCCTTGCAGAGTCGCCGCGAGCTCTCGCGGTTCGTCGGGGGCTCGATGCCTCAGGGTCAGGTCGTCGAGTCGTTCGTGTGGTCCGTGTCCGCGAAGCGCGAGTTGGGTGGAGGCCGCGAGCCCGACGGCGAACCACAGGAACACCGAATACTGGGTGATCAGGGCGACTGTCGCCAACGCGGGGATCTGCGCCACCACGGCGATGGTGGCCGGAGTCGCGCGGCGCGTCACGACAAGCACGATTCCGGCGAGCAGTGCCACGACGATCAAGGCCAGAGCGAGCAGGCCACTGGAGAGCCCCGTGAGGATGAGTTGACTGTCGATCGACCGGAAGTTGCCGAAGTAGACCTGGCCGGTCGAATCGCGGGTGGCCGAATTGGCGACGCCGATGACGTTCATGCTTCCGAGGAGCGAGAGCAGGTCGCTCCGGTATGCCGCACTCCCCGACGCCTCCGCGCCGGCGTCGTCGAACACCGTGGTGACGAGCGGGAACAGCACGGCCGAGACGATGACGATCGCCGTCGTGAGCACGATTCGGCTGCGCCGCGAGATGGCGTCGCGCATGAAGACGATCGAGAGCACCAGGCCGAGGAGTGCCCCGATCATCCCGATGCGACTGAACGTGAATACGGTCGCGAGCAGCATCGTCAGCACCATGCCTGTTCGCACCACCAGCGGGAAACGAGCGGCCAGCGTCATGGGGATGGCGATGGCGAGGCTCGATCCGAGGGCGATGGAGTGCCCGAAGGCGCCCTCGGCGCGCAGTACGCCACCGCGCGACTGCAGGCTGCCCCAGGTCGTGTACATCGCATTGTTGACGTGGATGAGAACGAACGGATTCCAGCGGCCGAAGAACTCGATGATCGTGAGTAAGGCGACCACGGTGAACGCCACAGCGATCGCGCCGTAAATCCAGCTCGCAGCGACGCGGAGGGCCGCAACCCGGCCGAGGACATAGCCCACGACGAAATACGTGAACAGTGAGAAGGCGAACCCGAGGGCGATGGTCGCGTTCTCGGTGAGCAGCGACGCGAGGGCGAACACGATGAGCATGATCACGAGACCATCGATCAGGCTGAAGTGAAAGGACCGGATGGGGAGGAGCGCCACGGTCACGAGCAGCGCCGCGGCACTCACCGCCGGCAGATAGTAGTTGCCGTTGAAACCCAGACCGAGACCGATCCAGACCGGTACGAAACACAGCACCACGACCCACGTGCCGACCGCGAGCTTGGGCGACCGCCGCAACACGAGGAACGCCGCGGCTGCCGCGAGTACGCCGACGACCGCGATCAGCGTGCGATCAACGGCCGGGCCGGTGAACGCTGCGAAGGCGGTGGCGTGCTGCATGAGGGGCTCGGGGTTATTTGAAGACGGTGATCGGTGTTCCGGCCGAGTCGGTCATGGTGATGACCGTCGAACTCTGCTGATCGGTGGGAACGGTGAACACGTACGTACCGGTCATCGTTTTACCAGCGGCGAGCGAGCCGAGGAACGGCGTCGCGCCGTCGGTGAGCGGTATCGCCGGTGTGGACTTGCTGCCGTAGTAGGCGTTCACGGCCACCTGAGCGAGGGAGACGTCGCGGCCCGTGGTGTTGGCGAGATCGATGGTGACTTTGATCGCCGAACCCGCTGTCTGGCCCGCCATGACGGCCTTCGCGTCGGTGGCGGTGACATCGGTGATCTTGGCCGTCATGCCTCCGCTGAGTTTCGCATCCGTGCCATGGCCGACCACCTGAGCGACGGCGGCGCCGTAGCGCGCGTCCACCTTGGGCGCAGACGACTTCGCACCCGTCGACGACTTCGCACCGGTCGATGGTTTCGGGGACGGCGTCGCCGACGGCGGCGCCGGCGAGTTGGGGTCGGGCGTCGGCAGGCCGGCGACGTAGCCGGCCGGCGCGCCGCCGGCGTTGTTCGCGGCACCACGCACTCCGGCGATGACCAGAGCGGTCACCACGAGCACGAGCACGACGGCGCCGGCAACGATCAGTGTGATTCTCTTTCCGCTCCATCGGGAGGAACGGTTCTCGACCTTCGTCATCGGAGGTCCCCTTTCTCGGTTTCGCCCTGGTCGGGGGCGAGGGACACCGGGGCAGGCGTCCAGGTTCGGAGCTCGCGGAACCACTTGACGGCGGCGAGCAGAAGGAAGGCGGTCGTCGCGAGGGCGATCAGCGTGTAGACGACGAGGAACACGGGGATGAGTCCGAGCAGCAGAAACGAGAGACAGAGCACGCCGTAGTCCATGGGCAGCACGGCGATGGCGCGCATCCACGACGGTCGGCCGGGGGAGTCCATGGCGAGCGGAACGCCGCCGGCGGTGCGGCGACGCAGCTGCTCGGTGAGGATCATTCCGAAGAAGAGCACGGCCGAGACGATCGCGAAAAGGATCGGCACGAGCAGCCAGCCGGTGGGCACCACTCCGAAGCGGAAGAAGCCGACGGCGAGCGCGAGCGGCATCGTCGAGACTTTGGTGGCGTCGACCATGTGGTCGAGCCATTCGCCGGCCGGGCTGCTCGTCCCTTGCAGACGGGAGACCTGCCCATCCGCCGAGTCGAACGCGTATCCGATGAGCAGCAGCACCGCGACGGCGAGGCCGAGGACCCACGACGGCGGAAACAGCACCAGCAGCGAGATGGCGGCGAACGTCCACAGAGCACTGATGCCCGTGACGGCGTTCGGCGAGAGTCCGGCGCGGTAAGCCCATGCGGCGAGATACCGGCCGAGTCGCCGGTTCACGTACCGCGAATACGCGGGGGCCGAGCGAGCTGCCGGCTTCTGAGCGGCGGCGAGTCGGCGCACGGTGCCGAGATAGCCGTCCGCGGGGGAGCGGGATGCGCGCGAGGCCATTCCGTCACCGGTCATTCCCTCACCAATCATTCCGTCACCGGTCATGACGAGATCGCCTCCCCCGATTTCGTCGAGGCGGCCACGGCGCGCACGCGGCCTGAGCGACCGGTGCGCTGAGCGAAGAGCGGACGCTTCGGCCGTCGCAGTTCGCGAGCGGCGAGTCCGAGGCACAGCCGTTCGTAGGCGTCAGCGACCGCATCCCAGTCGTAGTCGCGGGCGCGGTCGAGTGCGAGGCCGGAGCGCTCGGCGACGGTCTGCGGGTCGGCTTCGGCGGCATCGACCGCTTCGGCAACACCTGCAGCGTCCGCGAAGTAGGTTCCGGATGCGCCGACCACTTCGCGGTTGAACGACACGTCGAAGGCGATGGTCGATGTCCCTGCGCCGAGCGCACGCAGCAGCGACGGATTGGTTCCGCCCACCGAGTGCCCGTGGAGGTAGGTGAAAGCGCCGGCGTACAGCTGGTCGAGCAGACGCTGATCCCACACGCCGCCGAGAAACGTGACCCGGTCGTCGGCGAGGCCGTGCACCAGGCGGGTGTAGTCGTCGGCGTACGGTGCCGATCCGACCACGATCAGGGGTTTCGTCGCCGTGCTGCGCCGGTAGCCGTCGACGATCATGTCCACGTGGTTCTCGGCCTCGAAGCGCGCGACCACCAGGTGGTAACCGCCCCGTTCCAGGCCGAGGCCGGGCAGGAGTTCGGAGTCGTCGTCGACCTTCGGCGCGCCGTAAGCGATCTGCTCGGTGCCGATCGCGAATTCGTCGGTGTAGTAGTCGGCGATGCCCTGCGCGTCCGCGATCAGCGCATCCGACCAGCGGACCGCCCAGGATTCGGCGAACCGGTAGTAGCTGCGGCCTCCGCGTCCCCACTTCGCCCGGCGCCACTCGAGCCCGTCCACGTGGGTGGCCACCGGGATCCGCGCGGCCCGGATCAGCGGCAGGTACGGCGAGTTCGCCGCGTTGAAAACGATCGCAGCATCCGTGCGATGCCGCACGAGGTGGGCGACCGAGAGACCGGTGTGACTGAGCGTCTCGAGCGAGCGGCGCCGCATCGCTCCGCGGTGCACGAGACGCATTCCGAGGTAGGTGTCGGGTTTTACCTCGTCGTCGAGGCTCCGGCAGTAGACCACCACGTCGTGCCCGCGCTCGGCGAGCCGGCGGCCGACCTCTTCGACGCAGGTCTCGAATCCGCCGTACCGGGCCGGAACGCCACGCGTGCCGATGAGTGCGATGCGGAGGCGTTCTCCCCCATTGCCCATGACACTCTCGCTCTCGGTCGATGTGCGAAACGACGGGTCGACCTGGGAGTGTGGTCCTCTTCTCGCTGAGACCTGCGGGAAGAACTATTGACGATCGCACCAGGGTCGGGTCGCTGTTGCTGTTCCCCAGCATAATCCGAGATTTTCTCATTTGTCGCCCCCTCATCTGGGGGCCTTTGGCGATTCGTGAGCCGATTGCTAATCGATTTGCACACGCGCGGCACCCGAATGGCATCGGCGGCGCCCCGTAGACTTCAACTAGTCCGTGTGGCTCATGATTCAGAGTCGCTCGGTTGCTAGCCTTATTCGGGGCGGGAGGTGGCCATCGTGGACGAGCTCAATCTGGTCCCTCTCTACACGCAAGGCGAGGCGGCGAGAATGCTCGGCCTCCCCCAGTCGACTCTTAACCATTGGGCGAGCGGCTACGCAACGGCTTCCGGGAACAGAAAGCCGGCATTCATCACAGTTGAGCGGCCCGGCCGCGGCTACACCGTGCCTTTTGTTGGCCTTGCCGAGGCATGGATCGTACGAGCATTCACTAAGGCTGGCGTGCCGGTTTCACGTATCCGCCCTGCACTCGAGCAGCTGCGCACGCAGATCGGCGTCGAGCACGCCCTGGCGAGCGAGCGCTTGGGTACCGACGGTGCAGAGATTCTTTGGGATCTTCGAAAGAAAAACGAAGTCTTCGATGACAACCGACTGGTCGTCGTGCGCAACGGGCAGGCGACATTTGGGGAGATTGTCCGCGAGCACCTCAAGAAGGTGGAGTATCGCGACGGATTTATCGGTCAGCTGCGCATCCCACGCGCAAATGGCGCCGAGTACACGATCGACCCGGAGATAAATTTTGGCCAGCCGACTCTCAGCGAGTACGGAGTCCGAGTGGACGATGTGCTCGGTCGAATTGCCGCTGGCGAGACAATTCAAGACGTTGCCAAGGACTACGACATGCCCACGCTGACAGTTGAGAATCTCGCCCTAGCGGCGGCGTAGGGGCGAAGGTGGAACGCTTGCGATTCTTTTCAGATCGCAGTCTCGGTGACCACGAAGTGCCCAACGGGCTCCGCGCTGCCGGGTGGCACGTCGTCAGCATGCGCGAGCGATATGGCTCGGTCACCGCGCAAGCTTTAGCGGACATCGACTGGATCCGGGACGCGACCGCTGAGGGAGACGTGCTACTCACCGGCGACAAGGCGATTGCCAAACGGCCGATCGAGGCGCGTGCGGTCGTTGCCGCCGCGGCCCGAGTGTTCGCCCTAGGGAAGAACCAACTCACGGGACAGCAGAAAACACAGCGCTTTCTCGATCACGAGAAGACCATCTTCCGGCGAGCGTCGACGCAGTCTGGGCCGTACGTCGTCAGCATTGGGGAACGCGGCTTGGACACGCTCAGGCTGTTCGCCTAGCTGCTGAGAACCGATCCGATCGGCAACCAACCTTCGCTTTGATAGACAGGTTTCTATGGTTCGTCGATCAGCTCTGCCGAGTCATCTTCATCTTTCCAACGTGAGATGTTAGTAAGGTCCCAGTTCTTCATCTCATTGAAGCCTTTGCAGGGACCTAAATCGGCGTCGCAGTTGAGATCGCCCTGCTGGGCCGCGTAGCGCACTCGGGGGTCATCCCCCGAGGCGCCCAAGTCCTTCGATTCTCGAACGATGCGCGCCAGCGGATAGCGAGGTCGAGGGACGAACGAGACCTCTCCGGGCGCAATATTGCGGGCGTTGCCGTAGGCCTGAACGAGAACCGTCTCGCCAACGGGGTGCTCGCAGTCGGCGGCGCCGCAAAGTGAGCACTTGCCATCGATGGCGCGCTCTGCCGTCTTCGGGTAGAACTCTCCCATTTGATGGTCGCAGTCTTCGACCAGCTCATCGCAGATAGAGCATTCAAAATCGCTCACAAAACCGGCGGAGACCCCCATTCTGAGGTGGGAGAGGTTGATAGGGCATTCACTCCAGAACTCATCGTCACGCAAGACGATCGGGCAGCCGAACAGTCCTCGCCTCACAAACGCCGCTCGGTGGATTGCCCGGTGGGCCTCCTCCATCAGCTCGTTGTCCTCGAGGTAGTTGAGCGCTTCCATCGCTGCGACGACAGATTTCTTGATGTGTGGCTCGATCGTGTCGAGCGCCGCCTGCTCAAGGTCGGCTTGGAACGCGATCCATTCGGCCCGCTTCGTACGTTGGACGGCACGGCGGACGTCTTCCTCTGCCTCGACCAACGGACTGGGCAGCGCCGGCATGCTTTCAACACTCGCTCCGAGGATCGCGAGAACCTGGGCATATTCGTCGCCAGCCACCCGCAATGACTCACGCCCATGAGTTTCCAGATAACGGTCACGGAGTGGGCCGCCCGACGGAGGAATCGGTCCCGGTTGCATAACGACCATCTGGACTTGCCGACCCCTATTGCCGACCACGTTTCTCTCCCTGCGAGCGTGTTTCTCCCTCTGCCTCACTCACCACTATCTCCCTGCTACCCGCCTGAAGCGTCTTCAAGGCTTCGAGCACATCCGTGCCGCTGCCCTCGATTGTGTAATTTCTTCCGGTCGCGGTTTCCGAGACACAAACCTTCAATGGGAGTCCACTTGCCTCGTCCTTTGACCACCCCTGCGCTCTTGCGCGGTAGTCGATGTACAAGCTGACCGTGGAGATCAGCCAGTCATTAGCCATCTGCAGACACGCGAGCCCTAGCGCCCACATCTCTGGGTCGACACTATACTCAGACAGGAATTCTCGAGAGCCGGTAGCCTTCGAGAATTTGACAGGCAGCTCAACGGCTCGCGCTGCCTTGGGTAGGTATCGCACCGCGTCGGTGTAACGGGGAACGTTGCTGCCTTCTGCGGGAGCACGAGTCGGAATGACGTAGACGCTGTCGGGCTCTACTTGGTCCGGTAGTGCTCCCGGAAGCGGCGACCAGTCGCCTTCAGAGATGTGGGCTGTCATGGGCCGAGCGTAGCGTCCGGGCACGCGGCGTTGGCGCAGTCAAGGTCGACATACTGGCGGGGCGGCGCCCAGGAGACTCACTCATCGGGGTGGTCCCTCTTCCATTCCTTCCAGTCCTCGGCGACCTTGATGTCGTGGGCATCGCCATCGCGGACGTAGACGCTTAGCGGCCCGTCCAGACCTTCTCGAAAGCTCCTGAGCAATTCTTCGATCTTCACCAGCGCGTCTGCAGCATCGTGCATGCCTCGCGCGATTGCCCAGCGGCGCCCCTTCTGCGTCGACCAGTCGAGAATGACTGGCGAATGGAGCGAGATATCGTGAACGCCGATATAGCTGAGGCTTCCCTCGTGCTTGTTTGGAAGACCGGAGGCTCGGCGGGAGGGGCCCAAGTCCCACAGTGTCCTCCATTCTTGACCAGGGGCTAGAAATGGAATCACATCCGGCACCTCAACCCGCCTTGCTGGATCTGTCGGCTGCTCGGTGCTTCGCTCTGGCCACGGGTCTAGTTCAATATGGACGTCTTTCGCTGCCGTTACGCCGTAATTTCGGATCACGAGATCCACGAGCTGCTCGCTGCTGGCAGTTCGCTCCATGAACGCCACCACATAAGGCTGGGACCGCTCAACATCCAGGTCCCGCGTGAGTTGCCGCCCCTTTGCAGCCTCGTTAATCTGTGCACGAGCGTAGATCAGCGCGAGTGCTGCGACGACAGAGGTTGCGGCGGCGGCGATCGCGGTGATCCAGTCAGTCAAACGGGGCGCATTCGTGTCCGCGGCCTGCGACAAGTGCAGGAACAGGGGAGCCAGTAATTCCATCGGATCAGTGTGACAGCCCCGCGATCGGATCTCTCGCGAGCTGGCTCCCGGCCAGAGTCACCCCTCGCCGCCCGGCGTCTTGCAACCGTAGGGATATGAGACGTCTCGATGCCGAGCAAGCCCACCAGGCGGCGTTGGCGCGAGCGGGGCTCTGCTAGTTTATGTACGGTTTCGCTAATAATGCTCAAACGGTACACTTCAAGTACACTGAAGTCATGCGCGAAGTCACAATCACTGAAGCCCGGGCTCAGTTGAGTCATCTTGTCGACGTTGCTCACAGTGCGCCCGTCTATTTGACGCGCCGAGGTCATGCCGCTGCGGCGATCGTCGACGCGGACCAGCTACGCGAGCTGCAGGATGCCGCCGAAGAGCTCGCCGACATCCGTGCCGTCGACGCGGCGTGGGATGAGACTCAGGAACTTGGTGAGACTCCGATTCCGTGGGATGCGGTCAAGCGCGATCTCGGACTCCTTTGAGCTACCGGGTCGAGATTCTCCCTGTCGCCGTTCGCCGGTTGCGGAAGCTGCCGCCAGAGGCAATCCGTCGTGTCCAAGCGACGATCGATCTCCTTGCTGAGGATCCGCGGCCGCCGGCGGCGAAGAAGCTCACTGCGCGGCCAGAATGGCGTGTCCGTACCGGTGACTATCGTGTCTTGTACCGGATCCAGGACGACGTTCTCACCATCGTTGTCATAGACCTCGGCCACCGACGCGATATCTACCGCTGACGACAGCGATCCGGATCAGGTCCAGGAGGCCGACTCGCCGACCGGCGAAGCCGGATTGCCTGCGACGACGACGCCCGGCGCGACCGACCGTGTCACCACGGAGCCGGCCGCGACGACCGCGCCGTCACCCAGCTCGACTCCCTTGAGGATGAGCGCCCCGGTGCCGATCAGAACGTGCTCGCCGATCACGATCGGCTTCGTGTGCGGGCGCACTGTGCCGTCGGGCGCGGTGATGCGGTGGAAGTCCGTGTCGAGCAGTTGCGCATCCCACGACACCTGCGTTCCGGCTCCGAGCGCGATGCCCGACTCGACGTTCACGATGCAGCGCGCACCGATCGCGCTGCCGCGCGCCAGGGTCAAGGTCGCTCCCGGGCCGACCCACACGCGCGCGCCTTTGCGGATCGCGCTCCCCCGCGCCAGGTCGTACCGTCCGGGTCCGCCCATCCGCACTCCCGGCCCGATGCGCGTGCCGGCATGCCCGCGCAGCACCCCACGGGCGAGTTCGGTGTACCGTCGAAGTTTGGCGCGGATGCTCATCGTCCCCTCCTCGAGGTCAGTTCGTCACGGACGATGCGGCGCCCGTCCCGAAGCGCCCGCGCGGCGGCCGCCAGCGGCCGCAGCGACCTGAGGAACTGTCTCCGGCCGCCCTGCAGCAGGATCTCCCAGGCCACCGACGTCGAGGTGCGACGCCACGCGAGCAGATCGTCCGTCGTCAGATTACGCGCCGCGAAGAGGAGCCGGTTGCGGATGTTGTAGTAGTAGTACCCGTCGGACTTGGCCGGGGAGTCGTGCTCGCCGCCGGACTGCTGCGTCCCGCCCTCGGCATGCTCGGCCACCGCGTCGCCGGCCACGCCGAGCGCGCCGCCGACAGCGAGCACGCGATGCGAGAGCTCGACATCTTCCCAATAGAGAAAGTAGTCGTCTGCGAAACCTCCGACCCGCCCCCACAGTTCGGCCGAGACGCACAGGCACGCACCGCTGAGCCAGGGCTCGGCCCGCCGCTCCGGCGGCTGCGGACGGCGCGCCGCTGAGCTCATCCGTCCGTCGGCGAGGGAGACATCGGCGCCCGCGAACCAGGTGGAACCGTCCGGCCGCAGCACTCGCGGCGAAATCAGCGTCAGCGGGTCGGCGGCCACCCGCGCGAAAAGCCGCTCGGCGTCGGCCGGCTCGATCACGGCATCCGGGTTCAGCAGCAGAAAGCGTGTTGCGCCCCCTTCAGCGGCCCGGGCGACCCCCATGTTCATCCCCAGGCCGAAGCCGAGATTGGCGCCCGGCGACACGATCGCCCAGCCTTCACGTTCGGCGAGCTCCACGGCGGCATTGCGCTCTGCGGGCGTGCCCGAGTTGTCGACGATCACGACCGTGAGACCTTCGGCCGGCCGCGACAGCCGCACCAGATTGCGCGACAGCAGCGAGGTGGACTCGTAGTTCACCACGACGACGGCGCAACCCGCGAAACGCGCTCGGTCTGGCATAGACTTTCCGCTCTTAGACCTGTGGAGGTGGCATGGTGCACCCGGACGAGCCGGTGAGAGTGACCATAGCCGTGCCGACGTTCCACCGTCCAGCAGAACTCGCGACACTGCTCCCGATGCTGCTCGCGCATGCCGAACACGCAGCCGAACTGGAGGGGGGACCGTTCCGCGCCGACATCCTCGTCGTCGACAACGACCCGGGCGGGAGCGGCCAGGCCGCGGTCGAGAAGATCGGCGACCCTCGCATCCGCTCCGTGGTCGAGGCGCATCCCGGCATCTCGGCGGTGCGCAATCGTGCGCTCGACGAGACGACGGGCTCGCGGTTACTCGCCTTCATCGACGACGACGAGCATCCCCACGACGGCTGGCTCGAGACTCTGCTCACCACCTGGATCACCGCGGAGCGGCCCGCCGCCGTGTCGGGTCGCGTCGTCGCCGGTTTTGCCGGACCACTTGATCCCTGGCTCGAGGCCGGCTCGTTCTTCGTGCGCCGCAGCATGCCGACGGGCACGTCCATCGACGTGGCGGCCGCGGGGAATCTGCTTCTCGATCTCGACCAGGTTCGTGCTGCGAGCATCCGGTTCGCCGACGACCTGGGCCTCAGCGGCGGTGAGGACACCCTGTTCAGCCGTCAGCTGCACGCGGCGGGCGGCCGGATGGTGTGGTGCGACGAATCCGTGATCACCGACCTGGTTCCGCTCGAACGCATGACGAGGCCCTGGGTTCTGAAGCGCGCGTGGAGCCACGGCAACTCCGCGAGCATTATGCGGGTACGACTCGCCGGGGGCCGGGTCGCGGCGTTCGGCGCTCGCGTCTCGGGTATCGTCGGCGGTGTGGTGCGCATCGTCGGAGGCTCCCTGCGCTGGCTGTTCGGCAAGGTCACTCGTTCCCTGCGCCACCAGGCCCGCGGCGCGCGCGCCGTCTGGCGCGGCGGCGGAATGGTGACGGGCGCCGCCGGGGTCGTCTATCAGGAGTACGCACGAAAGGAAACCGGCGCATGAGCGCAAGAAGCTCCGCCGTCGCACTGGCGCGCAAGGCGACCTCGTTCGCCGGCACGATCGTGCACGTGAACACCGAGTCGCCCGAGTTCGTGCTCACCTACGACGACGGTCCGGTCGCCGGGAACACCGACCGCATCCTCGAGATCCTCGCCGCCCGCGGTGCCACGGCGACGTTCTTCATGCTGCTCAGCCGGGTCCGTGTCGACCCGGGCCTGGTGGCAGCCGTGGCGGATGCCGGACATGAGATCGCGTTCCACGGTCTCGACCACCGCGACGTCACGAGGTTGCCCATCGACGACGTGCGCCGGCGGATGCGCGACGGCCGGCACGAACTCGAGGACGTCGCGGGCCGCGCAGTGCGCTGGTACCGCCCGCCGTACGGACACCAGACCTATCGCGTGTGGCGAGAGATCCGCGCGGCCGGCCTGACCCCGGTGATGTGGGGGCCATCGACGCGCGACGCCCGCCCCGACTTCGACCAGGATCAGTGCGTCGCCGCCGCGCTCCAGGGTGCGACCCGAGGCACGATCCTGCTCGCGCACGACAATTATGCGGATGCGACGGACGGCGTGGATGACGGACCGGCTCCCACGGTGAACCGTGCTGAACTGCTCACGCGCATCCTCGACAGCTACGCCGAGCTCGGCCTCGCGGCGCGCTCGCTCGATGACGCTCTGAAGAGCGGGACTCCGAAGCTGGAGGGCCGCTTCAAGCGCTGACGATCATCTGCTCAGCGCTTGAGCAGTTCGATGGCCCGGTGGTACGCGGCCATGTGCGCCCTGCCCGCGTCGTCCCACTCCCGCTTCGACAGGTCCGGCCGCGCCGAGGTCGGGATGCGCTGGGCCGCCGCGAGGGCAGACTCCAGCGCCCCGGGGGTCAGCTCGCCCTCGTAGCGGAAGACCCATTCCTCGCCGACCTCGGCTGCGAGAAGGTCGTTCACCTCGTTGGCCGGCACGAGCACCGGCCGGTCGAGCGACAGCGCCGAGAGCGCGCCCCCCGAATTGTGCATCTCGCGATAGGGAAGCACGACGAGTTCCGCCGTCGTCACGGCATCCACGAGCTCGGCGTCGCTCAGGAAGGCGAAGGTCATCGATACCCGTGGATCGCCGGCGGTGAGAGTGCGGAGGACGTCCGCAAGTTCCTCTGAGGATGGTTTGCCGCCGATCGTGAGCGATGCGTCGCGGTCGGTGAATGCTGGGAGAAACGCCGACACCAGCGCATCCACCCCCTTGTATCGACGGATCAGCCCGACGTATGCCAGGCGCCCAGGCACCCTCGGGGAGTGTGGATACGGCGCGAACCAGCCGCGATAGTGTCCGTGTGCGATCATCTCGACCGCCGCACCCTCGGGAATCGGCGTCAGCGGGTTGAGGCGGATGCGGAGCGTTGTACGTCGATCGATGAGCCGAAGCAGCCAGCGCTCCCGCCGGGAGATGCCCTGAGGCAGATCGAGATTGTGCATGGTCCGCACGATCGGAGTGCGCGTGACCGTGAGTTTGGCGAGGAGCAGTAGAGTGAGCGCCTGCCGCACGAGCTTCTTGAGCGGGCTGTGACCGGCGACGAGGATCTCAGGCCAGTGCACATGGAACACGTCGAAACGGCGGGTGAGCACTCCGCGCCAGCTGAACGTGCGCACCTCGACGCCCGGCAGCACGCCGATGGCGTCGCGCAGCATGACGAGGTAGGGGTTCGTGGTCGGCCGCGGCTCGGGGAACGACTGCTGCACGATCAACTCAGGCATCAGTCCCCCTGTCTCCAGTGCCCGCGACGTGGGCGTGTGCGTGTGCGCTCCATCTTGGCCCCCTGCCGACGTCGTCGCGAGCCGCGCGCCCCCGTAATGGGGTCAGCCCCGGGGGGCGCGCGTGGCGGGGCACGTGGCTAAGATACATGAGTAAGTCTCAATTAGAGGCACCCGTGCAGCGGTCGCCGGAACAAAGCGCGTGAGGGACGCGCCCCGCCCTCCACTGATCCGACGACGGAAGTGTGACGATGCGTGTTCTGATTCTCTGGGCCGACGACGCCTCGCCCAACCTCGGCGTGCGTGCCCTCGGCTCCGGGACGGCGGAACTCGTGCGGCGCGTCTGGCCGGAAGCCGAGATCACCTTTCAGAACTACGGCCGGCGCGTTCCGCAACTGCCGATCGGGCGCGTACGTTCGCTGGTCAAGGAGCGGGTGCTCGGTCGGGCGGGAATGCAGACCTGGCTTTCCCGCTTCGACCTCGTCGTCGACACGCGCTCCGGTGACAGCTTCGCCGACATCTACGGGACGCGACGACTGGTGGTCATGTCCACGGTCGCCGAATTCGCCACACAGGCCGGCGTTCCGGTGGTGCTCGGCCCGCAGACGATCGGCCCGTTCGACAGCCGGAGCGGCCGCGCGATCGGCCGGCATTCGCTGCGCCGGTCCGCCCTCGTCATGGCCAGGGATTCCGCCAGTGCCGTACACGCCCTCGAGTTGGGTCGCGCACCGGAAGTACTCACGACCGACGTCGTGTTCGCCCTCCCCCGGCCCGCGGTGCCGAAGACGCGGGATGTGGTGCTCAACATCTCCGGACTGCTGTGGTTTCCGAACCCCCACGTCGACGCCGAGGCGTATCGCGCGACTGTCACCCGCCTCCACCGGTCTCTGCGTGCGCAAGGCCGTGAGGTCGCACTGCTCGCCCATGTGCTCGATTCCGACAACCCCGACTCCGACCTCGCCGCCATCCAGGACTTCTCCGCCACTGTCGCGCCCGAGGCGGAGGTCGTGGTGCCGACCGGCCTCGACGACGTGCGCGAGACGGTCGCGTCGGCCGCTGTCGTTCTCGGTTCCCGGATGCACGCCTGCCTGAACGCGCTCTCGGTCGGCACCCCCGCCGTGCCCCTCGCATACTCCCGTAAGTTCAGTCCTCTGCTCGGCGACCTCGGCTGGACGCACTCCGTGGATCTGCGCACCAGCGCCGATCCGGTGGCCGACGTTCTCCGCCAACTCGCCTCGTCCTCCCTCGTCGGGGATGCAGCCGCGGCCGTCGCCCATGCCCACCAGACGCTCGGCTCGGCCGAACGCGCCCTCCGGCAGGTCGCCTGACCATGGTTCTGGCACCTGCGCGGAAACAGGAGGCCGCATCCGCTGCACTCGATGCGGCGATCGAACGCGTCGTGAATTCGGGCAACTGCTCAGGATGCGGCGCCTGCGCCCTGCTCGACCCTGGCCTCGAACTCCGGCTCGACGCCGAGGGCTTTCTGCGGCCGGTACGACGAACCTCCTCGGGCGACCCGGGCCCCGCTCCGGCCCCGGCGTCGGCGTCGGTACCGGCGTCAGAATCGGCGTCGGCCCTGACCTCGGTCAAGCGATTCGCCGCCGCCTGCCCGGGGGTGACGGTGACCGCCGGCAACCCAGCCGGTGCCGTACGTCATCCCACGATGGGACCTGTCGTGCGCGCCTGGAACGCCTGGGCGACCGATTCGGAGATCCGGCATCGCGGCTCGAGCGGCGGCGCGCTCACGGCGATCGCGGTGTGGCTCCTCGAAACAGGACAGGCGGCGAGGATGGTCGGTGCCAGAGCGGACCCGGCGGAGCCGCGCAGAACCGTGAGCGTGACCATCGTGTCGAAGGAGCAGGCGATCGGCGCCGCCGGTTCCCGTTACGCGCCCACCGCCTCCGCCTCGCAAGCGGCGGCGCTGCAGAACGGGTCGGTCTTCGTGGGCAAGCCGTGCGAGGCCTCCGCGATCCGCTCCCTCATGGGCAGCCGTGCCGCGGAGGTGGCGACGGCGCCAGGAGCCGACCCGATCATCCTCTCCTTCTTCTGCGCCGGCACCCCGAGCCAGCACGCGACCGAGAACCTCGTCGACTCCCTCGGTGTCGCCCGCGGCGAGGCGCTCTCCGACCTCTGGTATCGCGGCCGTGGCTGGCCGGGACGCTTCACCGCGGTGCGCCGCGACGGAAGCTCCGTCGACGCGAGCTATGACGACTCCTGGGGCTCGGCCCTCGGCCCCTCGGTGCAGTGGCGGTGCAAAGTGTGCGCCGACGGCGTCGGTGAGAGCGCGGACATCACCGCAGCCGACTTCTGGAGTGCCGATGAGCACGGTTACCCGGTGTTCGCAGAGGCCGCAGGACAGAGCGCCCTGATCGCCCGCACCGAGCGCGGATACGACATCGTGCTGAGAGCGGCGGAGGCCGGAGTCATCTCCGTCACACCGATGGACATCGACGACCTCGCCGCGGTGCAACCCCTGCAGACGACCCGCCGCGGCACGCTCATCGGCCGGCTGATCGGTGCCCGCCTCGCCGGCGCACGGGTGCCGCGCTACCGCGGATTCGGCTTGACCGTGCTTGGCCTGACCCGCATCCGAGAGACCTTCCGCACGGCCAAAGGCACGTTCCGCCGCCGGCGTGCGGCGGCGAAGGGTTCGGCCCCGTCATGAGCGACCGCCACCAGCCCCGGCCGATCGGCCGTCACCGCGGCGGCCGCGCCGCCGAGCCGATCCTCGACCCGGCGGTCATCGGCGACGCGGCGGACTTCGCCGGGGCGACGCCGGCAGAAGAACTCATCGAGGAACGGGTGGAGACGGTGCCGCGCCTTGGGGCACAGGCCGCGCGCGGCGCGGCGGTCACACTCGCCGCCCAGGGCGGCAAGGTGCTCGTTCAGGTCGTCTCGGTCGTCGTGCTGGCACGCCTGCTGACCCCCCACGACTACGGCCTGATCGCGATGGTTCTGGCCATCATCGGGGTCGGCGAACTCTTCCGGGACTTCGGACTCTCCTCGGCCGCCATCCAGGCCACCACGGTCACCCGCGGCCAACGGGACAACCTGTTCTGGGTGAACGCGGTCATCGGTGCCGCGCTTTGCGTGATCGTGTTCTTCGGCGCCGGGCTCATCGCCGCGGCCTTTCGCCAACCGGACCTGGTGTTGATCGCGCACGCACTCTCGCTCACCTTCCTCATCAACGGACTCGGCACCCAGTATCGCGCCGACCTGGTGCGCCGGCTGCGCTTCTCCGCCGTGGCGAGCGCCGACATCGCCGCCCCCGCTGTGGCACTGATGGTCGCGATCGGGGCCGCCTTGCTGGGCTGGGGATACTGGGCTCTGATAGCACAGCAGCTCAGCCAGGCGCTCGTGCTGGTGGTCATCCTCATCGTCTCAGCGGGATGGATTCCGCGCCTTCCGAAGCGCAACGAATCCATCAGCGGATTCGTGCGGTTCGGCTGGAACATGCTCGCCTCCCAGCTGGTCAGCTACCTGAGCAACAACGTCGACAACGTGCTCGTGGGAATCCGGTTCGGACCCGTCTCGCTCGGCATCTACAGCCGGGCCTTCCAGCTGCTGATGACGCCGCTCAACCAGGTGCGCATCCCACTCACGACCGTGGCACTCCCGCTCTTCTCGCGCCTGCAGGAGGAGCGCGACCGCTTCTCGGACTGGCTGTGTCGCGGGCAGCTCGCTCTCGGCTACACGATCGTGGCCGGGCTCGCGCTCATCGCCGGTGCGGCGTCACCGGTCACGGCGCTTCTGCTCGGACCGCAGTGGGGCGAAGCGGCTCCCATCCTGCGTCTCTTCGCCATCGCCGGCATCTTCCAGATCCTCGCCTTCGTGGGCTACTGGGTCTATGTGTCCCGCGCACTCACCGGGGACCTGCTCAGGTATTCACTGGTCAGCGCGGCCATCAAGATCGTCTGCATCGGAATCGGCGTGTCCGGCGGCGTGCTCGGCGTTGCGATCGCTTATGCCATCGCTCCAGCGATCTCGTGGCCGATCTCGTTGTGGTGGCTGTCCCGCCGCACGCACATCCCCACGGGACGGCTCTATGCGGGGGCGGGTCGTGTGCTCGCGCTCGCCGTTCTCGCCGCGGGTGCGTCGGGAGCTGCGACCTGGTCGTGCGCGTCGTTCGGCGCGGTCGGCCAGCTCATCGCTTCGGCTGTGGCGGCCGTCGCGGTCTACGCGCTGGCCGCGCTGCTCATCCGCCCCGTCCGGCGCGATCTCGCCGGGGTGCTCGCCGCGGCACGGATGGTGCGACGCCGCTGAACCTGACGCCGAGGGGTGAGTCGATGCGGGCTCGAGCACACTCGAACCCACAACAACTCACCCCTCGCCGAGGAGTCGCTGCGATCAGAACGGCGAGGCGCCGACCTGCACCGCGGAGCTGAGAGACGGGACCAACTGCGCCTTGCCCGTGAGCACCTCCGACCCGTCGACCGCCCGGGACGACGTGTCCTGACCGGTGGCCGCCGTGAAGTCGGCGAGCGTGTTGTAGATGGCGGGGTTGCCGGCGCCACGGGACCAGACGACCGACCAGGTCGGCAGCGAGGTGCTGGGACGCTGGTAGATGTTTCCGTTGGTCGTGATACCCATCTGGGCCGCGGAACGCTCGTGACTGTAGTCCTCGACCGCCAGGATGGCGTCACCCGTGCTCTTCGCCAACACGTTGTTGATCACGGAGATGTTGCCCGTGATCCACGTGACGGTCGGGTCGGGCAGCGACTGGCGCGGGTCGTGACCGGCCGTGGAGAGCTGGCTCGCCCGGCGGAACCCCTGCGTGATGTTGACGTCGCGCTGGTTGCCCGTGATCGTGTTGTTGCGGATGTCGACCGTGCCGGTGTCGCTCACCAGGATGCCCGCGATGCCGTTGTCGGCGATCAGGTTGTTGGCGATGGCGAACTTGGCCGAGATCTCGGCGACCAGGGCATTGCCCGAGTTGCCGACGATGTTGCTGTTGGCCACGGTCACGTTGTAGACCGACTCGTCGAACCACAGTGCGTTCCCGGCGTTGCCGAGGAAGTTGCTCCCGGTCACCGTGATGTTGCGCGATCGGGCGACCTTGAGCCCGCCGGCGACCGGCGCCCGGTTGAAGTGCTCGGTGTTGTTGTCCGCCGCGAGCAGGCCGCTCACCTTGAGGCCGTCGGCATAGGTGGCCGTGCCCCCGAGCATCCCGTTGCGGGCGACCGTGACGTTGGTGACCGTGCCGTTGATGGCGCCGAACGCGAAGCCTGTCGTGGCGTTGTCCGTGATCGCGAGGTTCTCCAGCGTCACGCCGGTGGCGTACACCTGGAGCGCACCCATGTCGGGTACGGACGGCGAGTACCGGCGCACGCCGAACCCGCGCAGCACGCTGCCGTCGCCGAGCACGGTGAACGCCTTGACGGTGTCACTGGACTGCACCTGCTTGCCACTCGGGTCGGTGCCGAGCACGAGTTGCTTGGCGGCGGTGTCGACGAAGAACGTTCCGGCGGTCACCGCGGAGCGCGAAGCCACCTGGGCGAGCGCCGTTCCGTTGACGAACACCTGATCGGGGTGGGCAGCCATCGGGTAGGCCGGGTTCACGAACGCCCAGCCGGCCTGGGTGCCGTCCGGGGCGCCGCGGGTGTATGTCGGGCTGTCGTCGAAGCTGACGTTCCAGTTGTTCGCCACCCAGGTGGAACCCGAGGGGGTCCAGTTGCTGACCGTGCGGCTGCCGTCGAACCAGACGGCCTCCTTCGGGTAAGGCTGGATGGTGACGGTCTTGCCGCGCGGAATGGTCACGGTCTCGTGATACGTTCCCGCGCGGAGAACGATCGTCGAGCCACTCGGCACGGAGTCGACCGCGTGCTGCACACTCTGCCAGGGAGTCCCCTCGGTGGCGCGCGAGACCGCATCCGAACCGGTCGGCGCGACGAAGTACGCACCGGCGGGAACCGGGTATGCGGCGCTTCCGATGGGTGCCGCGCCGGTGGCGGACCGAGCCGTGCTCTGGTCGATCGTCGGGTCACCGGCTGACGCGGTCGGCGGTGTCGGTGTGGTCGGCGTCGTCGGCTGCGACGGGGGCGTTGCCGGTCTCGTCGGGGTGGACGTCGGCGTCGGCGTGGGGGTCGGCGTCGTGGTCGACGGCGGCGTGGGCTGCCCGTTCGGCACGGCCTTCAGCGAGTAAGCGGAAACGGCGTCGAACGACACGGCGGTCGTCTGGCTTCCGCTCGAGACGTAGGTCCAGAGACCCACCGAGCCCGCGCCGCTCAG
>DASYGJ010000195.1:0-2843 GCA_035999915.1 Leifsonia sp.
GACATCGAAGCCGTACTTCTTCGCATTCTCGGCGTCGACCTCGTTCTTCATCGACTGGAAGCTGCCGATCACCACAGCGGGCTCCTCCCACTCCCAGATGCGCAGCGTCGGCTGGCGGCGGCCCTCGCCGACCTCGGTGGCCAGAACCTCGTCGAGAGCCATCTGTTCCACCGGATGCACGGCCTTCGAGTGGATCAGCTGCCAGTCGTAGTCGCGCCAGCTCGTGGCCCTCGTGAGGGAACGGCGGATCGCCACCGCGACACCCTCCGGTGAGAAGCCGAGCAGGATCGCGCCCTCGGGGAGTGCGCCCTTCACGGCGGCGGTGATGTCGGCCGCGCTGGACTCGGCCGAGAGGCCGTTGACGGAACGGTCGATCGCCTCGAGAGCACTGTCGGGCTCCAAAAAGAAGTCGCCCGCGAGGTGGAAGTTCGTCAGCTTGCCGTCGACGACATCCAGGTCGACAACGACCAGTTTGCCGCCCGGGACCTTGTATTCACCGTGCATGACCCCAGCCTAATTCCCGGCGCCGATCGAGCCACGCGGTGAGGTCGGCCATGACCTCCTGACGGTTGGTCTCGTTGTAGATCTCGTGGCGGGCGCCCGGATAGACGATGGTCGTCACATCCGTCAGTCCCGACCGCTCGCGGTAGGCCTTCTCGAGGCGGCGGGCGCTCGCTTCGCCGCCGAGCGGGTCGTCGCCGCCGACCTGAATCAGCACCGGGAGGTCACGCGGCAGGGCACGGGCCGGTCTGCCCAGCAGCCGGGCCGCATCCACCGGACCGAAGAGTTTCGGCAGCGAGGTCAGCGTGGTGAGAGGGTCGTCCACGAACGCCTGTGCGACGGCCGGATCGCGGCTGAGCCACTCGGCCCCGGTCGTTCCAAGGTGCGCGTGGCGCTTGTTCAGGTTGTAGCCGCTGTTCATCGAGCCGAGCATCCGGTAGGCCGTGCCCGACAGAACCGCGGCGTCGTACTCGTCGGCGTGCTTGTTGAGAAGGAGCTGGACCACGAGCGAGCCCCAGCTGTGCCCGAAGAACACGAGCGGGAGGTCCGGATTCTCGCGGCGGATGAGCGAGCTGAAGTCGTGGATCGCATCCACGGCTGCCCTCAGGCCGCCCACCCCGAGTCGGCCGAGCATCGCGGGATCGTTCCACTGGGCCACGCCTGTGCGCCCGTGTCCGCGATGATCGTCGGCGTAGACCGCGTAGCCGTTCGCGTTGAGGTGTTCGGCGAGCGCCCGATAGCGTCCGGCGTGTTCGCCGACGCCGTGAACGATCTGCACCACGGCCCGCGGATGCTCGACCGGCCACACGTCGTAGGTGATGTCGATCCCATGGGCATCGCTGAAGGTAGGCACGCGCTCATTCTGGCGCACCGCATCCGCTGACGGGATTTACTTAGCAATGCTAATTTGTTAGGCTAACGATGTATGTCACAACGCCTCACCACTCACGACCTCAGCAGCACGCTGAGGATCGCCGTCGCCCGCCTCTCGCGCCGCCTGCGCGCCGAGAAGGCCGACCACGAGCTGAGCGACACCCAGACCTCCACGCTGGCCCTTGTCGTGCGGGAGGGCGCGCGCACGATCGGACAGCTCAGTGAGCACGAACGCGTGAAACCGCCGTCGATGAACCGCACGGTGAACCACCTGGAGGCGGCGGGCTACGTGCAGCGCACAGCCGACCCCGACGACGGCCGCAAAGTGGTGGTGATCGCGACGAAGCTCGGGCGCGAACTCGTCACCGAGACCCGCCGCCGCCGCGACGCCTGGCTGCACAAGCGCCTTCGCGCGCTGACGCCTGAACAGCGGGACACGCTCGCCGAGGCGGCGGCCATCATGCGAGAGCTGTCGGACTCTTGAGCGCAATGTTCCGGTCGCTCGCCGGCGTCAACTACCGCATCTGGGCATCCGGTGCGATCATTTCGAACGTCGGCACCTGGATGCAGCGCACCGCGCAAGACTGGATCGTTCTCACCCAGCTCACCCACAACAACGCGGCCGCGGTCGGCTTCGTGATGGCGCTGCAGTTCGCGCCCGCGCTCGTGCTGCTCCCGGTCACCGGATGGGCGGCCGACCGTCTCGACCGCCGCAAGCTTCTCATGATCACGCAGGGGGCGATGGGGACGCTGGCTCTCGGGCTGGGCATCCTCACCGTCACCGGGGTCGTTCAACTCTGGCAGGTGTATGTGTTCGCCCTGCTGCTCGGCTGTGTCGCCGCGTTCGACGCCCCCGCCAGGCAGACCTTCGTGTCCGAGCTCGTCGCGGGGCCCAACCTCTCCAACGCCGTCGCCCTCAACTCGGCGTCGTTCAACGTGGCGCGTATGATCGGCCCGGCCGTCGCGGGGTTGCTCACCGCGGTCGTCGGCGCCGGTTGGGTGTTCATGATCAACGCGGTCACCTTCGGCGCCGTGCTGTTGTCGCTGAAGTTCCTGCGCACCGACCGGCTCTTCACGTCGGCGCGCGCAAAGAAGCAGCGCGGCGGTCTGGTCGAGGGATTCCGGTACGTGCGTCACCGTCCGGACATCCTGGTCATCCTGGTCATGGTGTTCCTGATCGGAACTTTCGGTCTGAACTTCCCGATCTTCATTTCCACGATGTCGGTCAGCGTCTTTCACAAGGGCGCCGGCGAATACGGCTTGCTCTCCTCGATCATGGCGATCGGGTCGGTGGTGGGCGCACTGCTTGCGGCCCGCCGGGAAAGCCCCCGCGTCTCGCTGCTTTTCGCCGGAGCGGCCTTCTTCGGTTTCGGATGCGCGATCGCCGCCGTGATGCCGGACTACTGGCTGTTCGCAGTCGCCCTCATCCTCATCGGGATCTCCTCGCAGACCCTGATGACCACCGCCAA
>DASYGJ010000213.1:0-25776 GCA_035999915.1 Leifsonia sp.
CGCCACCGAGAACCGTGAGGCCATCCTCGTGGCCGCCGCCGCGGCCCTCAACGAGGACATCGACGCATCCCTCGAGACCATCGCGGTGCGCGCCGGTCTCAGCCGGCGTTCGATCTACGGCCACTTCGCCACGCGCGACGAGCTGCTCGCCGAAGTGCTCACGCGGGGTGCGGCCAGAGTGGCCGCTCTTCTCGAGCCGGTCGCGCATCCGGACGCCCGGGTCGAAATCGCCCTGTTCGGTGCAACTCTCTGGGCCGAGGTGGAACACGTGCGGGTCAATGCGCAACTCGCGGTTCGCGGCCCGCACCGTGAACGGGTGGGCGAGGCGCTCGAGCCCGCCCGCCTGCGCCTTCGCCAGACCGTTGCGCGGGGCGTCGCCGACGGTGCGCTACGCGCGGACATCGACGTGGACACGGTCGCCCGGCTCATCGAGAGCGCAGCCACTGCCGTGCTCGACGAGGCGACCCGGACCGGACTCACCCGCGAAGCCGGCCACCAGCTCGTCATGCTGGCAGGACTGAGCGCCGCCGGACTCAGTTGGCGCGAAGCCGACCAGCTGGTCGCCGGCAGCCCCGAACTCGCCTTCGTGGAGGAATCCGCATGAAGATCGTGCTCGACCGGGTCGCAAAAGGCGCCCGCAACGCCGCACTGCCGCCGACCTCCACCACCTTCCGGACCGGGGAGGTCACTCTGGCTCGCGCCGAGACGGAACAGCGTCCCACCGTTCTCGGGCTGATCGCCTCGGGGCGGATGCGACCCGACGCGGGCAGCGTCACCATCGACGGAGCCGCAGACACCGCCGACCTGCGCAAGCGGGTCGCTCTCATCGACGCACCGGACGTGTGCGAGCCCGCCGCCGACGTGACCGTCGCCGGAATCATAGCCGAGGAGCTCATGTTCGCCGGACGCCGGTCGAATCCGATCGCGGTGAACCGCGCAATGGCCGACTTGGGCGTCTCCGACTGGGCCCGTTCCAGCATCGGTACCATCCCACCCACAGTGCGCATCGGCCTGCTCGCCGAACTGGCCCTCTTGCGCAAGGGGGTCGAGGGACTCGTCCTCACCTCACCCGACCGCCACGGTGGCGATCCGAACGAGTGGTGGCAGCTCGCCCGCCGGCTCGCCGGGCGTGGCCTCGCGATCTTGATTGTGGCAGGGGATGCCTCCGCCGCGGCGATCGCCGCCGCCGGCCCGGCCGAACCCGAACCCGCCCCCGAACCCGAACTAGAACCAGACGCGACTTCCCTCACCGAGGACCCCGAATGAAGATCCCCCAGATGATCGCGGCGGAAATCCGCCGCCTCACGGCCAGCCCGATGTCCATCGTCGCGCTCATCGCCCTGATGTGCGTTCCGGTGCTCTACGGAGGCCTCTACCTCTGGGCAAACCAGAACCCTTACGACCGGCTCAACCAGGTGCCTGCCGCAATCGTCGTGGACGACACCGGCGCGACGGTCAACGGTCAAGCCGTCGACTACGGCGGCGAGGTCGCGGACTCGCTCGCGAAGGACGGATCGTTCGACTGGCATCTCGTCTCGACCGCCTCCGCCGCGAGCGGCGTGGACAACTCGAAATACGATTTCAGCATCACGTTCCCCTCCGACTTCTCCACGGCCCTCGCTTCGGCGTCGGGGAAGACCCCACATCGGGCCACGGTCAAGCTGACCACCAACGACGCCAACAGCTACCTGGCGTCGACCATCGGCCAACAGGCCGCGGAGAAGATTCGCACCGCCATCGTCAAAAAGGTCAACCAACAGGCGGCCGAACAGTTCCTGCTTGGGTTGGCGAACATCCGCTCCACTCTGGTGACGGCCGTGGACGGAGCGAACAAGCTCGTCGACGGTAGCGCCACGGCGCAAACCGGCGCGGCCACGCTGGCGGACGGCACAGTGCAGCTCTCCGCCGGCGCCCAGCAACTCTCCGCCGGGAACTCGCAACTCGCAACAGGCGCAGCCCAGCTCGCCGACGGCGCTTCCCGCGTCGCCGACGGCAACCGGCAGCTTGCCGCAGAGGCCGACAAGGCGGGAGCAGCCGCTCGACAGGCCGCCGCGGGAGCCGCATCCGCGCGGGTTGACATCCTGGACAAGTTGCAGACCGCCGGCGCCACCCCGCAGCAACTCGCGCAGGCGACCGCAGCCCTCGACGAGCTCGGCTCCCGGCTCCAGACCGGCAACACGCAACTGCAAGGACTCGTCGGCAAGGTCGACGAACTCTCCGCGGGCGCGAACCAGGTCGCGGCGGGCAGCGCGACACTCGCCGCGACGTCGCAGGAGGCTGCGGCCGGAGCGGCGCAGCTCTCGTCGGGCGCTCAGCAAGCGGCCGATGGCGCGAGCCGGCTGCGAAACGGGCTGACGACCCTGCACGATGGCACTGCCCAACTGCGCGACGGTCTGAAGAGCGGCGTCGCCAAAATCCCCGACAACTCTCCCGGCCTGCAGAAGAAGCAGTCCGCTACGATCGCCGACCCGGTGAACCTCAAGAACACGTCGATCACCTCGGCCGGAACCTACGGCGCAGGGCTCGCCCCCTTCTTCGTCGCACTGGCCGCGTGGATCGGCATCTACGCGCTGTTCCTCATCGTGAAGCCGGTATCCCGCCGGGCGATCACCGCCCTGCACTCGCCGCTCAAGATCACCCTCGCCGGCTGGCTCACACCGGGCCTGCTCGGCGCGATCCAGATGGTCGGCCTCTTCGCGGTGGTTGCGGGCGCGCTGCAGTTCAGTATCCAGAACCCGCTCGGAATGTTCGGGATGATGGCGATGGCCTCCCTCACGTTCGCGGCAATCATCCTGGCGCTCAACGTGTGGCTCGGCAGCGTCGGCCAGTTCCTCGGACTCGTGCTGATGGTGCTGCAGCTCGTCACGGCCGGCGGAACCTTCCCGTGGCAAACCTTGCCCGGGCCGCTGGCGGCGCTGCACCACGTCCTGCCGATGTCGTACGCAGTCGACGGGATGCGCCAGCTCATGTACGGCGGCAACCCGGCCACCGCGTGGGCCGACGCCGGCGTGCTCGCGCTCTGGATGCTCATCGCCCTGCTGCTCGCGGCGATCGGCGTCACACGGATGACGCACTTCCGGACGCTGCGCGACCTACGCCCGAGCCTCATCGGCTGACGAGTCGGCTGACGCCCGGCCCGCTTGACCCCTGGCCCGCTTGACGCGAAGTGTCGCTCTCCCGTGCGAAGAACGACAGTTCGCGTCAGGTGGCTGCGCGTCGGCCGCCCCGGGTAGGGTGACGAGCGTGAGTGAGTCGTTGCGCATCCTGCACCTGAGCGACACCCACCTGTTCGGGCACGGGCGGCTGCACTACGGCATCGTGGACACGCTCGCCGCCCTCGACAGGGTGCTTGAGTGGGCGGCGGAGTTGGACAGCGTCGACGTGGTCGTCGCGTCCGGCGACCTCTCCGACGACGGATCGCCCGAGTCGTACCGGCTACTGGACGACCGTTTGCAGGCGTGGGCCGGTTCCCGCGGCGCACAAATCGCCTACGCAATGGGCAATCACGACCTCTCCGAGGGATTCGAGGCGATCCTCGGGTCTCGCGAGCGGGTGCTTTGGGTTGGCGGTTTCCGCATCGTGACCGTGGACTCAACCGTTCCCGGCGCCGGCTACGGACTTGTCGACGGCGAACGGCTGCGACGGCTCGCGGATGGGCTGGCCCAGCCCGCGCCGAACGGCACGGTGGTCGTTCTGCACCATCCGCCGGTCCCGCCCACCACTGGACTGTTCGAAACCCTGCAGCTGGTCGATCCGGCCCCGCTGCTCGAAGTGTGCGCCGCAGCGGATGTGCGGCTCATCCTCGCCGGCCATTACCACCACTCGCTCGTCACCGCGGGCGGGCCGAACAGCATTCCCGTGATCGTCGCCCCTGCGGTGGCGAACACGACCGATGTGCTCAGCCCGCCCGGCCGGAACCACGCGGTACGCGGATCCGGATTCGCGCTCATCCAGCTGCCCGAGGCCGGCGCCGCCCGGGTGCATTTCGTGGCCGCGCCTGCGCCAGACGACGGCGGAACGGTCTACGACCTCGACCGGGCCGCCGTGGGCCGCATCGCCGCCGACGCGGGCTGGCCCGGCATGAGCGGGCGCGGCGCGCGCGGATCGTCGGGAGCGGCGTGATGAGCGATACCGCTGGATACTCCGGAACACCGCTCTGGAAGAAGCTCGGGCTCAAGGCCGGCATGACGGCGCAGGTGCTCCACGCGGACGAAGGCTGGAGCATCCCGCTGGAGGGTGCGCCCGGTGAGCTGACCTGGCTGCCGGAAGGCGACGCCTCCCCTGCGGGCCTCCTGCTCGCGTTCTACCGCTCCGCCGCCGAATTCGTGGCGGAACTCGACACCCTCGGCGAGCGCATCCGCCCCAACGGGATGCTCTGGGTGGCCTGGCCCCGCAAGGCGGCCGGTCACGTCAGCGATCTCGACGAGAACCTCATCCGCGACACCGCCCTCGCCCGTGGCCTCGTCGACGTCAAAGTCGCCGCCGCCGACACCGACTGGTCCGCCCTCAAACTCGTCTGGCGTCTCCGCAACCGCTGACCTGGGCAACCGCCGAGTCCACGAATTGTCTGTGGACTCGGCGGTTTCTGGCCGAATTTGGGTGTACTCGGCTGCCCGGCCCGGGGCGGCGCGGGGCGGCGCGGGCAGGGTCAGACGAAGGAGACGTGCTGGAGGATCCAGGCGTGCATGGCGACGGCGGCGGCCGCGGACGCGTTGATCGACCGGGTGGAACCGAATTGCGAGATCTCCACGATCGAGTCGGCTGCGGCGAGCGCTTCGGGCGAAAGGCCGGGACCCTCCTGTCCGAAGAGGAGCACGCATTCGGCCGGAAAGGCGAAAGTCTCGATGACGACCGAACCGGGAACATTGTCGATGGCGATGATCGGCAGCCGCGCATCCCTCGCCCAGGTGACGAACGCGGCCACATCCTCGTGGTGGGAGACGTGCTGGTAGCGGTCGGTCACCATCGCACCGCGCTTGTTCCACCGACGACGACCGACGATGTGAACCGTGTCCGCCGCGAACGCGTTCGCGCTGCGCACGATCGACCCGATATTCATGTCGTGCTGCCAGTTCTCGATGGCCACATGGAACGGATGTCTGTGCTCATCCAGGTCGGCGACGATCGCATCCATGCGCCAATAGCGGTAGCGGTCGATCACGTTGCGGGTGTCGCCGTGCCTGAGGAGGTCGGCGTCGAACCACGGGTCGCCGGGCCATTCGCCGAGCCACGGACCGACCCCGTTCGTCGTCAGCTCAGGGCTGGCCGCTGACCCCCCGGGTGCGGTCTGCGGGTTTGTCTCGTCTGGCGTGGGCACCCGTTCAGCGTAACGGCGCCGTCGACCCCGAGCTGAACGTCTTCTGCAGTTCTCTAAGCAGCCGGAAACGATTCGGCAACACCACGCACAATAGGCTGTACCCGTCGAAAGGAGATTGCGTGGCGCGTCGCGACGAGATCGAATGCTGGCTCACTGACATGGATGGCGTGCTCGTACACGAGAACAGCGCCCTCCCCGGTGCCACCGACCTCATCCAGCAGTGGCGGGATGAGGGAACACCCTTTCTCGTGCTCACCAACAACTCGATCTTCACGCCACGCGACCTCGCTGCCCGGTTGCGCGCATCCGGTCTGGACGTTCCGGAGGAGTCGATCTGGACCTCGGCGCTCGCCACAGCCGACTTCCTGAAGTCGCAGATGCCCGGGGGCAGTGCGTTCGTCATCGGTGAGGCCGGCATGACCACCGCCCTGCACGAGGCTGGCTTCATCATGACCGACACAGACCCCGACTATGTCGTGGTCGGTGAAACCCGCAGCTACTCCTTCGACGCGATCACCAAAGCGATCCGGCTCATCGGCAAGGGCGCGCGGTTCATCGCGACCAACCCGGACGCGACAGGTCCGAGCGCTGAGGGGCCCCTCCCCGCCACGGGCGCGATCACGGCGATGATCAGCAAGGCGACGGGGATGGATCCGTACGTGGTCGGAAAGCCCAACCCGATGATGTTCCGTTCCGCGATGAACCGTATCGGAGCCCACTCGGAGAACACGGCAATGATCGGCGACCGGATGGACACCGACATCGTCGCAGGGATCGAGGCCGGCCTGCACACCATCCTCGTACTCACCGGGATCAGCGACCAGGCCGAGATCGACCGGTACCCGTTCCGGCCAGACGAGATCCTCAATGGCATCTACGAACTGGTCACGAGCACGCCCATCGAGTCAGATCTGTAGGAGCGGATTCGGTCGGAGATTCCGGCCGGCCGCGCGGTGTGTCTTCCGTTTGCACGGAGATATCGTGCCGTTATGGCCGTTTCTTCCTGCGGAGCGAGGCGAGGGACGGGACGAGGCTGGGCCGGGATCGGGTGGCCGACGTCAGCCGGTGGGGCCGGGGCCCGCGACGCTCGTCGTGAGCGGCTGTCCGCCGGAACGACTCGCGAAGCAGTAGTACGAGCGCTCGCCGTCCTTCCATTGCTGCTCGGTCGCCGGATATGTCCCCTGCAGTTGCAGATCCGGGTAAGCGCCCGCTGCGGTCAAGTCGATGATGCCGGATTTCGTGCAGAGCAGATTGATCTGCTGCGCCAGAGCGTCGACGCCCGGGTAGGGCGCCGCGGGATCGGCTGAGAAAAGATTCGTGTAGACCATCTGCGCCGCGTGCGGGGTCGTGCACCCGACGACCGCGAAGCTCTCCGCCCACGGCGTCGTGTATGGGGTGATGCACTCGCCGCCGCCCAACGTGTCCCACGGATGCGTTCCCGCCGCTTGCGGCGCCGCGGGCTTGGCTCTCACGGTCGGGACAGGGGTCGGGGTCGGGGTCGGAGTTGCGGAGGGCTTGGTCGTCCCGCTCGCCAACGGAACCGGCGCGGCCGCCCCGAACAGGGACGGGAGACGGGTACCGAGTGCGAACAGCCCGATCAGCACGAGCACGACCGCGAGTCCGCCGGCGACCAGGAACAGTAACCGGTTGTTCCTAGCGGACTCGCCGAGTCCACCGGGCGTGGACGGGCCTGTCGGACCCGCGGGGCCAGACGCTGCGGGGACGGCTGAGGCGGCGGGCGACCCGAATGCCACCGTTGGAGCGGCGACTTCGGCCGCGGCGGCTTCGGACGCGGCGGGCGCAGGGGGCGCTTCGCTCGCGGGCGGCAGTTGCATAGCCTCAGTGGCCAGTTCAGGGAACAGGATGGCATCCGCGGCCGACGGGGCGCTGGGCGGGGCGAATGGCGGAATGGCTTGCGTGAAAATTGTGGTTGCCGCGTCTTGTGCGGGAAGAACTGTGGTCGGCGCGTCCTGGGCCGTGTCGTCGAGGGCAGGGAGAGCGGTAGGCGCATCCGGATCCACACCCGATTCCGCCACGACCGCCTCCCCGAACAATGCGACCAGGCCATCATCCGTGGGAGCGCCGTCATCCGTGGGAGCGCCATCATCGGATGTGCGCGGTTCTGGCTCTGCCGCGGGGACCGTGGCGGCCTCGCTCGCCTCGGCCAGGCTCTGCGCATCCAGAGCCTGCGTCGCCGGCGACGGAAGCGCGCCCATCAAGAACGCTGCCTGCTCCAGTGGCGGAACGGCGCGGGCACCCGTGGTCGGCGGGATGTTCTGCTCAGGCTGCGGGTCGCCCGTGCGGGCGTTGAGGAGCGCTGCGATCTCGTGAGTGTCGAGTTTTGTGGTCGGCGTGTCCTCCGGCGCGGTCGGCCGCAGCGGTGGCACGAAGGGCGGGACGAAGTGCGGCGCCCCTGCAGCGTGGCTGCCCGAACCGGAGTAAGGCGGCGTGATTGTCGGTGCCGGCTGGTCCGCGGTGGACGGGGAATCGCCCGTTGTCTGCGCTTCCGCGGCCGGCTTGACGAGCGCACCAGGCACGATCACGACGCCGGTCGTGTCGCCGATCACCGAATGGCTGGGGGGAGCCTCTTCATCGGCACCGTCGAAATTCCCGAGAAGCGCCGCGAGGCCATGGCTTTCATCGGGGCGAGGATCGGGCTCCGCGGCGGGCGGTTGCGGCGCAAGCGACTCGGCGGCGGGCGGTTGCGGCGCAAGCGGCTCGGCGGCGGGCGGTTGCGGCTCCGTGGGCTCAGCCACGGGCGGGGTGAACATCGGTGGAACCGGCGCGAAAGGAGGCGCGGGCGGGCGGAATACGTCCGGTTGCTCAGCCGCCGGAGGCGCGATCGGCGCCGAGAACGGGTTCCATGGCGACGGGGACCGCAGGTCGCTCGGCTCGTCCGGGATGGCCGGGCTCGAGGATTCTGAATCAGCTGTGACGCCAGGAGGCACGTCCGGCTGGATGCCGGCTTCGGCGCCACCCAGGAGAATCTCCCACGACGGTGGCTCCGGCATTCGCAGCGAATCAGCGAAGCTCGGCGACGCGAAGGCCGTTGCGTCGACGACCGGCTCGGTCGCCGGAGGAACGATCGGGGACAGGTGCGCTGCCGGTGCCTCGGGCGCTCCCGACGCGTGGGGCTCTCCCGGTGCGTCAGGCGCTGCCGACGGCTCAGGGCGGGCGGGCTCGCGACTCTCGGGCTCGACAAGCGGATCCGAGCCGACGCCTGGAGTGAGGTTCCACGCGAACGGGGCGACAGGCTCGTGCTCTGTCTCGCTCTCAGGTATAGCGAGCGGCTCAGGTATAGGGAGCGGCTCAGGTTCGCCGACCGGCTCGGGCATTGCGTGCGGCTCGGGCACCAGGTGCGGAAGCGGGGTCGTGGCGGCCGGCGGCTCCACCCAGTTCGAGCGGCGTGGCCCCGGAACCACTTCCGAGTCCTCCACGGAGGGCAGCCCGGGAGCAGGAGATTCGGCGTTGCTTGTGGACCCGGTCCCCGCATCCTCACCGCTCAGCCGGCCACCGCTCAACTGCTGGAGCAGCCATTCTGGACTGCCGAACTCGGGTTCCGACGCGCCCTGACCGGTATCGGCCTCAGGTGCGTCTTCGTCCCGATCTCGGTGGTCGGCCACTATTCGAGCCCCAGGTCCTCGAGGCCGATGGCGGCGAAATAGGGGTAACCGGCGGCCTCGATGATTTCGCGGGCCCCGGTGTTGCGGTCCACGACGACGGCGACGCCGGCGATCTCCGCGCCGACCTTCTTCAGCGCTTCAATGGCTTTCAACGGGGAACCACCGGTGGTGGACGTGTCTTCGAGCACAATGACACGCTTGCCTTCGAGGTCGGGGCCTTCGACCTGCTTGCCGCGCCCGTGGTCCTTCGGCTCCTTGCGCACGACGAACGCGTCATAAGAAAGGCCACGAGCGGCGCCCTGGTGCAGCACTGCGGCGGCGACGGGATCCGCGCCCATCGTCATGCCCCCGACAGCAGCCACATCCGGCACCTCCTGGATGAGGTCGATCATGACTTGACCGATGAGTGGTGCCACGCGGTGGTCGAGGCTGACCTTGCGCAGATCGACGTAGTATGTCGCCTTCTTGCCGCTGGTCAGCGTGAAGTCGCCGTGGAACACGGCATCGGCCGAAATGTAGTCGATGAGCTGCTGTCTTGCGTCGGTCACGTCCCCGATTCTAGAGGGCAAAACCACGGATGCACCTCCTCCACAGCAGGCGTCGAACGCGAGTTGTCCACAGCTTCGCGTCGCCGGGTGAGGCCGTCGGTACCGGCCGATACGATCGGGGCATGCGTGTTGCGACCTGGAATGTGAACTCGATCCGTACCCGAGTGGGTCGGGTCGTCGACTGGATGGTGCGCGAAGACGTCGACGTGCTCGCCATGCAGGAGATCAAGTGCAAGCCCGAACAGTTCCCGCACCAGGCGTTCGAAGACGCAGGATACGACGTCGCTCTGCACGGCCTCAACCAGTGGAACGGCGTCGCGATCGCGAGCAGGCTGCCCCTCGAGGAGGTGGAGGTCGGCTTCCCCGACATGCCCGGGTTCCTCAAGGGTGAAGACGGGCCCGACCTCCCCAAGGAGGCACGGGCGATCGGCGCAACGGTCGACGGGGTCCGCGTCTGGAGCCTATACGTTCCCAATGGTCGTTCGCTCGACGATCCGCACTACCACTACAAGCTCGACTGGCTGGCGACGCTCGCCACCGACACCCGGCGCTGGCTCGACGACAAGCCAGATCGTCCCCTCGCGTTGATGGGCGACTGGAATGTGGCGCCGCTCGACTCCGACGTCGGCGATCCCAGCCTCATCCCCGGCGTCTCCACGCACATCTCCCCTTTGGAACGCAGCGCATTCGCTGAGTTCGAGAGCGCCGGGCTCACGGATGTGGTGCGTCCGCTCGTTCCGGCGGGATACACATACTGGGACTACAAGCAGCTGCGCTTTCCGCGCAACGAGGGTCTTCGTATCGACTTCATTCTCGGCTCGAAGGCGTTCGCCGACCTGGTGACAGGCGCGAGCATCCACCGCAACGAGCGCAAGGGACAAGCGCCGAGCGACCACGTCCCGGTGCTTGTCGAACTCGAGCTACCGCACGTGGACGAAGACGACGACGATCGGCCGATGATCTTCGGCTGAATCAGCGCTCGCGACCGGTGAAGTTCTCCATCGAGGAGTAGACGCCGAAGACCCGGCCGGCCACCACATCCCAGGCGCGAGTGGGCAGGATGCCCTTCAAGGTCTTGGCGAGCGCGACCGACCATGGCAGCATCAGCATCGGACGCCCGGCGAGCATCGCCTGCCATACCTTGTCGAGCACACGCTCCGGAGTGAGTACCGGCGTGAGCAGTGGCCCGCGGGCGCCCTCGAACATCCCCGTCGAGATGTAACTCGGTGCGACGGTGGTGACGCGTACGTGACCGAAACCCTGCTGCACGAGCTCGAGACGGAGGGTGTCGCTCCAGCCGATCACAGCCCACTTCGAAGCGGCGTAAACGCTCATCCGGGGGTTGGCCAGAGTGCCGGCTGCCGACGCTATGTTGACCACCCGCGCCTCCCGCGGGCTCTCGATCATCCCGGGCAGGAACTCGCGTGTCACGTACATCGGGGCGAGGGCGTTCACCTGCATCGTCGGACGAGTGTCCTCACCGTTGTCGTGCTCCCAGAAGAATTTGCCGCGCACGATTCCCGCATTGTTGATGAGGATGTCGACCCCGCCGACCTCCTTGCGCACCGACTGCGCGTTCTGCGCGATGGCGCCCAGCTCCGCGAGGTCGAGCACGTAGGGATGCACGGTGGTGGTCGGCTCACCCGAGGCCGAACTCGGCGACCCGCCGGGCGCGCCCCAGGCACCGGTGTCGCGCTGCTCCATGACGATCGCACGCAGCTCGGCGGCGACCGCCTGCAAGGCATCCTCATCGCGATCCCAGAGGACGACCGCGCGTGCTCCCTCCCGCGCGGCCCGTTGGGCGTAGAGGCGCCCCATGCCGGAGGCGGCGCCGGTGATCAGGACACGTGCGCCTCGAACCGTTCTCGTCATAGGACCATCATCGCAAGGTCCGCTGATCGTCGCCCGGGTCAAGTGCCGATCGGGTCGGCAGATCCTGCCGTCCTCGGTACTCCGCCCGTTCCGCCGGAGCGAGGTGCTCGGTCGCGTAACTGAGCATCGTGCGCGGCATCCGGGGCGCGTGCGCTTCGAGAAACGTGACCAGTTCGGCACGATCGACGCGTTTGCCCGCCTCCCGCAGCATCCACCCCACCGCCTTCTGGATGAGATCCTCGCGGTCGTTCAGCAGAAGTTCGGCGAGTTGCATCGTCGTCGAGGGGTCGCCGTGTTTGATGAAGGCGAATGACGAGAGCACGGCCACCCGGCGCTCCCACAGGCTCTCGCTGCGTGCGAGCTCGAAGAGCACGTCTCTGCGCTGGTTCTCCCAGAGAAACTCGCCGAGCACGAATTCAGCGGAGGCATCGACCAGGTCCCAGTTATTCACCCGACCGCGCCGAACGGCATCGAGGTAGAAGGCGGCGATCCGCTCCCGCAGACCGGGATCGCGGGTGCGAGGCGCGCCGGCGACCAGGAACATCCGGTTCAGAATGATGAGACCCGCCAGCCGATGCTCGTGGATGCTGCTGTCGAACAACTCGTCGACGTCGCCCAACGGCAGTTCGGCGAAGCGTTTCGCCACGACGCGAATCTGCGGAACGCGCACGCCGATGAAGACGTCGCCTTCACCGTATTGACCGGGTCCGGTCTTGAAGAAGCGCTGCAGTTGCACCGCGTCCTCGGGGTCGGCTAATTCGGCGAGCGCGGTCTTGACGTCGGCGGCGGTTGCAGCTGGGATACCGGACATACCGCGAGCGTAGCCGCGGGCTCGATGAGGGCCCCTGGCCGCGCGACTGAGCTACTCCTTTTCCAGGTTGCGTCGAGCTGTCTCCTTTCGTTGGTTCCTCCACAGAGGACCGATTCTGCCGTCTATCCACAGATTTGCGGCATAAAACCGCTCCGTGAGGTCTTTCACGCAAGAATCGATGCAAGCGGGCAAGAAAAGTATCAACGCTTCTCGTTAGGCTCGAAGGGATGCGCAACACGCGTTTGCAACAACCGCCGCGACCGAGGCCACATCAACGACGGGAGGTTCGTCATGTCTCAATTCGTTTCCCAGTTCCGTACTGCTGCAATTGTCGGAGAACCCGAGGTCGTTGAAGACGGCCGTTCTGTTCGCGAGCTTGCCGCGCATCCGGCCTGGGTTCGGCTGAAAGGGGCTGCAGTCGCTCTGCAGTCGGTGCAGATCAAAGACGGCTCCGTGCCCGAGGAGTCCGATAGATCGGGCGCTGCTGAGAGTGTGGCGACGATCCTCGACGCCGTCGGAGAGCTCGCGCCGTACTTCCCGCACGATGCCGCCTACCTCGAAGCGCTCGACGTCGACTTCCGCCGCTGGGCCGAGACGGGGTTCGGCGTTCCAGACTTCCTCGACTCGCTGGTGACGTTCCAGCCGCAGCGTCAGCGGATCGACGGGATAGGCCACCTCGTCGTGTTCCCGATGTATACGCAGAACGGCAGCGCCGATCGCCTGGTCGAGGCGGTGCTCATCGAGGTGATCTGGCCCGATTTCATCGCCGAACTGGAGGCCGGCGACTACGGCAACAAGCTGTTCGTGCCGATCCGGTTCGTGGACTTCACGCCCGGCTACGACACGAACTCAGCGGTGCTTTTCCCGGAGACCGTGGCGATGCGTGAGATTCCGCAGTTCACCTGGGGCGCGATCTTCCAGGACCGCGAGGCGGCCCGCTATCGCCGCGTGGTGCGCGCAGCGGCGGAGATCACCAAGCTGCAGCTCCCCGACGACGCGGCACGGATGCTCGACGACCAGAAGCTCACGGAGGAGACCTTCGTGATGTGGGATCTCATCCACGACCGCAGTCACATGCGGGGCGATCTGCCGTTCGATCCATTCATGATCAAGCAACGCATGCCGTTCTTCCTGTACTCGCTGGAAGAGCTGCGCTGCGACCTCACCGCCTTCCGGGAGTCGGTACGCCAGGAGCGAGAGCTGCTGGCGCTACCCGATGCGGAGCTGTCGGACGCGCAACGCGCGATTCGCGAACACGCCCACCTGGTTCAGTACGCGGTGATCTTCGACCGCATCTTCCGGTTCGCCATCACCGGCAGCCGGGTGCGCAACTACGACGGACTGGGCGGCCAGCTCCTGTTCGCCTGGCTGCACCAGCACGGCGTGCTGCACTGGACGGACACACAGCTCACCATCGACTGGGAGCATGTTTCCGACGTGGTCGTGGCCCTGAGCGACAAGATCAACGACCTGTACTGGCGTTCGATCGACCGGCCGAAAGTGGCACACTGGCTCGCGGCCTACACGATGTTGACGGAGACGCTCACGCCGAACCCGGCATCCACCTGGGCCCGCGGGCTTCCCGACGAGATCCTCGCCGGGCCGCCGAAGGGCTACACGGATGCCGTGCTCGACGACGAATTCCCGCTCTCGATGTTCTACGAGGCACTCAACAAGAAGATGGCCGCGGTCATCGAGTCGACTGCCGGAATCACGGCCAGATGAACACAGACGACACGTCGGCCCGGGCACACCAGCCCGGGCCGTCGGGCTCCCCAAAAGGCGCGTCCGACCCCGAAGGCAGGTTGATGCTCGACGGCCGGATCGTGCTCGTGGCCGGCGCCACCAGCGCCAGCGGCGAGGCTGTGTGCCGCGCGCTGGCCGAGGCCGGGGCGACTGTGCTCGCCGTCGGCACGCGACAGGAAGCACTCGACGCGCTCGCCCAAGCGGTGCCCGGTGTCGATACTCGGGTCTGCGACCTGGCAGACCGGTCGGCTGTGGCAGAACTTGCGATGCGCATCCACCTGAAATTCGGCGACATCGACGGCCTGATCCACCTCGTGGGAGGCTGGCGCGGAGGCACCGGAATCACGGGACAGAGCGATGAGGACTGGGCGTTTCTCGAGCGCTCCTTCGAGACCCTGCGCAACACCTCGCGCGTGTTCTACGACGATCTGGTCGAGTCGTCCGCTGGGCGACTCGTCATCGTCTCCTCCACCGCGGTCGAGCGTCCATACGCGGGCGGCGCCAACTACGCCGCAGCCAAGGCGGCGGCGGACGCGTGGACCCGTGCGATCGCCCAAGGCTTCGCGAGAGATGCTCCGGAGGCCGCCGCCGTGATCTTCGTGGTGAAGACCCTTTCCGGTCTCGAGGGAGAACTCGCCTCCCGGGTCGTCGGACTGTGGTCCAAAGACGCCTCTGAGATCAACGGCGAACGCCAGCTGCTCACCACACCGCCGGAGGGCGACGAAGAGTCATCGGCCGGGGCTGCGAAGATAGAACGGTGATGCAACAACTCCACGACCTCAACCTCCGCGGCTTCGCCTCCGACAACTACGCGGGAGTGCATCCAGAGATCCTCGACGCCATCGCGGCAGCCAATGACGGCCACCAGATCGCGTACGGCGAAGACGTCTACACGACGCGCCTGCACGAGGTGTTCGCCGAGCAGTTCGGTGAAGGCGTGCAAGTGTTCCCCGTCTTCAACGGCACCGGCGCGAACGTGATCGGCCTGCAATCCATGCTGCCGCGCTGGGGTGCGGTCGTCTGCGCCAAGACAGCGCACATCAACACCGACGAGGCCGGTGCGCCGGAGCGCGTCGCAGGGATCAAGCTCCTTCCCATCGAGACGCCCGACGGCAAACTGACGCCCGAACTCATCGACCTGGAGGCCTGGGGCTGGGGTGACGAACATCGCGCTCAACCGCTGGTCGTATCGATCACCCAGACGACCGAGCTCGGCACGGCGTACACGGTCGCCGAGGTCAAGGCCATCGCCGATCACGTCCACACGCTCGGCATGAATCTGCACATGGACGGTGCGCGCATCGCTAACGCGGCCGCCTCCCTGGGCGTTCCGCTCCGCGCATTCACCCGGGACGCCGGCGTCGACGTGCTCAGCTTCGGCGGAACGAAGAACGGGATGCTCTACGGAGAAGCCGTCGTCGTGCTGAACCCCGAAGCCTCTGAAGGGCTCGTCTACCTGCGCAAGCTCAACATGCAACTCGCCTCCAAGATGCGGTTCATCTCCGCGCAGCTCATCGCCCTCCTCGCCGACGACCTCTGGCTTCGCTCCGCCTCGCACGCCAACGCGATGGCGAACCGTTTGCGGGGCGCGCTTGACGCCGGAATCGCCGACGGAAGCATCCAGGGCGTCGGATTCAGTCAGCAGACCCAGTCGAACGGCGTCTTCGCCACCCTGCCGGCCGGGGTCGCCGATCGCCTCCGCGAACACTTCCGGTTCTACGACTGGGATGCGGCCAACAACGAAGTGCGCTGGATGTGCTCGTTCGACACCACCGAGAACGACATCGACGCTTTCGTCACAGCCCTCATCCAGGAACTCCGGGCCTGAACGCCGAACCATGACACTCAGAATGGGGTACAAATTATGTCCTCATTTTGACCCACACCGATTGTTTTGTGTGTAGAGTTCAAGAGTCGGCAAAGGAACCCGAATAATCCATTACCGATAACCCCGAAACGAATGCCGGGCACGTGAACCTCCCTAGGGTTCAAGCGCCCGGCATCGTGGTTTTAAGCCGAGGGCACCCAGCGCACCTTGACTCGGTCGGCAACCCGCGTACCGTCGCTCTTCGCCGGATACCGGCGAGGAGAGGACCCGCGGATGACCCAGACGCTGAACGACTCGCAAATCGAAGGGCTGAGCGCGAAGACGGTGGCGCACGTCGTCCACTACCGCCGCAAGACCTACGTGACCCGGCCATCCGAAGGCTACGCGCTGCTCAAGCGGATGCGCACTCTACTGAAAGACGGCACGACAGACCTGGTTCCGCTCGTCCATCGCGACGGGTTCGTCTGGCTCGCAATCGGGCCAGGCATTCCCGTCGCCGTGGACGAGATCGAAACGGATGCCGGGCACAGCGACAAGCACACCCTGAAACGGCTCGGACTGGACTGAGTCGGCCGGGCTGAGCGTCGGCGCCGCAGACCGTCCTATTCGAGCGACAGTGCGGCAGCCAGCGCTTGGTCGACGGCGCTCATCGTGGCGGGCGAGAGCCCACCGAGTCTGCGTCTGGCATCCTCCGGCCACATTTCTTCGATGTCATCGCACAGGACTCTACCGGAGAGAACCTCGCGGTCGGGAAGGATAACGATCGAGGGAATTTCCGGCTTCTTGCTCGTCGTAATGCGCACGACGAGGCACGTGTTGAGCCGCTGATTGCGGCGATTGTTCGAGACGACGAGGTAGTACTTCTCGTCGTTCATCCCCGGGAGTGTGGCTGCCCACACTTCGCCACGAAGAAACGCCATCGATGGACCTAGACTTCGCCGACGTTGTCCGCGCGGCGTCGGCCTGCGGCGGTGCGGCGAACACTGCGGTATTCGAGATACTCCGAATCCTCCGCGAGTGCTGCGTAGCCCCGCTCCTCGGCGCTCGCCCGTACGGCGCGAACACCGAGCTCGAACAAACTGTGTACAAGCGCCGCGTCGGACGAATCACTGGGTTGGTCGGGCAGTACTTGACGCCACTCCGGAGAACTGCGGATCAACTCGAGATCCGCGCGATCGCGTGCGGTGAGCGACACCGTCAGACGCTTGGGTTGGAATGCTCCGGGGCTATCAAGGATCGGGGACTGCATACCTCACTACATCACACTTTGATTCAGAATTCGATTCGGTTTCAGATTCCGATGCGGTCGTCATTCTAGATTCCCGCTCGGGTTCCCGGGAATAGCCGCGCAACTCGATGCGTTTTCATGGGATGGCAACGGAGCCGCATCCCTTTCGCTCGAACCCTAGGAGTCCTATGTCCATCGCCGAGATCCCGAGCCGCACCGCCGACACCACCGTTCGCCTCCTGCCCGCACTCGCGGAGCGTTGGAGTCCTCGCTCGTTCGATCCCGACGCATCCGTCGACGAGACCAAGCTGACCGCCGCTCTCGAGGCTGCGCGATGGTCGCCGTCGGCCAACAACTCGCAGCCTTGGCGATTCATCGTCGCCCGCCGCGGCAGCGCCGCTTTCGCCTCGATCGAGGAGAACCTGATGGGCTTCAACAAGGCGTGGGCCGGATCCGCAGCCGTGCTCATCGTCGCCCTTGCCGAGGTGGTCAACGCCGACGGCAAGGAACAGCACTTCGCCCGGTACGACCTCGGCCAGGCCGTCGCGCACCTCAGCGTTCAGGCTCACCATGACGGGCTTCACGTGCACCAGATGGGCGGCTTCGAGGTGGACGGCTTGCGCGCTGCGTTCGACCTCGACGACCGGTTCCTTCCCGTCTCCGTCACCGCGCTCGGCGTTCTGGGCGACCCGGACGCGCTCCCTGAGGTCCTGCGCGAGCGCGAGCTGGCACCGCGCACCCGCACCGCGCTGGAAGACCTGCTCGTCGTCAACGCCTGACATCGCGCGCGACGCGCGCGTCCGCGACGTCGCCCGCGCGGCGCTGGGAGCGAAGTGCGCTACGGGCGCAGGAGGACTTTGATGGCCCGCCGCTCATCCATCGCCGCGTAGGCTTCGGCGGCCTCCGTGAGAGGCAGCTCGAGATCGAAGACGCGGCCGGGATCGATGGCGCCGGACCACACGTCTTGTAACAGTTCTTCGACGTAGTTGCGCACCGGAGCGACGCCGCCGTTCACGCCGATGTTGTTGTTGAACAGCGGACGCACCGGCAGTTCGGGGCCGCCGTTGGGCACGCCCACGTAGCCGACCATGCCACCGGGGCGGGTCGAGCGGATGGCCTGGTCCATCGACTCCTTGGTGCCGACGGCCTCCAGTACGCAGTCGGCGCCGATGCCACCGAGCAGCTCCTTGACAGCGGCCACCCCATCGTCCCCGCGTTCGGCGACGATGTCCGTCGCGCCGAACGCACGGGCCAGCTCCTGACGCGACTCGTGACGCGACATCGCAATGATTCGCGAGGCACCGAGCCGAGCGGAGGCCAGAACGGCGCAGAGCCCGACGGCGCCATCCCCGACCACGACGACGGTGCTCCCCTCTGTGACCCCGGCCGAGACGGCGGCGTGGTGGCCCGTGCCCATCACGTCGGAGAGGGTGAGCAGACTCGGGATGAGCTCATCGCGCGGATATTCGGGCGTCGCCACGAGCGCGCCGTCTGCGTGGGGGACGCGGACCTTGGCGCCCTGACCACCGTCGGCGAATCCGCCGAGCCTGTCGTCCGAACCCCACCACCCGCCGTGCAGGCACGAGGTGCTGACGCCGTTGCGGCAGTTCACACAGGTCATGTCGCAGTCGTAGAACGGCGCGATCACGAAGTCACCGGGGGCGATCGTCGTGACCTCGGGCCCGACTTCCTCGACTACGCCGACGAACTCGTGGCCGATGCGATGAGGCTCGGAGGTGGGGACGACCCCCCGGTATGGCCACAGGTCGGAGCCGCACACACAGGCGGCGACGACGCGAACGATCGCGTCACCCCCGGTCGAGAGGACAGGGTCGGGAACTTCCTCGACGCGGATATCCCGTTCGCCGTGGATAACAGTCGCAAGCATGCTCCGAGCCTACGCTGCGAGACGACCCCGCAGGCCCAGGCCTCCCCCGTTCGAGGTACGGGTGGTTGCAGACGCGTGAACAGACCGTGAAGCCTCTGCCCCCCGCTGCCGCGCGCTCGTAACATCGCTGGTGCCGGTGCTGTCCGCGTCGATCGTATGAACAAAATGAAGAGGGAAGAGGAACACGTGTCCACCAAGTTCCGTCTGCGCTCCGTCGGCTTCGCGGCCGTCGGCACCGCCGCGCTGGTCTGCGCGGGGTTGTTCGGGAGCACCCCGGCCGTCGCCGGTCCGGAGAGCGACCACTCGCGGTCCACGCTCACGCCGATCAAACACATCGTCGTCATCTACAACGAGAACGTCTCGTTCGACCACTACTTCGGCACGTACCCGTCGGCGGCCAACACCGACGGCACGCCCTTTCAAGCAGCCCCGGACACGCCGAAGGTGAACAACCTCGTCACTTCCGGCACCCTCACCGACAACCCCAACCTGTACCCGCCGAAGCGGCTCGCGCCGACGCAAGCCGTGACGTGCGACCAGAACCACAGCTATGCGGCAGAACAGCAGGCGGTGGACAACGGCAAGATGGACCTCTTCGTCCAGAAGACCTCCACCGACACCTGCACCGGGCAGACCACCACGCCGGGGCTGACGATGGATTACTACGACGGCAACACGACCACCGGCCTCTGGAACTACGCCCAGAACTATGCCCTGAGCGACAACAGCTGGGACACCACCTTCGGACCCTCCACCCCCGGCGCGCTCAACCTCATCTCGGGCCAGACGCACGGTGCCACAGCGTACGACCCGAAGACCGGCGCGGTACTTGCCGCATCCACGGCCGTCGCGTCGCCGAACGCACAAGGCGTCGGCACTGTGATCGGCGACCCCGACCCGGTCTACGACGACTGCTCGGACAGCGACCACGTCTCCACGTCTGCGGTGGTCGGGATGTCGGGCCAGAACGTCGGCGACCTGCTCAACAAGCGGAACGTGAGCTGGGGCTGGTTCCAGGGCGGATTCACTCCCACGACGGCCTGGGACGGCAAGACCGGCGACTACGCCAAGTGCGATTCCACGACGACGAACCTCGCGGGCGCGACCCCCAAGGACTACTCGCCTCACCACTCGCCGTTCCAGTACTACAAGTCCACAGCGAACCCGCACCACCTCCCGCCGAGCTCCGAGTCGGCGATCGGTCACACGGATCAGGCCAACCACCAGTACGACCTGACCTCCTTCGACGCCGCCCTGCAGCACAACAACCTGCCGTCCGTGTCGTTCCTCAAGGCGCCGGAGGCCCAGGACGGTCACGCGTCGTACTCCAACCCCCTGGATGAGCAGAAGTTCCTCGTGAACCAGATCAATGCCATCCAGAAGTCGAGTTCCTGGTCGAGCACCGCGGTGGTCGTCGCCTACGACGACTCGGACGGCTGGTACGACCACGTCGCCCCGAAGGTCACCAACGGCTCGAACAACCCCGCCGTCGACTCGGCGGTCTGCACCAGCGTCTCGCATCTTGCCGGGGGATACGCCGACCGCTGCGGGCCCAGCCAGCGCCTCCCGTTGCTGGTCATCTCGCCGTACGCCGCGCAGAACCGGGTCGACCACACGCTGACCACTCAGGCCTCGATCCTGCGCTTCATCGAGACCAACTGGCTCACTGGACGGATCGGCGACTCGTCATTCGACAAGCATGCCGGATCGCTCGGCGGCCTGTTCGACTGGTTCCGCCCCCAGCACCGGCAGGTGCTCCTCTCGCCGACGACGGGTGCGGTCACCGCTGTGGTGCCGACGCACCGGTAGCGGCCGCGCGATCATCGCCATACTCGGCGAGCCATTCACCGTGCGTGTGCGAAATGCCGATCGGGCAGTGGCAGAGCACGGTGATCGGCTCTCCCGTCGCGTGACCGACGAAAGACTCCACGTGCGCGGGGCCGACATCCGGGGTCGCGAGGCGCTGAGGCCTGACGGAAGTCGCGCCGGTGCGGATGCTTGTACTGGTGCTGGTCATGAGGCCTTCCTGGTGGTCCGCGCGGCCTCGACCGCTCTTGGGTGCGGAGGGGCGAGGTCGCGTCACTAGAGACACTCACGTGGGGGCGAGTTATGACGCCATTTCACTGAAGTCGCGCAAAACCGTACGAGGGCAATCGTTCCTACAGCGTGTGCATGACAGTGGGCTGCAGCAGGTTCGTGTTCACGAGGACCTTCGCCAGGTAGAGCGGGCGACCGTCGAGTTCGACCGTTTGGGTGAGGATGAGCACGGGTGCATCCGGTGTCAGGTCGAGCAGCCGGCCGCGCGTTTGGCCGGGCGTGCCGACGGTGAGGATGCTCTGCGCCGGGCCGAGCGCGTTGCCGAGGGAGGCGATCAGCAGGGCGAGCACACTGGATGTCGGGGCGGGGTCCTCGTGGAGCCGCGCGGCGATGTCCGGCGCTCTCTTTTCAAGTCGACCGCCCGCGGGGAGGTGTTCCTGCACCAGGGCGACCGGGGTCCCTGCGCGCGTGAGGATGCTTTCGATGAACCAGGAGGGCTCGTGTGGCTCGATACCCAGGCCTTCGGCGACGAAGTCGGGTGAAGCCGGCTGCAGAACATGCTGGTGGCGCTGCAGCAGCACGTCCGTGTCGTCGCTGATGGTCTGCTCGATCGGCTTGAGTCGCTCGATTCCGACGCGCGGCACTCTGCCTGCGACGACACGTCCGATACCTCGACGAGAGTTGACGAATCCGTCCTCGGTGAGCAGCATCATCGCCTCGCGCACAACGGTGCGGCTGACGCTCATGGCCCCGCCGAGCTCGGATTCCGAGGGCATCAGGGACGACACCGGGATGACACCGGTTCGGATCGCTTCCGCGATGCGCGTGTAGACGGAGACCCGGAGCGGCACTGCCCGGTCGGCGTCGAGCGGACGCGCCAGGAAGTCCTCGAGTGCGCTCTCCATGCGATCCCCTTTGTTCGGCTCTCAGAGTAGCGCAGGCCGCATCCCAGCGTGTATAACAAGCTTGTACGTTGACCATGCACGTCTGCAAACGAGGGAGTTTCCATGAGGGCCGCGCCCGTGCCGATCGCCGACTGGCGGCCGGTCTACTATCTCGACTGCGGTGCCGACGTCGATGCCGCACTTGCGCTCGCGCACCTGTTCGCGGGAGAGAGACGCCTGGCTTGTGTCGCTGCCGACGGCGGCGCACGCGATCCGCTTACGACCGCTCTCACGCTCGTCGACCTCGTCGCGATGTTCGGAAGAACCGACGTGCCGGTCGTGGGCGCAAGGACCGCGACCACCAGCGTGCCGATCCAACGAAGGCGCTCCTCTCAGATCAACAGCATCGGACTTCCTGCGTCGGACGGCCGAGTTCTCGCGACGGCCGCGCCGGTGATGCTGGCCAAGCTGGCACGACGGTACCCGGGTCGCCTGCGCGTGATCGCTCTCGGCTCGTTGGCCAATCTGGACCAGGCCATCCGACACGATCCAGAAATTCCGTCATTCGTGCACAGTGTCACGGCGCACGACGTGCGCGCCGGCAGTGTTCTCGACGGGGACTGGCCGGTCACCGTCGTGCCGGCGTCCGTCGCAAAGTCGACGGTTCTCGACGAAGACGACCGGATGCGTCTGGGAGGCCAGGGCGGAGCCGGATACCTTCTGGGCGCGATGGTCTTCCAAAACGATGACGCGCCCGGCACGCCGACGACCACGAGCATCCCTCTCCGCGGTGCGGTGACCGCGGCCGTCGCCGAAGGACTGATCCCCACACCGAAGCTCATCAGAGAGCGTCTTCTCACTCCCGCCGGCAACGTAAGCCGCGCCGCGTAGCTCTCCCCGCGCATTGCCCCGGCTCAGAGGCGGGAACGGATGGCAGCGAACCAGTTGCCCGCATGGTCGCGGTCAACCGTTTCCTGAGACTCAACCGTTGTGAGCGCACGGGCGACGTGTCGCTCACCGAAGCCGGCTTCGCGAAACGCCATCCGGGCCAGTTCACGCAACCACAGACCATCGGCGAGGAGCTGGTCCCGTTCGCGATCCGACGTCACAACGAGCCAAAGGGCGGACCCCGGGAATTCCGGCGTGACGGTTACCGTGAAGACTTCCGTCACTCCACGCCCGACCATCGCGGCGAGCATCCTCTTCTCGGCAGTCCGCTCCTGCGGATCGAGCTCAGCCATCCCCGCGTGGGACGTGTTCATGTCCGCTGCCGGCCACTCAACTCCGACGAGCTGCACGTCGGCGCAGGATGAGGGTGAGGGCGATGCCGCCGGCGAGGAGGAGTCCGCCGATGGATGCTGCCGCGGGGGAGATGTCGGAGCCGGTGTGGGCGAGTTGGCTTGTGCCGCCATCGGTCGCCGCGGGTGTGCTGGATGCGACAGCCGACGGAGTGACCTGCGTGCTTACGGGGGCGGACGGCGCGCTTGGCGTGGTGGGCGCCGGCATCGGAGTCGGAGTCGGCGCCGGGTCCGTCGGCGTGGGAGTCGGCACTGGGCTGGTGGGCGTGGGAGTCGGCGTCACGACGGGTCCCGTGGTGCCGGTGGTGTCGAGGCAGGGGATGCTGGCGGTGAAGGCGTAGTGGTGGACTTCGCCCCCAGTGGTGTGGATCGTGTGGGCGACGACTTGGCCTTCGAACACGCTTCCGATGTCGAGGGTGAGGTTGTGGTGGGGAGCGAGCAGGCTGCCGCTGATCTTCTGCCCGGTGACGGTGATCGTCTGCGGCAGCTGAGTCAAGTTCCAGAGCACGAATGGTGCGATCGGGTTCGGGTTGGCCGCGGACGAACTGGAGGCCGCCGTGAACGCCGGGAGGGTGACCGTCGTGCCGGTGCCGGTGATGTTGAAGACGACGGGTGTGGCGGCGCCGGGGGTCGCTCCGGTGAACTCGATCCGGCTGACCTGGAGTTGTTCGATGCCGGCCGTGACGACGTTCGTGGTCCCGGCGACCAGGGGGACATCTGCGGTGCCGGCGTCCGGTCCCGGGGTGAGCGCCGTGGCGTGGGCGGCCACACAGCTTTGCAGAGTGGTCAGCTGGTCCCCGGTGGTTGCGAGTGTGCTTTCGGCGTTGGCGAAGGTGCTGGTGAACCCTGTGGGGCTGGCGATGCTGTTCTTCGGCTGGGCGGTCGTGTCGGGAACGTAGATCGCCGGTTGGGTGCCGGCCGGGGTTCCGGATGCGCTGACCCAGTCCCCAGCGCCCTGGTTGCCGCGCGGGTTGATCGCCAACGACGACGTGTCCCCGATTTTCAGGAATCCGAGCTGGGCAGCGTTCAGTGCGCCGCGGGAGCTGACCTCGGCCACCCCGCCGGAGGTTGCGGGGTCGAAGGTGCCGCCGACCAGGACCCGGGTCGGGTCGCCGTCGACCACGGGGAGGGTGTATCCGGGCGGGGTGAGTCCGGAGGTGTGGATGAATGCGTACCCGTTCGGGGTGGCGAGGGTGCCGCCGGCGGCGACACTGCCCTCGATCTCGGTGTTAGCCAAGGTCACGTCGCCGAAGCCGACGACGGTGAACCCCGCTGTCGGCGCCATCGGGTTCAGAGACAAGGAGGCGCCGGAGGCGGGGCTTGCGGCCAGCACAGCGATGGCGGTCAGGGCAAGACCACCGACTGCCGGCGCGAGGAAGGAACGGAGGGTAAGCGGTGACATCGTGTATCGGTGCTTTCTGTTTCGGGTAGGAAATGCTTTGTCTGCGGGCATGCGCAGGGCGACGACAACAGCCGTCGCCCTGCGCAGCCACCGGGTTCGGGTCCCAGCAGACGCGCCCGCCTCGAGTTCGGGTCAAGAAGCAGCGCGGGACGTGCTGAGCACATCCACCCCTTAACACCCGCTTTCCACCCCCTGCATGACGCCACTTTCAAAAAACTTAGACCCCCTTTTCGGGGGTCATCCTGCTGGGCGTTTGCGGCTCCGCGTCATAGTCGGGCGGCAAACAGTGTGTAATAAGCGACGGACCATTATTCGGGTGCGCACGGAAGGGGGCCGGATGAGCGACGTTCTTGACGTCGGCGACGACGTGCTCTCTGAGCGGACTCGGTCCGGCGATTCCGGCGCCTTTGCAGAACTGTGGCGGCGTCATGCGCGCGCGGCGCAGGCAGCGGCCCGGCAGTTCCAGTCGATCGCGGACCCGGAAGACATCGTGTCCGAGGCCTACCTGCGGATCCTGCGTGCGCTACAGGGCGGCGGCGGACCCCGGGAGGCGTTCCGGCCCTATCTGTATCGCACCGTCCGCAATGTCGCGCTGAGTTGGAACGAGAAAAGCCCCGCCGCCGAGGAACTGCCGGAAGACCTGGTGGCCGACGGCCCGGGCCTTGAAGAGACCGTATTGGAGAACACGGTCACGGTGCGCGCGTTCCGCTCGCTGCCGGAGCGGTGGCAGAGCATCCTCTGGTACACCGAGGTCGAAGGCATGGACCCGGCCGAGGCCGCCCCCTACCTGGGGCTGACCGCCAACAGTGCTGCAGCACTCGCCTACCGCGCCCGGGAGGGGTTGAAGAAGGCGTGGTTGCAAGCCCACGTCAGCGACGAGCGCGTGCCGGCCGAGTGCCGCTGGACCACTGAACGGATGGGCGACTACCGCCGCAACGCGCTGACCGCACGTGCGAATCGCCGATTCGAGGACCACCTTGACACCTGCGTGCGCTGCCAGATCGTGCTCGAAGAGGTCGACGAGGTCGGCGGACGTCTGGCGATCATGCTCTTCCCCCTGGTCCTCGGCGGCACCGCCGGCGCCGGACTGCTCGCCGAACTCAGCAAGCACGCCACCGCTTCGACGCCGAGCGCCGCCGCAGTGCCGAAACGGGGAGTGCGGTCGGGAACGATCCGCACAGTCGTCGGGGTGGCCGCCGGCGTGTTCGGTGCGGCCGCGATCGTCACCGCCGGGTTCGCGCTGCCGACCCTGCTGCAACCGTCGGCGACATCGCAGGTCGTCGCGGAGGCCAGG
>DASYGJ010000224.1:0-6133 GCA_035999915.1 Leifsonia sp.
CGTGCTGGCAAGGCCAAGGCTAAGGCAGCGCCGGGAACTGACGCTACGGTGGCGGCCACCCCGACTACCAGGCCGGCGCGAACGTTCACCGTGCCGGCGCGCCAGTTCGCGACAGTCCCAACGACGCTGGTGGGGATCATCACCAGCAGGGATGTGCCCTTGGCCACGAGATCGCTGATCGCGAACACTCCGACCAGCGCGGGCACCGCAACGATTCCCCCTCCGATCCCGAAGAGGCCGGAGAGCACTCCCATGATCAGGCCCAACACGACATATCCGAGCCCGACGAGTGGGGTGAATTGGATCGTGTGGCCGCGCTCGGGGGTGATCAGGAGCATGCGGGCGGCCACCAGCAAGATGAAGACGATGAACATCCAGCGCAGCCAGGTCAGTGGTATCCGCCTGAGTAGAGCGCTGCCCAGCACCGCTCCGCCCACCGCCCCGATCGAGATGATCAGGCCCGCAACCAGATCGATCTGGCCCGCCAGCAGGTACGTCACAGACCCGACGATCGCGGTCGGGACGATGGCGGCGAGGGACGTTGCGGCGGCTGCCCGCTGGTTGAGCTTGGCAAAGGTGATCAGGAGCGGCACCATGATGATGCCGCCCCCGATCGCGAAAAGACCGGAGAGCAGACCTCCGACGAGACCTATCCCGACGAGAGCCGCCCACCGCAGCCGCTCACCCTGTTCTGAGTTCATCGCAGCTGACGCTCCACGAGTTCGGCGACCTGAACGAGGCCCTCCGCACCGGCCAACCCTCGTTCCCGCACGGCGGACACATCGACGCCGAGGCTACCCACGCCCTCCGCGAAATGTTCGATGTCCTTGCGCATCAGCCCCTGCAGGTGCGGGGCGATGTCGGCGGTGATCTGGTCCCCGAGCGCCTGCATGACGAAGCTACCGCCGCTGCTTGTTGCGAGCAAGCGGCGGAACGCTGCCACGTTCACGCCGATCGCGTCGGCAATTCCCAGCACGTCTTCGGCGTTTTTCAGGTTGGTCATCGTGAGCGCGTTGTTGAGCAGTTTCGCCACCTGTCCCGAGCCTGGTCCTCCCATATGCACAACGGAGGCGGAGAAGGTGTCGAACACGGGACGTGCCCGGTCGAAGACGGCGCTGTCACCGCCAATGATCGTGGAGAGCGTGCGGGCCTCGGCTCCCGCGCCTCCGCCGCTCACCGGGGCGTCAAGGAACCCGACGCCACGCAACGCGGCGATCTCGGCGAAACGCACGGCTGTCTGCGGGTCACCTGTGCCGTGGTTGACGATGATGGCGCCAGGTTTCATGGATTCCAGGAGCCCTTGCTGGATCAGTACGTCTTTGACGTCCGCGTCGTCGCGGAGCACAAGTAGCACGATATCGGTTGCGGCCCCGAGCTCCGCGACCGAGTTCTCCACCGTGTGCGGACGGCCGCCGAGGCTCTCCAGGGATGCAGATCGACGAGCCCAGACGTGCAGATCCAAGCCGGACTCAGCGAGGGCTCGCGCCATCGGGGCGCCTTGGTCACCGAGGCCAATGAAGCCCACCGATCGGACTGGTGTCAGATTGTTCATCACATTTCCTTGCGTGTACATTGCAGCTTCTCAGAGGGCGGACTCGGCGATGTACCCGAGGGCCACATCCCACAGCCGGCTCGCGTTGTCGAGGTCCAGGGCGTAGGCCGCGACTCCGGCGCTCCAGCCGTTGCCGTCATGAACCGTCGTAGCCTCATTGTTGTCTTCGAAGTACCGCCCGCTGACCCCTTCCAGCATCGGCGACGTGGCGGCGAAGATGCTGGTCGCTGCGCCCTGTTCGACGGTCTTGCGGCGCTCAGGCGGCGTCTTCAGTCCACCGGTGTGCTTCTGAAGACCAGTGGCGATCGCACCTGGCATCACCGCGTTCACCGTGATCCCGTCCTTGGACCACCGATCGGCGGCGCCGACTGCGAAGAGTATGGATGCTGTTTTCGACTGTCCGTAGGCCAGCAGCGGGTCGTAGGGGCGGAAGCGGAAATTGATGTCGTCGAAGACGACGGGCGAGATGAGGTGCCCGCTGGAACTCAATGCCACAACTCTTGCGTTCTCTGCTTCGGCGAGGGCGTCATGGAGCCCCACGGTGAGAGCGAAGTGGCCGAGGTAGTTCGTAGCGAACTGGAGTTCGATCCCGGCGGGGGTGCGCTCTTCCGGGGTGGCCATGATCCCAGCGTTGTTGATGAGGATGTGCAACGGGCCAGTCCACGCGTCCACGAATGTGCGCACCGATTGGAGGTCGGCGACGTCGAGCCGCGCGGCCCGGACAGCCCGGTTTCCGGTCTCTGCTGCGATGCTTTCCGCGGTGCGCTCTCCAGCCTCGAGGTTCCTCACGGCGAGGGTGACGTCCGCGCCCCGTGAGGCCAGGACTCTGGCGGTCTCGATGCCGATACCGGAGGCTGCACCCGTGACGATGGCTCGTTTGCCGGTGAGGTCGATTCCGTCTGCGACCTCCGCTGCGGTGGAGGCGAATCCGAATGGGGATGTGATCAGTGACATGGTGCTTCTCCTGAGAATGAGTTGTCACCCGGGTGGGGTGCTATGCGCTGAAACGACGCCGGTGCCGTGATTCATCCCCCTCAGAGGGGCCCGGGTGGTACTGGTCTTCGGAGGGACAGGAAAGGCGCGACGTCACCAAACCCAGGCAACCGGCGGCTGTCAGGATTAGTCTCAGGTGCATGACCCGCCGGCGGTTCGAACCCCTCTACTCCACAGCGGTGGCGATCGGTCGATCGATCTTCGCGTTGCTACGCGTGAAAGGGTCGGCGACCGGGCTGGAGAACCTTCCGCAGACCGGCGGCGCCGTCTTTGCAATGACCCATTTCGGTTACCTCGAATTCGCCCTTGTCGAGTGGCAGACCTGGCTGCGCACCCGCAGGCGCATCCGCTTCCTCATCACCGAGCGGGCCTTCGCGAAGCCCGCCGTGAGGTGGCTGCTGAACGGCATGCACCACATCCCGGTCGACATGAAGGGTGGCGCGGCCGCCTTCGAGCGGGCCGTCGTCGCGGTTCGCGCGGGCGAGCTCGTCGGGGTCTTTCCCGAAGCGGGTGTCAGCGCATCATTCACCGTGCGTGAACTGAAGACCGGCGCGGCGCGACTTGCACGCGACGGTGGCGTACCGATCATCCCTGTCGCGGTCTGGGGTGGCCAGCGCCTGCTCACGAAGAATCACAGGATCGCCTTGCGCGACCGGTTCGGGGTTCGGGTCACATTCGAGTTCGGGACGCCCATCATCGTCGACGAAGGTTCCGACATCCATGCGGTGACCGAGACGCTGCGTGAGTCGCTACAGCGCATGGTCGACACGTTGCAGAAGAACTATCCCCTCGACGGTACCGGCCAGTGGTGGCAACCCCGATCCCTCGGGGGAACAGCGCCGACGGTGGAGGAGGCTGCTGCGGCCGACGCGGCACGCGCCCTTCGCCGGGAACAGGGCGCGTCTCGGCCCGGGAAATAAAGAGGCTAAACCCTCACCGCGGACCCGTCACGGTGTCCACCACGGCCTCAATGGCAGCTCGGGGACGCCGCGGTGATCCAAGGGCTTGACAGCCAGCACCTGGTGCAACTGGATCCCTCCCTCCTCGAACGCGAGCCGCGATCCCGCCATGTACAGCCCCCACACCTTCGCTGTGGGAAGTCCGACCTCGCCGACCGCCTCATCCCAGTGCTCGACCAGATTGGCGCACCAGTCGCGCAGCGTCAATGCGTAGTGCGGGCGCAGGTTCTCCTCGTGCAGCACCTCGAGACCGGCATTCTGGGCTTCGCTGATGATGCGCCCCGATCCGGTGAGTTCACCGTCGGGAAAGACGTAGCGGTCGATGAATCCGCGGGTCGACGGCTCGCTTCGATTGTCGGGACGGGTGATGCAATGGTTGAGCAAGAGCCCGCCAGGACGCATCCGGGATTGCAAGAAGCCGAAATACGAGCCGTAGTTACGCACTCCGATGTGCTCGAGCAACCCGATCGACGACACAGCGTCGAAGTCCGTCTCTGAGATGTCGCGGTAGTCGCCGTAGCGCACCTGGGCCAGATCGGTCAGCCCTTCGTCGGCGATGGCCTGCTGAGCCCATGACGTCTGCTCCCGCGACAATGTCACGCCGGTGGCCGTCACCCCGCGGCGGGCCGCATAGCGCACCATTCCGCCCCAGCCGCAGCCCACGTCGAGAAGTCGATCGCCCGGCTTCAGCCGCAGTTTCTCGAACACGAGCCGGTACTTGTTCTCCTGCGCCTCGTCGAGAGAAGCGTCGAGATTCGGATAGCACGCGCACGTGTAGGTCATCGACGGCCCCAGTACCCACTCATAGAAGGCGTTCGAGACGTCATAGTGGTGGTGGATCGCTTCGGCGTCGCGGCTCTTGCTGTGGCGGAGCCCGTCGGCGATCCGCCGCCAGCGAGGCGGCACTTCCTGCGGGGGCGGCGCGATCGGCCGCAGGTGCTCGACTCCGATCGAGCGGATGATCCGGGCCATGTCCCGCGCCGGTGGCCGGGCGAATTCGAGGCTTTCCGCGAGCGCCTTGAGCAGCTCGTACGGATCGCCCGGATGCAGGCCATGGATGTCGAGGTCGCCGGCAATATAGGCGCGTGCGAGTCCCAGATCGCCCCGACCCGTGGCGAGATAGGTTGTGCCGCGCGGCGTCTTGAGCTCGATTGCGAACGGCGCGTCGGGCGGTCCGGCGGAGCTCCCGTCATAGGCGGTGAACCTGATCGGCAGCCGGCTTCCGGCGAAGATCTCGAGGATCTCGGCGAGGGTGAGCTTGCCCGGCCCCCCTGTGTCCGTCGGTTCGATGGCTTCGGAGTCTTCCGTCGCATCCGCCGAATCGTGAGTGAATGTGCTCATCGCCGTTGCACTGCTTTCTCGTAGAGGTTCAGGAGACGCGAATCGGGGTCGTATCGTTCCTTGACGGCCCGATAGTCTTGCCCGCCATAGAGTTCGTCGAATCTTTTCGGGGTGTAGAACGCGTCGGAGTACAGCGACTTGTGGCCGTCGAGTTCGCTGACCTGGCGCTCGATCATCCGATTGGTCTCGCCTTCGGTCGACCCGACGGGCACGGACGCCCAGAAGCCGATGTTGACGTAGGTCTCGTGGGATCGGAGGGGGTATAGCGGCCACCCATCATCGTCGCGCAACCGGATCGGGCACAGCCAGATCGGCTCAATCGGCACGTTGGCCAGGAACCAGTCGAGGAATTCGACGCAATGCCCGATCGGCACCTCGATGTCTTGCACGACGCGTTCGCGTGGCGGCCGACCCTTGAGTTTCTCGAGGCGGTTCTCGATGTGAAACCGGTGCTCGTACGCCATCAACTTCGCGTAGACGCTGCTGCGCCGGTAACGCCGCGGCCAGAGCCTGCGAATCCGCGGGTCCTGAGCGCCGAACGCCGCCGAACACCAGAACCAGTCGGTGTCCCACCGCCAGAAGTAATCGTGAATGGTGAGTCGATCATCCAACCCACCCTCGTCGTGCTGGATGGACCGATAGTAGATCAGCTGTCCGCTGTAGTCGCTGACGGGCCCCGGCGCCTCGGTCTGCACGCCCACGCACAGATAACTTTCGTCCGCGCTGAACACCACGCCGTCGAGGTAGTCGACCGGAACCCCGTCGCGGCGACCGGTCTCGATGATTCGGTCCATGGTCGCAACCAGGTCGTCGAGGGTATGGAACCGCAACTGAGTGAGCGCGACGAACGGCTTTACAGCCTCGAGCTCGATGCGCAGGCGCACCGCGTAGCCCAGGGTTCCGTACGAATTGGGGAAGGCCCGAAACAGATCGGCGTGCTCGGCCGGCGACGCTGTGACCACCTCGCCGGCGCCGGTCAGGATGTCCATCTCAACGACCGACTCGTGCGGCATCCCGTTTCGGAACGACGTCGACTCGATGCCGAGGCCGGTGACCGCGCCGCCGAGCGTGATGGTCTTGAGCTGCGGCACCACGAGCGGCGCCAGCCCGAAGGGCAGCGTCGCGGCCAGGAGGTCCTCGTAGGCGCACATGCCGCCCACGTCAGCGGTCTGCCCCTCCGGGTCGATCGAGATGACCCCGGTCAACCCGGAGATGTCGAGGCCCCTGGTGTTCGCCTTCGCCCTCGCCCGGAACAGGTTCGAGGTGTGCTTCGCGAGCCGAACAGTAG
>DASYGJ010000098.1:0-9958 GCA_035999915.1 Leifsonia sp.
GCGGCCCGGGTTGAACGTGTTGTAAGAGGGAATGCTGTTGACGAAAGTCTGACCGACGACGACGATCTTCTGGCCGGTGAACCCGAATCCCCCACCGAGGCCGACCGCGAGGAGCACGCCCACGAGCGAGGTGTGGAACACCAGGTTGCCGGTCTCGCGGAGGTAGCCGCGCTCGGCGGAGACCGACGTGGAGGTCGCATCCTGATAAAGGGCCACCCGATAGCCCGCTTTGCGGAGGATACGCTTCGCGGCCGCGATCGGCTCAGCGCTGTCCGCTACCAGATCTGCAGGGACAAGACGCGCGCGGAAACCCGACATCCTCGTCAGGCGAACCGGCGTGCGCGGCGGCTTGGCCCGCATCGCGTCGAAGTGATGCTTGGTGCGTGGGATGATGCAACCGACGAGCGACGCGAACAGCAGCAGGTAGATGGCCGAGAACCAGACGGAGGTGTAGACGTCGAACGCCTGCAGTTTGTCAAGGATCGGCGCGAGGCTCGGGTAGTCGTTGAAGTACTTGACGACGCCGTTCGGGTCGGAGGTGCGTTGCGGCACGAGAGATCCGGGCACGGCGGCGACGGCCAGCAGAAGCAGGAGGAACAGCGCGGTGCGCATGCTGGTGAGCTGGCGCCAGAACCAGCGCACCCAGCCGACGAAGCCGAGCTTGGGCTGGACGACGTCGGGATCTTCGCGCGGCGGTGCGGAGTCGATGTGATCAGAGGGCCGGCTCAAAACCTGTGATCACCGCCAAGAATTGAGACATGAGGTCGCTCCAGATGCCGGTCGCCATCAGGATCCCGATGATGACCAGGATGACGCCGCCGACGATGTTGATGGCACGGATGTGCCGCTTGAGGAAAGCGACGGATCCCGCGACCCAGTCGAAGCCGAGGGCGACGAGAAGGAAGGGGATGCCGAGGCCGATGCAGTAGAAGAGGCCGAGCAGGGCTCCGCGCCACGGCGAACCGGATCCCACGCTGAGCGCGCTGATGGCAGCAAGCGTCGGACCGATGCAGGGCGTCCAGCCCAGACCGAAAACGATGCCGAGCAGAGGCGCGCCGATGAGTCCTGTCGCCGGTCGCCACGTGGGCTTGATCGTGCGTTGCAGGAACGAGAACTGGCCGATGAAGACCAGCCCCATCACGATCACCAGCACGCCGAGGATGCGGATCACGACGTCCTGCCAGCGCACGAGCCACAGCCCGAGCGCGCCGAACGCCGCTCCGTACGCGATGAAGACGACGGCGAACCCGAGGATGAACAGTCCCACCCCTGTGAGGAGGCGTGAGCGGTCGCGCTTCTCGCCCGGGCCGGTGAACCCGCCGACGTAAGCGAGATATCCCGGAACCAGGGGCAGCACGCACGGCGACGCGAACGAGACGAGGCCGGCCAGGACGGCGATGGGCAGGGCGAGGATCAGCTGACCACTGAAGACGATCTCTCCGACGCTGCCCACCTCAGTCTTTTTCCGCGAGAGTGGCGGAGATGAGCGTGTCGAGGATTCCACGTTCGGGGACGGCGCCCAGGATGCGCGCCGCCACACGGCCCTTCTTGTCGATCACCAGCGTGGTCGGTGTCGCCTTGGGCGGCACGGACTGGCTGAACGCCAACAGCACGGACCCGGTGTCGCGGTCGAGGACGGAGGGGTACGTGACGCCCTTCTCTTTCTCGAAGCTCTCGGCGGTCTGTGCCGAGTCATAGAGATTCACGCCGAGGAAGCCGACCCCGTCGGCCTGGTACTTCTGGGAGAGCGCCTGCAGATCCGGGGCCTCGAGCCGGCACGGCGGGCATCCCGCGTACCAGAAGTTGACGACGAGCACCTTTCCGGCGTACTGCGTCGAGGACACGGTGTTGCCATCCACGGATTTACCGCTGAAGTCGATGGGTTTCCCGCGGTTCGCCGGTGCGTACTCACTGACGGTTCCGTCGCCGGCGATGTAGTTCTGGCCGGTGCCCGAACGGTACTGCTCGGCGAGCTTGTCCGTCGTGCATCCGGTGAGGAGCAGACCAGCGGCCGCCACGAACGCGGCGGCGGGCAGCAGGACTCTGGTGCGGCGTTTCACACGGCCCCCACGTCTCGGGCGCCGACCTGCAGGGAGGCGGCCGGCTCGGCGTAGCCGACCTCGATGAGACGCTCCACGGGGACAGCGGCGACATCGGGCGGGGTTGCGGCGGATGTCGGGGTATCCGCCGGAGGCTCGATCGTACGTTCGAAGGTTGTGATGCTCGAAAGGGAACAGCGCCGCTTGCGCGGGTCATGCCAGAAGCGTTCGCCCGCGACGGCGAGGTGCGTGATCCAGATCGGCAACTGGTGGCCGACCAGGACGACGTCGCCCTCGTCGACCGAGTCGAACGCGTCATCGATCGCGGCGCGCATCCTTCTCTCGATCGAGACGTATGCCTCGCCCCAGGTCGGGCGGGCAGGGTTGATGAGGTAGGGCCAGTTCGCCGGGTTCTTGAGGGCGCGCTTCATCACAGTGCCCTCGAAATGGTTGGTCGGCTCGATGATCCGCTCGTCGAGCTGCGGATCGAGGCGGAACGCTTCGGCGATCGGCGCGGCGGATTCGCGGGTGCGCTGCAGCGGCGAGACCCGGAGTGAACTGACCCGGCGCCCTCGGGAGACGAGTTCGTCGGCGGCCGCCTGGGCCATCCGGTGCCCGAGTTTGGAGAGGCCGAAGCCCGACAGCCTGCCGTACAGGATGCCGTCGGGGTTGAACACCTCACCGTGACGGACGAGATGCACTTGGCTTGCTACCACCGGTCCAGTCTACGGAGGCCGTTGCCTTGAATTTACTGAGCGCCGGGTTCGGCACCCGTGGAGCCCCCTCCTCGGGCGGTAAGGGCGGACGGTAGGCTTGTCCCTCGTGACCGAACGCGTATTGATCAAGAACCTTGCCGCTTCTCCCGACGGCCCCGTGACCGTCTCCGGCTGGGTGGAGACCGTTCGCGACCAGAAGAAGGTGCAGTTCGTCGTTCTGCGGGACGAGAGCGGCGCCGTTCAGCTCGTGAACCCTCGCACTGTGGATGAGGGGGGTGTCGTCGTCGCGGACGAACCGGCGACCACGATCTCCGCGCTCTCGCAGGGCAGCTTCGTCACCGCGACGGGCGAACTCAAGCACGATGAGCGCGTCAAGCTCGGCGGGATCGAGATCAAGTTGTCCAGCCTCACGGTCGTCACAGCCTCCATCCCGGAGACGCCGATCGCTGCCGACAGTGCGCTCGACAAGCGGATGGACTGGCGCTTTCTCGACCTGCGTGAGCCCCGGAACAACCTCATCTTCCGCGTGCAGACCACCTTCGAGCACGCGTTGCGTCAGTACTGGGTGGACAACGACTTCGTCGAGATCCACACGCCGAAGCTCATGGCGAGCGCGAGCGAGTCTCGTGCGGAGCTGTTCGAGGTCGGATACTTCGAGACCACTGCCTACCTCTCGCAGAGCCCGCAGTTCTTCAAGCAGATGGCGCAGCCGGCCGGCTTCGGCAAGGTGTTCGAGATCGGTCCGGCCTTCCGTGCCGACCCCAGCTTCACCAGCCGGCACGCCACGGAGTTCACCAGCGTGGACGCCGAGGTCAGCTGGATCGACAGCCACGAAGACGTGATGACGCTGCACGAGAACCTGATCGTCGCCGGGTTCTCTGCCGTCAAGGAGAAGCATGGCGAACAGATCAAGGAGCTGTTCGGCGTGGAGGTCGTGGTTCCTGCGACCCCCTTCCCGCGCATCCCTTTGGCCGAGGCAAAGCGGATCGTCGCCGAGCACGGCTACGAGATTCCCCGCCACGACGACGACATGGACCCGGAAGGCGAGCGACAGATCTCGGCGTACGTGAAAGAGACCTTCGGTCACGAGTTCGTCTTTCTCACCGACTACGCGTCCAGCATCCGGCCGTTCTACCACATGCGTCACGCCGAGGACCCGTCGCTGACGAACAGCTACGACCTCATCTTCAACGGTGTCGAGATCTCGACCGGTGCGCAGCGCGAACACCGCATCGATGTGCTCGAGGCGCAGGCCCGCGACAAGGGACTCGACCCGGAGGAGCTCGGCTTCTACCTGGATTTCTTCCGCTACGGTGTTCCGCCCCACGGCGGTTTCGGTATGGGGCTCGCGCGCGTTCTGATGCTCATGCTGCACCTGTCGAACCTGCGCGAGACGACCTACCTGTTCCGCGGACCGACGCGTCTGCAGCCGTAGCCGAACGCGACTGCAGGGCCGCCCATCCGTCGCCCGCGACGAGGATGTGCCCGAGGAATCGCAGGCCGATGGTGGCGGCGGCCTGATCGAGGCGACGAGTGACGGCGATGTCGGAGACACTCGCATCCAGAATGCCGCTGGGATGGTTGTGAGCGACCGCGAACGAGCGGCCCCCACGAGTGAGAACGGCTTGGAGCACCTCGGCAGGCTCGATCGTGACCTGATCGATGCCGCCGTCGCGGAGCAGCACCAGCTCGATCGGGCGGGAAGCCCGGTCGGCGACGACCACGACGAATCGTTCGCTGTCCCGATGCAGGAGCTCCGGTTTGACGATACGGGCGATCGCCTCGTGATCGACCAGCCTCGTCCAGGCGGACGAGGTTCCGGCCCGACGCCAGATCTCGATGATGGCGACGAGCTTGCCCGCGGTGGCCGGCCCGATTCCCGGGAGGGTCTCGAGCCGGGCGTAGTCCATGGTCGCGAGACCTGGAAACCCGCCCGTGCGCCGCAGGATGGATCGGGCGAAGGCGATGACGCTGCGACCAGGATGACCGGATCCGAGCACCAGGGCGAGCACTTCGTCGTCGGTGAGGGAGCCGACGCCGAGGCGCCGCATCCGTTCGCGCGGACGATCGTGCGGTGGGACGTTCGCAAGGGATACCTCCTCTTCCAGGTCTGACATGCCTCCAAGGTAGGGAATCCTGACGAGCCGGAGCGCGGCGGAGGAGCAATCTGTGGAGAATCGACGCATGTGGATAACTCTCGGTCAGACCTGCACAGCGGCCTCCGTTGTGAGATGGTGAAAGGAGCCGGTCACAAGCCGCCTCAACAGGCCACGAAGGAGTCGCAATGAACAGTCCACGAGACGTTGTCATCCTGTCTGCCGCGCGCACGCCGCAGGGCAAGATCAAGGGCGCGCTCGCCTCGCAGAGCGCTGTCGAACTGGGCGCTGTCGCGCTGAGAAAGGCCCTCACAGACTCCGGTGTCGAACCCGGTGCCGTCGACGCCGTGATCTTCGGCCAGGTTCTGCAGGCCGGCGCCGGGCAGAATCCGGCGCGCCAGACAGCCAGAGCTGCGGGATTGGGCTGGGATGTGCCCGCGGTCACGATCAACAAGGTTTGTCTGTCGGGGTTGGCCGCCGTGATCGACGCGGCCCGGCTCATCCGTTCGGGCGATGCCGAGATCGTGGTCGCTGGGGGTCAGGAGTCGATGACCAACGCGCCGCACGTGCTGCCAGGATCGCGGATGGGCTGGACCTACGGCTCCATCGCGGCCCTCGACTCGGCGGCACACGACGGGCTGACGGACGCGTTCGACGGCATCTCGATGGGAGCGTCGACAGAGAGCTACACGGCCAAGCTCGGCCTGACGCGCGAGAAACAGGATGCGTTCGCCGCATCCTCGCACCAGCGGGCGGGCAAAGCCGCCGACTCCGGGGCGTTCGCGGACGAGCTCGCGCCGGTGAGCATCCCGCAACGAAAGGGCGATCCGGTCGTCGTGACCGCGGACGAAGGGGTGCGGCCGGAGTCGACGCCCGAGACACTCGCGCGGCTGCGGCCCAGCTTCTCCGAAGAAGGGACGCTGACGGCGGGGAACTCCTCTCCGCTGAGCGACGGCGCCGCTGCCCTCGTGCTGACCAGCCGGGAGAACGCGGAGCGGCTCGGGCTGGCCTGGCTGGCCGTGGTGGGAGCGAGCGGACAGGTGGCCGGCCCGGACAACTCACTGCACTCGCAACCGTCGAACGCGATCGCGGCCGCACTGAAGAAGGGCGAGTGGACGGTGGAGGACCTCGACTTCGTTGAGATCAACGAGGCGTTTGCGGCCGTCGCGCTGCAGTCGATGGCCGATCTGGCACTCGATCCCGAGCGGGTGAACATCCACGGCGGTGCGATTGCGCTCGGCCACCCGATCGGCGCATCCGGAGCCCGGCTCGCGGCCCATGCGGCGCACGAACTCGCGCGACGCGGGAGCGGACGCGCGGCCGTTGCGCTCTGCGGGGGCGGCGGACAGGGCGAGGCCCTCCTGCTGTGGCGGTGAGTCCGTCGGAGATTTCGCGCGCCACGCCGGTGGGACTTCCGTAACGACGGAGATTCACGGCTAAGCGGCCGGAATCTCCGACGTCGGCGGCAGCCTCAATGTGCGAGGTGACGTTCGCCGGGACCGGTGTAGAGGGAAAGCGGGCGGATGAGGGAGTTGGCGGCGTACTGCTCGAAGATGTGCGCCGTCCAGCCTGTGATGCGCGCGGCGGCGAACAGCGGAGTGAAGGTCTCGGTGTCGAAGCCCATCAGGTTGTATGCCGGGCCGGACGTGTAGTCGACGTTCGGCTTGATGTTCTTGCGGTCGCCCATTGCCTTCTCGAGCGTGTTGTAAAGATCGAGCATGTCCTGGCGATCGTAGTGATCGACCAGCTTTTCGAGGGCGGCCTTCATGGTCGGGACGCGGGAGTCGCCATTCTTGTAGACGCGGTGGCCGAAACCCATGATCTTGCGCTTGGCGGCGAGAGCGTCGTCGAGCCACGCTTCCGCTTTATCCGCGGTCTCGATCTCGTCGAACGCGTGCATGACGGCCTCGTTGGCCCCGCCATGCAGGGGACCTTTGAGGGCGCCGATCGCCCCTGTGACCGCGGAATACACATCCGACAGCGTGGAGGCGACGACGCGAGCCGTGAACGTGGAGGCGTTGAACGAGTGCTCGGCATAAAGCACCAGCGAGATCCGGAAGGCGTCGACGACCACGTCGTCGGGGATCTCGCCGAAGGTCATCCAAAGGAAATTGCGCGAATAGTCGAGGTCATCCCGCGGGGCGATCAGCTCCAGTCCGCGACGGCGGCGCTGCTCGTAGGCGACGATCGTCGGCAGCTGGGCAAGCAGGTAGACCGCGCGACGACCGTTGAGATCCGGGTCGAGGATGCCGTTCTCCTGCTGAAGGGTCGCGTCGAGTCCACCGAGCTGGCTGACCGCCGTACGAACCACATCCATCGGATGCGCGCTCACCGGAACATCGTCGATCGCTCGGCGCGTGCGGTCGTCGAGCGTGCGCAGAGAACGCTCGAGCGCTTCGAACGCGGCGAGCTCGTCGGCATCCGGGAGTTCGCCGTGCCAGAGGAGATAGGCGACCTCCTCGAAGGAACACTGTGCGGCGAGCTCCTGCACGGGGTATCCGCGATAGAGCAGAGAGTTGGTCTCCGGGTTGACGCTCGAGACGGCGGTGGTGTCGACCACGACGCCGACGAGGCCCTTGTGGATCTCGGGATCGGTCATCTACTGCTCCTTCGCTAACGCTTCACTTCGAAGTTGAACACCGAGGTGTCGAACGTGTTGTAGCCCTCGTAGTCAATCAGGTCGTACAGCTCGGCGCGATGCTGCATTTCATCCAGTTTGGGCTGGAGGTCACCGGTGTCGAGCAGCTGATCGAGTCCCCGTTCGGCGGCTCCCATCGCGAGGCGCAGCAGGGAGACGGGCCAGATGACGATGTTCACGCCGACATCGCGGAGCTGGTCGACGGTGAAGAGATCACTCTTGCCGAACTCGGTCATGTTCGCAAGCATCGGGACGTCGATCGCGTTGCGGACGGCTTCGAATTCGGACAGGTCCGCCATGGCTTCAGGGAAGATCGCGTCGGCGCCGGCATCGACCAGCGCCCTCGCCCGGTCGACGGCCGCATCCAGACCTTCGACGGCACGGATGTCGGTGCGCGCCATGATCAGCAGGTTCGGATCACGGCGGGCGTCGGCGGCGGCGCGGATGCGTTTGAGCGCGGTGTTCTCATCGACGACCTGCTTACCGTCGAGGTGTCCGCAACGCTTGGGGTTGACCTGGTCTTCGATGTGGAGCCCGGCGACGCCGGCATCCTCGAGGGTCTGCACTGTACGAGCCACATTCATCGGCTCGCCGAATCCGGTGTCGGCGTCGACGAGGACGGGGAGGTCGGTCATCCGTGCGATCTGCGCGGAGCGGCCGGCGACCTCGGTCAGGGTTGTGAGACCGATGTCGGGCAGGCCGAGGTCCGCGCTCAGAACCGCTCCGGAGATGTAGACGCCCTCGAACCCTTTGCGTTCGATCAGGCGGGCAGCCAGCGGGTTGAAGGCGCCCGGCATCCGGATCAGGTCGCCGGCCACCAGTCGGGCCCGGAAGGCGGCGCGCTTCTCGTGCGCGGGCACGGTTGAATACAGCATCAGAAAAGTCCCTTCGAAACGGGGAGGGAAGCGAGCAGTCCCGGTTTTGCGGTGATCGTCAAGCCGCCGAGTTCCTCGGCCGACAGCGACGGGAGGCGCTCCGCGACCGCGAGGAAACGGTCGATCTCGGCGGGGTCGAGCACATCGTCGGCGAGCATCCGGAACTTGTTCACGTAGTCCTCCCGGGCGAACGGATGTGCGCCAAGCGGGTGCGCATCCGCCACCGCGATCTCGTCGACGATCACGGAGCCGTCGGTGAGGCGTATCTCGACGCGACCGCCGAACGCCTTCTCGGCCGGGTCGAGCGAGTGGTAACGGCGGGTCCACTCCGGATCCTCCGTGGTCGTGACCTTGCGCCAGAGTTCGACCGTATCCGGGCGAGCGGCCCGGGACGGGAGGTAGGAGTCGACGTGGTGCCAACCCCCATCCTGCAGCGCGACGGTGAAGATGTACGGGATGGAGTGGTCGAGCGTCTCACGCGACGCCGTCGGGTCGTACTTCTGAGGATCGTTCGCCCCCGAGCCGATCACGAAGTGGGTGTGGTGGGAGGTGTGGATGAGGATGGAGTCGACGCGGGACGCATCCGCAGCCTCGGGATGCTCGCGGTGGAGCTTGCGCGCGAGGTCGATCCACGCCTGCGCCTGGTACTCGGCGGAGTGCTCCTTCGTGTAGCTGTCGAGGATCGCACGCTTGGCTTCGCCGGGTTCGGGCAGTGCAACGTCGTAGGACGCGCCCGGGCCGTCGAGCAGCCAGGCGATGACGCCGTCTTCGCCTTCGTAGATCGGAGTCGGGCTGGTCTCGCCGCGCATCGCACGATCGATCGCCTCCACCGCCATCTTGCCGGCGAACGCGGGGGCATGCGCCTTCCAGCTGGAGATCTCCCCCTTGCGGGACTGCCGCGTCGCCGTGGTGGTGTGAAGTGACTGGCCGACAGCCTGGAAGACGACCTCGGCGGGGAGACCGAGCAGCGTGCCGATACCCGCGGCGGCGCTCGGGCCGAGATGGGCGACATGATCGATCTTGTGCGCGTGGAGGCTGATGGCGCGCGCGAGATCGATCTGGATCTCGTAGCCGGTCGCGATCCCCCGTACCAAGTCATGTCCGGTCAACCCGAACACCCGCGCGGCATGTTGCGCCACCGCCACGACCGGCGGGATGTTGTCGCCCGGATGCGAATACTCGGCGGCCAGGAAAGTGTCGTGGTAGTCGAGCTCACGCACGGCGACACCGTTCGCCCATGCCGCCCACTCCGGACTGACGCGGAAAGCCTCGGTCAGCCCGAACACGGTCGAGCCCTGCTGCAGCCTCGCGGCACCCGTCAACTCGTCGAGTTCCTTGCGCGGCAGCGGATGCGCGAGAGCCTGCGACCGCGCCGACACCACCGGACGGCGGGTGAGGGAAGCGGCGGCGACTGCAGCGTTGTCGATCACGCGGTTGACGACCATCTGGGTGACCTCGTCGCTCACCTCGACCGGATCGACGGCGACCTCGGCGATCGCCCAAGCGAGCTGACTCTGCCGGGCAAGATTCTCATCGCTTCTATGCACGCGAACGTTGTGGAGCTTCACACAACGAACCTACCTGCTGTCGCGGT
>DASYGJ010000325.1:0-2177 GCA_035999915.1 Leifsonia sp.
TACAAGAACAATCTGGCGGAGCACAGCGCCGACCTGGATGAGCTCAAGGCGCGTGTACGCGTCACCCTCGTCCATGAGATCGGGCACTACTTCGGTCTCGACGACGCACGCCTGCGCGAACTCGGCTGGGCCTGACCGCCGGGCCCGCACCCCGCTGGCTGTTCACCCGCCGAGTCCGCACCCCGCCGAGTCCGCACCCGCCGAGTCCGCACCCCGCCGAGTCCGCACAAATTCGCCCGAAAACCGTCGAGTTCGCAGAGAGTTCGTGGACTCGGCGGTTACTTTGTGCGTGGTGGTTGAGTGGGCCTAGACGGCGCGAAGGACCGCGACGACTTTTCCGAGCACCTGGGCGAAATCGCCGAGGATGGGCTCGAAGTTGGAGTTGCGGGGAAGCAGCCAGGTGTGGCCGTCGCGCTGACGGAAGACCTTGACGGTGGCCTCTTCGTCGAGCATGGCCGCGACGATGTCGCCGTTCTCCGCCGTGTTCTGCGTGCGGATGACCACCCAGTCCCCGTCGCAGATGGCGGCGTCGATCATCGACTCGCCGACGACCCTCAGCATGAAGAGCTCGCCGTTGCCGACGAGCTGACGGGGAAGGGGGAACACCTCTTCCACCTGCTGCTCGGCCGTGATCGGCACCCCGGCGGCGATACGCCCGACGAGCGGCACCATCGCGGCGTCGCCGACCGGGATCTGGCTGTCGAAGTCCGTCGTCTCCGCCGCGGGGGACGGCAGCTCGATGAGGATCTCGAGCGCCCGGGGGCGGTTGGGGTCGCGGCGCAGGTAGCCGCTCAACTCGAGTTGGTTGAGCTGGTGTGTGACGCTGGAGAGCGAGGAGAGGCCGACCGCGTCGCCGATCTCGCGCATGCTCGGCGGGTAGCCTCGCGAGCTGACCGACCGGCTGATCACATCGAGGATCGCGAGCTGCTTCTCGCTCAGGTTCTTGCGACGGCGCGTGCCACCGCGTTCCCGCGCTGCCTGGTTGTCATTCGACACTTTGTCCCCTTCTTGACCCGCCTGACGAATCCGGCTCGTCCGAATGTCGGTGGTGCCTGGTTGAGTGAACTCCAGACAATCGAAACTGTATCCACGAAGTGCGGGCAAAACAAACATATGTTCGAGCGTGTCTCGAAACTGTTCGATGTTTTGACCATTCGAGGATGGTTGCGATTTCTGAGATTCGAAGATACATTCGGAACATAGCTTCGCATTCGGACTGCCGGCCAAGCACCGGATGCGGAATTCTAGGAGGTCAAGACCATGAGCACAGCAACGGTCACGATGCCGTCATTCGCCCCATCCGCGCGCGCCGTGTCGGGTCCCGCGGGTTCAAGCGCGCGCACGCATCTGCGGCTGACACGGCGCGGCCGCGTCGTCCTCACCTCGCTCGCCGCCATCCCGCTCGTCATCGGTGCGCTGGTCTTCGCCCTCAACGGCGGCGGAGCTGCGGCAAGCGGCGACCGGGCGCACGTGCAGTTCCAGTACGTCACGGTCGAGTCCGGGCAATCGCTCTGGAGCATCGCCGAGAAAGTCGCGCCCAGCGCAGACCCGCGCGATGTGATCGCCGACATCGTGTCGCTGAACCAACTCGACACCGCGGTGGTCTCCCCGGGTCAGCGGCTTGCCATCCCGGCGCAGTACGAGCGGTAGGTCCCCCGGCAGGTGCCGGTGCCCGACAGGTGCCGGCGCTCGACAGATGCCCGGCAGATGCCCGGCAGTTGCCGGCATTCGGGGGTGCTTGTCGCGTGCCGTCATCAGACGGAATCGGCAACTACGATTGGAGCGTGACTTCTCTTTCCGATCTGCCGATTCGTGACGATTTGCGGGGCAAGACCCCGTACGGTGCGCCTCAGAAGGTTGTACCGGTGGCTCTGAACGTGAACGAGAACACGCATCCGGTGCCCGAAGACGTCGCGGCCGACATCGTCTCCCGCGTCGCCGTGGCGGTCCGCGGGGTCAACCGCTACCCAGATCGGGAATTCACCGAACTTCGAGAAAGCCTGGCCCAATACCTCGGACACGGTCTGCGCGCCGAAAACCTCTGGGCGGCGAACGGATCGAACGAGGTGATCCAGCAAATACTTCAGGCCTTCGGCGGTCCAGGCCGAAGCCTGCTCGGATTCACGCCGACGTACTCCATGTACCCTTTGCTCGCCGCAGGGGCCGGTACCGCCTAC
>DASYGJ010000332.1:0-2721 GCA_035999915.1 Leifsonia sp.
GTTCGTCAGCGACACGATGGCCGACAGCACCGGATCCGCAAGTACGAGCTTGCCGATCCCGATCAGGTCTTTCGCGTTGCTCACGCTGCCCGGGGACAGCCCGTCAGGACTGTCGAGGTGGGTCCCTGTGAACTTGTGCGCGGTGAGCCACGCGTTGGCCGCCTGCACGAACGCTCCCGTCGAGCCGTACGACCAGTTCGCGAGCGAGATCGCGTAGTTGTTCGCTGAGGGCAGCAGCATCGCCTCGAGCGCCTGTTTCTCGGTCATCGACGTGCCGGCGACCACCGGCGCCCAGGACCCGCCGGCGGCGATGACCTGGTTCCAGATCGAGACGTCCTTCTGAGTGAAGGCGATCGTCGGCCCGTCGTCGCCCGCCTTGAGCGGTTTCTTCTCGAGCACGACGAGCGCGGTGATCGTTTTGGTCATGCTGGCGATCGGCATCGACGCATCCGAGCCGTGGAAATCGGTCGCCCCGGTGTAGTCGGGCGCCGTGATGCCGCCCGCGCCGAACCCGGGCCAGACCAGTGCGGCCTTCGGCTGAGCGATCGTGGATTCGTGGTCCATGACGGCGGCCGTGGCGGGCACCGGCGCGAAAAGCGACCCCGAGATGTACATGACCGCCACGAGAAAGACTCCGAGGATTCCGAAGACCACGATGCGGCGTCGGCGGTACGTCTGCTGTCGTGAGCTGCGGCGGGGCTGTTCTTGCACCCGGAAATTCTAATCCGACCCGCTATCCGATCCCTGAGAACGCGCCCGCAGCGCCCACAGCGCCACCGCGCTCGCGGAGGCGACGTTCAGAGAGTCGACGCCGTGGAGCATCGGGATGGTCACCACGGTGTCGGCCACGGCGAGGGCATGCCGGCTCAGGCCGTCTCCCTCGGATCCGAGCACCAGCGCGAGTCGTTGCGGCGGGCCGGCCGCATACTCGTCGAGACCCACCGCATCGTCGGCTAAGGCGAGCGCCGCGATCTCGAACCCGGCGTCACGCAGAATCGGAGCGGCCTCGTCCCATTCGGGGATGCGCGTCCACGGAACCTGCAGCACTGTCCCCATGCTCACCCGCACGCTCCGCCGGTACAGCGGGTCCGCGCAGCGCGGACTGATCAGCACCGCGTCCGCGCCGAGTCCGGCGACCGAACGGAAGATCGCCCCGACGTTGGTGTGGTCGACGATGTCTTCCAGCACCACGACGAGCCGCGCATCCCTCAACAGGTCGGCCGGATGCGGGAGCTCGGGCCGGTGCATAGCGGCCAGCGCCCCGCGGTGCAGGTGATATCCGGTGAGCGCTTCGAGCACCGCGCTCTCCCCCACGTAGACCGGGACATCGGGGTAGTCGACGAGCAACGGTTCCACATCGGGCAGCCACTGCTCCTGGAGCAGAACCGAACGCGGACGGTGTCCGGCAGCCAGCGCACGCTTGATCACCTTCGTCGACTCCGCGATATAGAGGCCGCCGGCCGGTTCGCTCACCCGGCGCAGCGCCACATCCGTGAGCCGGGAGTAGTCGGCGAGGCCGTCGGCGCTCAACTCGGTGATGCGGTGGATGCGCATGAGACGTCCCGCCTTTCTGGTGGCTCGCGGATGGTTGCTCGCGGGTGGTGGGACTCCCAGATTGCCAGTAGCCGGAAACAATTCGGAAAACTGCGGTGTTTAGACTCAGGGTTGTCTGTGAATCTGGAGGTGCCGATGGGTGCGATTGCGACAGAGCTCTCGCCCGAGCTCGCCCGGGGCATCGACGAGGCCGCCGACCTCTTGACCGGCCGCCAGTTCGCCGTCCTCACCGGCGCCGGCGTCAGCACCGATTCGGGCATCCCCGACTACCGTGGTGAGGGTGCGCCGCAGCGCAACCCGATGACCTTCCAGCAGTTCCTCGCCGCCGACTCGTTCAGCAAGCGCTACTGGGCGGGCAGTCACCTCGGCTATCGCCGGTTCGCCGCCGCAGCCCCCAACCAGGGTCACTATGCCCTCGCGCGCCTCGAGAAGTCGGGTGCGGCGAACGGCGTCATCACCCAGAATGTCGACGGACTGCATAAGCAAGCCGGTTCGCGCCGCGTCGTCGATCTGCACGGCGCCATGGATCGTGTCCTCTGCCTCACCTGCGGGCAGGTGTTCGCCCGGGAAAGCGTTTCGGCGCGCATCGAGGCCGCGAACCCCTGGCTCGAGGCCGAAGGCGCCCTGGAGATCGCGCCCGACGGCGACGCGATCGTCTCCGACATCGACTCCTTCATCGTGCCGAACTGCACCGTATGCGGCGGCCGGCTGAAGCCCGACGTCGTGTTCTTCGGCGAGTTCATCCCGGCCGAGAAGTACCGCGAGGCCAGCGCCCTCGTGCGGTCGGCGGATGCGCTGCTCATCGCGGGCTCGTCCCTGGTCGTCAACTCGGGCATCCGCCTGCTAGAGGAGGCCCGCCGCAGGCGCCTCCCGATCGTCATCGTCAACCGGGGAACGACCAAAGGCGACGCTCGCGCGACCGTTAAGCTGGACGCCGGGACCACGGAGACCCTCGTCGAGCTGGCCAGGCGGCTCGGCTGACCTCCGCGCGTCCTGCGATGAAAGGACGCGCGTGACCAGAATCTCCCTCGTTCGCCACGGCCAGACCGACTGGAATCTCGCCAAGCGCATCCAGGGGTCCAGCGACATCCCGCTCAACCGCACCGGACGCGAACAGGCCGAAGCCACGGGCGTCGCCCTCGCCGGTGGGACTTTCGATGCGATCTA
>DASYGJ010000362.1:0-2995 GCA_035999915.1 Leifsonia sp.
CTGGCGGCCGAGCACCAGGCGCAGCCGATCGACGTTGTTCGCAAGCGCGTTCATCGGAAACTGCGGCGCGGTCACGTTGTAGCCCTCGGCCTGGAGTCGCTCGGTCACGGCACTCCAGCTTGAGCCGTCGGCCCACGCCCCATGTACGAGCACGATGTTCGGCAAGTCAGGCATATCTGTCCGGTCCTCTCTGAGTCGGGTCCGGAGAACCTAGCGGCCGCGACTTCCCGCGTGTCACCGGCGTGTGAAGACCGAGAAGCGGCTGCCTAGTCGCGTTCTGTCTGCTCGGGCAGTAGCACGTAGCAGGTGTGGCCAGCCGGCATGCGGTTCATCGCGCGCGCTGATGGCCGACGGCCTTGTCGACGAACTGCACCTCTTCGTCCACCCGATCGCGCTCGGAGAGGGCTCGCGACTGTTCGGCGATGGCTTGCACGCGAAGTTCGCACTGTCCGAAAGCGAGACGTACGACAACGGAGTCGTGCATCTCGCCTACCGCCGCGCGAGCTAGCTGACACGAAGCGGCTTATTGATCGCCGGCGGGCATCGGCTCAGCCAGCGCAGCGCGCGACGCCGGCGCGCTGAATGGGTCCGCAAAGTACTGGCTCTCGTGCGTGACGAGCCCGTCACCGAACTCCATGATGCTGACCGAGTAAGTGGGTGCGCCGTCGTAGGTGATCACGCACTCGCTGACCCACAGGTCCCCGCCGCCGAGGATCCGGCGGACGGTGAAATGTCGTTCGGCAGGGTGCCCGCCGCGTTGCGCCTGGATGTTCGCCCGGCCCCTGAAGCGCTCGCCGGATTGCGGGTAGTCCAGGATCCCGTCCGCGGCGTAGATCTCGTGCTCGAGTTCGACGTCGCCACTCTCGGAGGCATCCCAGTGCTGCTGGATCCGAGCCCGGATCTCGGCGTCTCGATCCTGTGTGCTGCTCACCCGTTCGCCCCCGATCTGCGGTTCAAGTGTCACGGCCCCGCTGGCCGGATCCTATCCGAGGGTTGTCAGGCGCCCGCGCGATCCTTGCCAGAGCTCCGGAGGGATTTCACGTCAGTGGGATCGAGCCGGTCGGGGCCGACCGTGGGTCGCAGCGCCTTCCGACCCCCATTCAGAACGATTCTCAAAGCCACGGGCTGCAGCGAGTTCGTCTTCTCCGCACCGACCGACGACCGATGCTGGGAGGATGAAGCTCGATGCGTCGTTTCAACATCCTGACCGGCGAGCTTCCGGTGCACCAAGACCGGCCCGGCTACGCGTGGCACGGCCGTCGTGGGTTGGGGCGCGAGCACGATCTGCGGTGGTTTGGTGCCAGCGTCTACGAGCTGCCCGAGGGCCAGTGGACGTTCCCGTTCCACTACCACCACGGGGTTGAGGAGTGGGTGTACGTCGTCACGGGCGCGCCGACGCTGCGGGACCCGGCCGGCGAGCGGGTGTTGGCCGCCGGGGATCTCGTCTGCTTTCCGAGCGGCCCGGACGGGGGCCACGCGGTCCGCGGACCCGGGCGCGTGGTGATGTTCTCCGGCGTGGCTGCAACGGGGACGGCCTCGGTGTCCGTGTATCCGGACTCCGACAAGCTCGGCGTGCGGCCGCCCGACGGCGGCCCGGATCGTCTCGACTTCCGGCGTGGCGACGCCGTCGGCTACTGGGATGGCGAATGACCGCGGCACCGCGGCCCATAGTCAACGCAGCGACGGTCGACGTCGTGCCCGAAACCGACGTGCCGCCTGGGTTCCGTAGCCGCTACCGACAGCTGCGGCCGATGCTCGGGGGCGAGATGCTCGGTGCCACCGTCTACGAGCTCGATCCCGGCGAGCGCAGCAGCCCGTACCACTACGAACTCGGCAACGAGGAGTGCCTGCTCGTACTCGCGGGCACCCCGACCCTGCGCCACCCGGAGGGACGCGATGAGCTCGAGGTCGGCGACTTGGTCGTGTTTCCCGAGGGTCCGGACGGCGCCCACCAGCTGATCAACGAATCGGCCGCGGTGGCGCGGGTGCTGATCCTGTCGACGATGCGAGAGCCATGCGGATATGCATATCCGGACAGCGGCAAGCTCTCCACCCTCGGCGGCGTCTTCCGGCTCGCCGACGCAGTCGACTACTGGGACGGCGAATCGGCCGGTTGACGCCGCGGCCGCCGCGCCACCGCGCCGGGGAACGATGCCATGGACCAGCTCACACCATCGATGACTCGCGAAGAAGTTGCCGCCGTGCTGGGCAACGACATGCTCTACTCCGCCGGCCGCGACAGCCTCTATACGGTCGACGAGCTCATGGCCGGCTACCGGTCAGACGCGCCGATGCAGAGCCTCGATGCGCGCATTGCGGCTCACGTCGCGGCGTCGGGTGTCCCGCCTGCGGATGTCGTGGAAGCCATCGCTCAGGTGGTTCACGACCAGGGCGTCGACCAGGCCATGCGCGCCTACGTCGCGGCGTCTGTCGCCGCCGGGCGACACGTCGCGGGCGTCATGGGTGGGTCCTCGACGCCCAGAGATGCTCCCGCCTACCGACTCGCCGCTGAGACCGCGAAGGCGCTCAGCGAGGCCGGGTTCCTCGTCGCCACCGGTGGGGGGCTCGGGATCATGGAGGCGGGCAACCTCGGCGCTTATTTCGCGGGGTATCCGCAGGCGGATCTGCACGCCGCCATCGACGAGCTCAAACGCTCGCCGAGCTACGCCGGACACGAAGCCGAGTACATCGACAGCGCACGCGCCATCGCGGCGGCTCGGCCCGCCGGCGCGCCGAGCCTGGCCGTCGCGACCTGGCGCTTCGCCGACGAACCGATCAGCCAGTTCGCCACCGACATCGCCAAGCTCTTTCAGAACTCGGTCCGGGAGGACGGCCTGCTCAGCATCGCCGACGCCGGCGTGACGTACTTCCAGGGCGACTTCGGAACGCTTCGGGAGATCTTCCAGGACCTCTCCCAAAACGCCTCCGCCCAGCCGGCGCATCAGATGGCGATGGTCTTCGTGGACAGCGAGACTTACGGGCAACCGGGCTCGCC
>DASYGJ010000001.1:0-21531 GCA_035999915.1 Leifsonia sp.
GGCGCGACGATCGCGTCAGCCCTTCGCGGCTGGGAGCACTTGCGGTTCGAGGTGACCGAAGACGCGGGTCTGGGCACCGACGGCGGCCGCTGGATGCATACGCCCGACCTCGGCATCTTCTTCGCCCAGACGGACACAGCCGGCAATACGGTCATCCCGGAGGACAGGGTGCGGTACGCGATGGAGATCGCGGGCGCCAACGCCCTCGAGTTGCACCGCGAACTGCGACTCGCGCTCGGTCAAGCCTGGGACGACGAACTGGAGCCGTTCCGGCACGCCAGCGACGAGACGCGAGTCGTCTGGCTGCACAAGGTCGGCTGACGCCGACAGACTCCCGCGGCGGGCCGGATCAGGCATTGCGCGCTGCCGCCCGCCCGCGGTGAAAACAAGTGGACCCCGACCGGATCGATCCGGTCGGGGTCTCTTGCTGTGCTGTGCGACCGCTGTGCTGTGCTACCGCTAGACGGAGCGGAAAGCGACGACGGCGTTGTGGCCGCCGAAGCCGAAGGAGTTGCTGATCGCGAGCAGGTCGCCCTCGCCGAGCGAACGTGGCGCCCGGACAACATCGAGCGGGATCTCCGGGTCCATCTCCGTGATGTTGATGGTCGGCGGTGCGGTGCGCTCATGGAGTGACATCACGGTGAAAAGCGCTTCGATCGCGCCGGCCCCACCAAGAAGGTGGCCTGTGGACGCCTTCGTGGCAGACACCGGGATGCCATCGAGAAGATCGCCGAATACGCGACGCAGGGCGTTGTATTCCGCGATGTCGCCGACGGGCGTGCTCGTCGCGTGTGCGTTGATGTGGCTCACGTCGGAGAGGGAGGCACCCGAGTTCGAGATCGCGGCGATCATGGCTCTCGCTGCCGCCGAGCCCTCGGGGTCGGGAGCGGTGATGTGGTACGCGTCGCTGGTGACCGATCCGCCGACCAGTTCGGCGTAGATCTTGGCTCCGCGCGCCTTCGCGTGCTCCTCGGTTTCCAGCACGAGCGCTGCGGCACCCTCACCGAGAACGAAGCCGTCGCGTGTGACGTCGTAGGGCCGGGAGGCGGTGGCCGGGTCATCGTTGCGCTTCGAAAGCGCCTGCATCGCGGCGAAGGACGCGATCGGCAGCGGGTGGATGGCGGCCTCTGAGCCTCCGGCGATGACCACATCGGCGAGTCCTTGCTGTAGATGGTCGTAGGCGTTCGCGATGGACTCGGTGCTCGAGGCGCAGGCAGAGACCACCGTGCGGATGCCGGCCCGGGCGTGCAGGTCCATCCCGATCGCCGCTCCAGGGCCGTTCGGCATGAGCATGGGAACGGTCATCGGCATGACGCGGCGTGGACCGCGCTCGCGCAGCGTGTCCCAGGCGTCGATGAGAGTCCAGACCCCGCCGATACCGGTGGCCCAGTCCACGGCGAGACGCTCCGGCTCGACGTCGGGGGATCCCGCGTCAGCGTAGGCTTCACGGCCGGCGATGAGCGCGAACTGGCTCGACGGGTCGAGGCGTTTCACCTCGTGGCGTTCGAGAACGGTGGTGGCGTCGACGCGGGCTTGCGCCGCGAAAGTGACGGGAAGCGCGAGTTCGGAGACCCACTCCTTCTCGATGGTGGATGCGCCGGATTCCCCGGCGAGCAGGGCCTTCCAGGTCTCAGCGGCGGTGCCGCCGAGGGGCGAGGCGGCGCCCACGCCGGTGACGACGATTTTCTTGGTCATAACGGCAACTCTCGTTGGTGGGGAACGTGACGACGCCGTCAAGCGTCATCGATCGCGGGGCGGGCCGGTCCGGTCGGGCCGTGCCCGCCTCCGCGAAGGAAGATTCTTCTTGCGGGCGCTTAGGCCTGAGCCTTGACGATGAACTCGACGGCGTCGCCGACGGTCTTGAGGTTCTTGACCTCTTCGTCCGGGATCTTGACGTCGAACTTGTCCTCGGCGTTGACCACAATGGTCATCATCGAGATCGAGTCGATGTCGAGGTCGTCGGTGAACGACTTGTCCAGCTCAACCGTGTCGGTCGCGATCCCGGTCTCGTCGTTGATGAGCTCGGCCAGGCCGGCAAGAACTTCTTCGGTGGACAATGCCATGTGTTTTCTCCTTGGGGGGTGTCGTTTGACCGTTGATCAGTTTAGGGCAGCACAACGACCTGTGCGCCGAACACCAGCCCGGCGCCGAAGCCGATCTGGAGCGCGAGGCCGCCGCTGAGCTCTGGGTTCTCCTGCAGGAGACGGTGTGTCGCCAGCGGGATCGAGGCGGCGGAGGTGTTCCCGGTCGTCTCGATGTCTCGGGCGATCGCGACGGTCTCGGGCAGCTTGAGCTGCTTCGCGAACTCGTCGACGATGCGCATATTGGCCTGGTGGGGGATGAAGGCGGCGAGCTGGTCGCTCGTCACGCCGGCCGCATCCAGTGCCTGTTTAGCCACCTTGGCCATCTCCCAGACCGCCCAGCGGAAGACCGTCGGGCCTTCTTGGCGGAGGGTGGGCCACTCCGCCTTTCCCTCGCGGTATTCCACGAGGGTGCCGTTCATTCCGACGGCGTCTGCCTTCGATCCGTCGGAACCCCAGATGGTCTTCGAGATGCCCGGATACTCGCTCGGCCCGATCACGACCGCACCGGCTCCGTCACCGAGCAGGAACGAGATGGTGCGGTCGGTGGGGTCGACGACGTCGGAGAGTTTTTCGGCTCCGACCACGAGCACGTAATGCGCCATACCGGTGCGGATGAGGGCATCGGCCTGGGCGATGCCGTAGGTGTAGCCCGCGCAGGCGGCGTTCATGTCGAAGGCCGCTGCCGGGTTCGCGCCGACGCGGTCGGCCAGCACGGCGGCGAGCGACGGCGTCTGCCGCGAGTTGCTGATTGTCGCGACGATGACGGCGTCGATCAGCTGCGGATCGACCCCCGACTTCGCGATCGCCTCTTTCGATGCCTCCGTGGCGAGGTCCACCGCGAGCACGTCGTGCGAAGCGCGCGTACGTGTCACGATCCCGGTGCGTTGGCGGATCCACTCGTCCGAGGAGTTGATCGGCCCGACGAGGTCGTCGTTGGGCACGACCTGGTCGCCGCGCGCGGCGCCGACCGAGAGGATGCGAGTGTACTGCGGGCCGTGGGCCTGCTGCAGGGTGGGATGGGTCATCCGGGGTTCCTCCTAGGCGGCCTGGTCGATGAGGTCGAAAGCGGCGGGCAGGTCGTCGGGCGTCTTGATCGCGACGGACGGAACACCTTTGAGGCCGCGCTTGGCGAGGCCGACGAGCGCGCCCGCCGGAGCGATCTCGATGAGGCCGGTGATTCCGGCCGCAGCGAAGGACTCCATGCAGAGATCCCAGCGCACAGGCGACGAGACCTGGCCGACGAGCAGGCTCAGGTAGTTGGCACCGGAAGTGACTCGCGAGCCGTCTTTGTTCGTCCAGATCGGCAGGGTCGGGTCGTTCGTGGGAAGGGTGGCGGCGAACTCGCTGAGGTGAGCGACCGCCGGCTGCATGTACCGGGTGTGGAAGGCGCCGGCGACCTGCAGCGGGATGACGCGGGCGCGGGCCGGCGGATTCTCGGCCAGAGCGGCGAGCGCGTCGAGTGCGCCTGCGACCACGATCTGGCCGCCGCCGTTGTAGTTGGCGGGGGAGAGCCCGAGTCCATCGAGCGTGGCGAGCAGTTCGGTCTCGTCGGCGCCGATGACCGCGCTCATGCCCGTGGGCGTCTCTGCGGCAGCCCGCGCCATTGCCGCGCCGCGTTCGCGGACGAAAGCCACCGCGTCCGTCTCGCTGAGGATGCCCGCGCCGGCCGCGGCGGTCAGCTCGCCGACCGAGTGCCCGGCGATCCCTCCCACTTTGTCGCGGCGTCCGTCGGCGAGAAGCGCCGACAGCGTGAGGAGCCCGGCCGACACGATGAGTGGCTGGGCGACCGCCGTGTCCCGGATCGTCTCGGCGTCGCTGACGGTGCCGTGCGCGACGAGGTCGATGCCGACAGCCTCGGAAATACCGAAGAGCTGGTCGCGGAAAGTCGACTCGGTGAGCCAGGGTTCTAGGAAGCCGGGGGTCTGGGAACCCTGTCCCGGGCACGCGATCACAATCACGAGTTCTAGTCTGCCAATCCTCCGCCGAGCGGATGTGTCGAAAGGATACGAAGTATTCCGCGATCCTTTGTGAATGTCTACGAGGGTCGCGGGTGTCAGCCGCGTCTGGGAGCGTCCGGTTCGTTGATCGAGCCCACGATGAGGGCGGCCTGCAGGATGAGCGCTTCACGAGCTCCGGTCGCATCCCACCCGATCACCTCGGAGACACGCTTGAGGCGGTAACGCACGGTGTTGGGATGCACGAACAGCTCACGCGCCGTCGCCTCGAGGGAACGCCCGTTGTCCAGATAGGACCACAAGGTTGTCAGAAGTTCGGTCGAGTGCGCTTGGAGCGGGCGATAGATGCGGGTGATCAACGTGGCGCGTGCGAGCCCGTCGCCCGCGAGCGCTCGCTCAGGGAGAAGGTCGTCCGCGTGAACCGGGCGGGGGCAGTTGCGCCAGGCTTTCGCGACCGCGAAGCCGGCCAGGGCTGCTTTCGCGCTCTTGGACGCATCCACGAGACTCGCGACCTCATGGCCGAGAACCAGGTGTCCGGGACCGAAGCCGGGCTCGAGTTGGGAGGCGATCTCCAGGAAGCTGACCATGGGGGAGGCGCCGATCGTCTCATCCGTCGATGCGCTGGGGAACGCGCGCCCGATCACGAGAACGAGGCGGCTGCCCTGAACGCCGATCAGGACATCCGCAGACATGTGGCGTGCCGTGCGGCGTAGCTGGTCGACGTCGAGCATTTTCGGGGCCGTGCCGACGAGCACGCTGACCTCGCCGTGGCCGTGCCACCCGAGGGCGGCGATGCGGCTCGGCAGTTCGTCGTCGTATTCACCGGTGAGGATGCTGTCGACGACCAGTGCCTCGAGCCGCGCATCCCACAGCCCACGAGCTTCGGCGGCGCGGGCGTAGACGTCGGCGGCGCCGAAAGCGATCTCGCGCGAGTACAGCAGGATCGCCTCGCGCAGAGCCTCCCCGCCGTTCTTCACGCGGTCCTCGACGACCTCGACCGTCACCTTGATCAGCTGAAGCGTCTGCTGCAGGCTCACCGATCGGAGCAACTCCCGGGGAGCTGCCCCGAACACATCGGCGGCGATCCACGGCGTCGACCGTGGATCGTCGAACCAGGAGATGAACGATGAGATGCCGGCCTGAGCGACCAGCCCCACCGCTGAGCGCCGCCCAGGGGGCATGTCGCGGTACCACGGCAGGGTGTCTTCGAGCCGCTTGAGGGTCGCGGTCGCCAGCTCACCTGAGATCTTGCGAAGCCAGGTGAGCGTCTCTTCCTTCGTCTTCGGCACCGGAGTGCGGCCCGGTGTCAGCTTTCGCCGCCGGCCGTGCCGGTGGTGCCGGCGTTCACATCGTGAAGTTGGTACTTCTCGATCGCCCAGGCCGGCGCGTTCGGGTCCACCTGCCCGCGGGCCGCGAGCAGCTCAAGGGTTCGGACGACGAGCGACGGGCCGTCGATCTTGAAGAACCGGCGGGCGGCGGCACGGGTGTCGGAGAACCCGAATCCGTCGGCACCGAGCGTCGCGTACTCGCCGGGCACGAACTGACGGATCTGATCGGGCACCGCGTGCATGTAGTCGGTGACCGCGACGAACGGACCTTCCGCCTCCCGCAGCTTGCGGGTGACGTATGGCACCTGCTTCTCCTGTTGCGGATAGAGGAAGTTGTGTTCCTCGGCGGCGAGACCGTCGCGACGCAGCTCCGTCCACGATGTGACCGACCAGACCTCGGCCGACACGCCCCAGTCCTGAGCGAGCAGGTGCTGGGCCTCCAGCGCCCACGGCACAGAGACGCCGGACGCGAGCAGCTGAGCCTTGGGCCCGGCGGTCTCGTTGGCGCGCAGCTTGTAGATGCCGCGGACGATGCCGTCCACATCCACGCCCTCGGGCTCCGCCGGCTGCACGATCGGCTCGTTGTAAACCGTCAGGTAGTACATGACGTTGGGGTTCGGGTGATTCTCGCCGTACATCCGCTCGAGACCCGCGCGCACGATGTGCCCGATCTCGTAACCGTACGCCGGGTCGTACGAGAGTACGGCCGGGTTGGTCGCCGATAGCACGAGCGAGTGACCGTCGGCGTGCTGGAGACCCTCGCCCGTCAGAGTGGTGCGTCCTGCTGTCGCGCCGATCATGAATCCGCGAGCCATCTGGTCGCCCGCGGCCCACATCGCATCGCCGGTGCGCTGGAATCCGAACATCGAGTAGAACACGTACACCGGGATGAGCGGTTCGCCCTGTGTGGAGTACGTCGTTCCGATGTTGGTGAACGCCGCGAGTGCGCCCGCCTCGTTGATGCCGACGTGGATGATCTGGCCCTGCGGGCTCTCCTTGTATGCCAGGAGCAGCTCGCGGTCGACCGAGGTGTAGTGCTGGCCGTTCGGGTTGTAGATCTTGGCGTTCGGGAAGAACGCGTCCATGCCGAAGGTGCGGGCCTCATCCGGGATGATCGGGACGATGCGGTGGCCGAAGTCCTTCGAGCGCAGCAGGTCTTTCAGCAGACGCACGAACGCCATGGTGGTGGCGATCTGCTGCGTGCCGGAGCCCTTCTTGGAGATCGCGTACGCCGAGTCGTCGGGCAGGTTGAGCTGCGTGTACTTCGTGCGGCGCTCTGGCACGTATCCGCCGAGGGCGGCACGACGTTCGTGCAGGTACTGGATGGCCTCGTCCTGACGTCCCGGGTTGTAGTACGGGGGAAGGTACGGGTTCTCCTCGAGCTGAGCATCCGTCACCGGGATGCGCATGGCGTCGCGGAACGTCTTCAGGTTCTCGAGCGTCATCTTCTTCATCTGGTGGGTCGCGTTGCGGCCCTCGAAACTCGGTCCGAGGCCATAGCCCTTGATGGTCTTCGCGATGATGACAGTCGGCTGGCCCTTGTGCTCGACGGCCGCTTTGAAGGCCGCGTAGACCTTGCGGTAGTCGTGTCCGCCGCGCTTGAGCGCCCACACCTGGTCGTCGGTGAAGCCTTCGACGAGCTTGAGCGTGCGCGGGTCTCGACCGAAGAAGTTCTCGCGCACGTATGCGCCGTTCTCGGTCTTGTAGGTCTGGTAATCACCGTCGGGTGTCTGGTTCATCAGGTTGACCAGGGCACCGTCGGTGTCACGGGCCAGCAGGTCGTCCCACTCGCGGCCCCAGATGACCTTGATGACGTTCCAGCCGGCGCCCCGGAAGAAGCTCTCCAACTCCTGGATGATCTTGCCGTTTCCGCGCACGGGGCCGTCGAGACGCTGGAGGTTGGCGTTGATGACGAAGGTGAGGTTGTCGAGCTTCTCGTTGGCCGCGACCTGCAGCTGTCCACGGCTCTCGACCTCATCCATCTCGCCGTCGCCGAGGAACGCCCAGACGTGCTGGTCGCTCGCATCCTTGATGCCACGGTTGGTGAGGTACTGGTTGGCCTGCGCCTGGTAGATCGCATTGATCGGCCCGAGGCCCATCGACACGGTCGGGAACTGCCAGAACTCCGGCATCAGCCGGGGGTGCGGATACGACGACAGGCCCCCGCCGGCGTGTGACTTCTCCTGCCGGAAACCGTCGAGCTGGTCGGCGCTGAGCCGGCCCTCGAGGAAAGCACGGGCGTACGTGCCGGGGGAGGCGTGGCCCTGGATGAAGATCTGGTCTCCGCCGCCCGGGTGGTCCTGGCCGCGGAAGAAGTGGTTGAAGCCGACTTCGTAGAGGGCGGCGCTCGACCCGTAGGTCGAGATGTGTCCGCCGACGGAGATGCCGGGACGCTGCGCGCGGTGCACGAGGACGGCCGCATTCCAGCGGATCCAGGCGCGGTAGCGGCGCTCGATGTCCTCATCGCCGGGGAATTCCGGCTCGTTCTCTGGGGAGATGGTGTTGATGTAGTCGGTGGTCGGAACCATCGGCACACCGAGGTGCAGTTCTTTGGAGCGCTTGAGCAAGCTCAGCATGATGTCACGAGCACGCTCGTGACCGTGGGCCGCAACCAGTGCGTCGAGGGATTCCTGCCATTCGGCGGTCTCCTCCGGGTCCGAATCGATGTTGTTCACCGAGTACGGGTCCTGGTCGTTTACAGTCACCCTCGACCTCTTTCTTGTGTCGGATAGATCGTGAGAGGCGCTTTTCGCTGTCGGGTTGCGACATACGCGGAGGCACCATCTGTCAGCCTAGCCTCACTGCGAGCCCGACATTGACCGCTCCCTTGGAAGTCCCTGCGCGCGGGTCTAAGCTGTGTGCTCGTGCGCCGCGAACGGATCCATCGACTGCGGCCTCGAAAGGAACAGACAATGGCTCTGGAGAACGACACCGAGGCACCCGATTTCGAGTTGCTCAATCAGTTCGGGGAGACGGTTCGGCTCAGCGACTTCCGCGGACGACGCGCGGTCGCGCTCGTGTTCTTCCCGCTCGCGTTCTCTCGAACCTGCACGGGGGAGCTCTGCGCACTGCGCGACAACCTCTCACTTTTCAAGGACCATTCGGTCGAGTTGCTCGGCATCTCCGTCGACTCCAAATACGCGCTGCGCGCTTGGGCCGAGGAGGAGAAGTACGACTTCGCGCTGCTCGCGGATTTCTGGCCGCACGGCGAGATCGCCAAGGAATACGGCGTCTTCCTCCCTGAAAAGGGTTTCGCGAACCGCGCGACCTTCGTGATCGACGAGTCGGGGATCATCCGCGCCTCCTTCATCACCGCTCCCGGTGAGGCCCGCTCGCTCGACGCTTACCGCGCCGCCCTTGACCTGTTGCCCGCGCACGTCGGCTGACCTTCACCCTCTTCACCCGTGCTGGCACGGAGGCGGAGCTCTGCGGCGACTCGCTAGTGTGACTCCTTATGGGAGACCCGAGCAGTCCATGGGGGAGCATCGTCGAAGATGCCCGCCATTACCCGTCGCCGCACAACTCACAGCCGATCAAGGTGCGGCCCGTCGACGACACGAACGCCGAGATCTTCTACGACCTCGACCTCGGACTTCCGGCTGAATCGTTCGGAATCCCGTTCGGTCATGTCTGCGCCGGTGTGTTCCTCGAGGGCTTGCACACGGTAGCTGCCGGGAACGGATTCGACGTGTCGGAGACGTTGGACCACGGCGAGATGGATTTCACGAGCGCCGACCGCCTGCATCCGCTCGGCACCGTGTCGCTGAGCCGCCGGGCACTCACCGACGAGGATCGCCGCCGCCACGCGCTGTTCCTCCGGCGGCAGACATCGCGGCGGCCCTATGACGCCGTTCTGGTCCCGGATGCGGTTGTCGAGTCGGCGGCGCAAGTTGCGGCGGCCGGTGGCCACCGATTTCGTACGACGGCAGATCCCGCGATCGTGCGTGACGTCGTCCGCATCAACCAGTCCACTCTGTTCTCCGACTTGCAGAACGATGCCGTGTATGACGAGATCATGACGTGGCTGCGATTCAGCCGCGAGGATGCACGTGAGCGCGGCGACGGACTCAGCGCCGAGGCGATGCTCATGCCGGGCGGCATTCTCCGCTTCGCGATGGGACACCGCGAGCTCTGGCAGACCCCCGTGATCGGCGCCGCTATTCGATCGATCTACTTGAACACCATGCGCGGCGTGCGTCAGCTCGGCTGGCTTGAAGGTCCGTTCTCCGGCCCGGCCGACTACGTGGAGGCCGGTCGAACGTTTCTGCAGGTGTGGCTGCAGTTGACGGCCGCCGGCGTCGCACTGCATCCCTTCGGCACCGTCATCACCAACCCGTCGTCGCACAGCGCGTTCGCTACAGCGGTCGACGCGGAGGAAAGCGACGGAAGAATGGCGTGGATGCTCTTCCGTTTCGGCCACAGCAAGCGGCCGCCGGTCGCGCACCGCCGGCCCGCATCCGCCATGCTGGTTGGAGAGGCGTCATGAAGAGGTCGCTGATCTTCGCGTTCGTCTGGGCTCAAGACGGGTTCGTGCGGCTGTTCACGCACAGCGTGCATACGCACAAGGTGCTGCTCGGCCCGGGCATCGAACCGTTCCGTTGGCTGCTCGGTCGCTGGCGCGCGTGGCGCACGTTCGAACTCGCCGCCCGTCGGGTGCCGGCATATCGCGCCTTTCTGGCCGAACGAGGAGCCCCGGTCAAACTCCGATTCAAGCGCGGGCTCGCTGCGGCGTACGCGACCATCCCGGAGATGGATAAAGACAGCTATATCAAACGGTGGAGCATCCCCGAGCGCAGTCTGGGCGGCAAGCTTCCCCGGCACGGCGTTGTCGTCGACGAGTCGTCGGGCAGCTCAGGAACCCCGACGAGTTGGGTACGCGGAAAGGACGAGCGACTCGCCACACGCCAACTGCTGCAGGTCGGTTTCGCTCGCACCGCCAACTCCCTGCGCAAGCAGCCCTTCGTTCTCAATGCTTTCTCACTCGGCGCCTGGGCGACCGGGATGAATGTGAGCACCTCGCTCACCGAGGTCACGATGATGAAGTCGATCGGCCCGGACCGCAACAAGATCATCGCCACGATGAAGGAGTTCGGCACGGGCTACACCTACATCATCCTGAGCTATCCGCCGTTTCTGAAGGCGCTCTTCGAGGACGAACGCATCGACTGGGCGGAGTACGACATCGTCGCAGCATTCGGGGGCGAGGGGATCAGCGAGAACATGCGAGGGCATATCCTCCGGTACGCGCACAGCGCATTCGGCTCTTATGGCGCGAGCGACCTCGAGATCAACGTCGCCATCGAGACCGACTACACAGTCGAATTGCGTCGGGCGATCGCGTCGGATGCCCGGTTGGCCGCCAGGATCACCCGGCAGGGCGAGTACGGGGTGCTGCCGATGGTGTTCCAGTTCAACCCGTACGACTATCTCATCGAGACCAACGATGCGGGCGAGCTCGTCGTGACGATCGTTCGCAAACAGAACATCAACCCGCGCATCCGCTACAACATCCACGACCGCGGGCACGTCATCCGGCTCAAAGAAGTGACACCGATTCTGCGCGAGCTCGGCCACCAAGCCGTGATCGAGCAGCAGTTCCTCGACCTTCCGCTGCTGTTCCACTACGGTCGCTCCGACCTGTCGGTCGACTACAACGGCGCTGTCGTGGCGCCGGATGCACTGCGCGACGTGATCTATGGCGACACCGGCCTCCTGCAAGCTATCGAAAACCATCGGCTCATCAGTTTCGAAGACGATAACGGCGATCGCCAGCTGCACATCGCCCTGCAGCTGACCGAAGCGGCGACCATCCGGGGGACACTCGACCAGGACGGTTCCCGCGAGCGCGTCTTGCATGAGCTGCGGCGGATGAACGGCGACTTCAACAACGCGATTCTCACCGCGCCCGAGGGCACCCTGCCGACGGTCGCGTTCTACGGCTTCCGGCAAGGCCCATTCGCTCGCGACGGCGCCAAACTGAAGAACGAATACGTGTGGCAGCTCGCAGCCGGTGAACTCGCCGACTGGTCGGTTGACCTCGCCCACACTGCGGCCCGGTAAACTGTTCAAGCCGCACTGCGGCGGAGGGCCTTTAGCTCAGCTGGTAGAGCGCCACGTTTACACCGTGGATGTCGTCGGTTCGATCCCGGCAGGGCCCACCAAGAGAACTCGCTCTCCCGTCAGTCGTCGGCGTACTGGCCGAGGAGGAAGCTGATGTGCGGGGTGAGGTCGGCGGTTTCGTAGCTCTCCACGAGCGCGTCCTCGTATTGCGCTTTCAGCCGTTCGGGGACCGTGATCGCGTCGTAGCCGTGTGACATCAGGACAGTGTTCATCACGTACCGGCCGGTGCGTTTGTTGCCGTCGAGGTAGAACTGCTGGTAGGTCGCAAACGCCGCCCACGTCGCCCCTCGGAGTACCGGGTGATCGATCTCTGTGATCCGCGCGAGCCCAGACTCGAGGACCGCCGGTGTCATCCTGGCGTCCAGGGCACGGAAGCGTGCGCCGCGGGACAGGCGTACCTCGGGGCCGGCGTACTGCTCCTTCTGGGCGCCACGGAACGCCACCGATTTCAGGCCGAGCGGGGCGGCGATGAAGAGGTGGATGTCGTCGGAGAGGGACTGAGAAGGCTCCAACTCTTGCCCCTCCGAGACGCGGGCTGCCATGAACTTGCTGGCGGCACCCATCGCCGTCACCTGGGCTTCCTCGCCGATAGTGTGCCCAGCGACGTGCCCGCCGCCCATGAGCGTGACAATTTCCGGCTCGGTGAAGGCGAACCCTTCCAGGCGTGCGTCGTTGAAGAGGGACAACGACTCTTGCGCCTGGTAGCGGGCGAGCGCGCGGTCGGCACCTCTCGGCGACAGGTCCGCGACAGTCGCTGCCAAGTCGTCCCAGGATGGTTCGGGGACAGCCTGGAAGTCGCCCGGATACGTCGGGTACTCCCGGAGTAGCGCATCCCAGTCGCGTGCGCCGCTGGTGATGCGTGGCGAATTCGGCGCTGAATCGCGGTCGCTGCGCGTCGTTGCTTTTGCGGTTCCGCGAATCTGGTGCTGGTTCGTCCCTCGGCCGCCGCCTGTCTTACTCATCCGGGTCCATTTCGATGCTGCCGAGGAGGACCCGAACCATCAGCTCCGCCTCGCCGTTTCGTTCGCAGGCGACGAGCGCTCGCCTGTATTCAGGTCCGCGCGTGTGCGGTACCCACAGCCATGGATAGCCGTGGTGGGTGAGGAAACCGCCGACGAGGTGACGAATGAACGCGGGGTCGCCGCCCTGGAATGTGGCGCGGGCGAGGAACGCCATCGCCTGTGCGGGAACGGGCAGGTCGGGATTCGCTTCGACGAGTCCACCTTCGGCAATGACCCGAAGCCGTGGCGGGGACCCGCTTTCGACTCCGTTCAAAACCTGAAGTGCTGACTCCCTCAGCTCGTGCAGCCGCCACACCGCTTCGACGTCTCCTTCGACTGTGGTGCCTTCGACAAGTGTCTTCACTTGACCCCAGGTGACGTCCAGTCGTTCGGCGGTCGCGTCAGCTTCAATGATGGTCGGAAGGTCCCGGCGCGCCTTCCCGATGGCGCGCTCCCGGTCGGGGCGCCACTCACTCAGCGGGAGCAGAATCTTGGCGTCGATATGGCCGGGCCACGGCTTCGGAAACCCGACGGTCGTGTACTCGAATCCGAGAGTTGCCATGATGCGCTCGGCGGTGTCCACGCGTGGGAATTTGTGCCCAGCTTCGTAGTCGGCGATTGCGGAACGCGACGTGCCCGCCAGTTCTGCGAGACGAGAAACGGACATGCGAGCGTCCGCACGCGCAATGCGGAGTGTCTCAGCGAACATGCGAACCTCCTGTACTCAATCGAGTACAGGGTAGCACGGAGGCACCTGACAGCCGGATTCCATGACGGTGGTCGCCTTTAGCCTTGCTCGCGAGAGGCCGCCGTCGGTGGCTGGGAGGAGCGGGCGGATGCCGGAGAGCGTCGAGTTGTGGTGGGCGCGCCGGCAATGGTCGAAGGGCGTCGACGTTCCCTATGCGGTCGGCCGGTATCGGGGCGACTGGGAACGGTATCCGGTGCTCGTGCGGCAGTACCATCCGGACCTGAACAACGGCGTCGTCCTGAGTCAGATTCCGCCGGCCGCCGATGTGTTCCTGGTGTGGGAGTGCGACGCCGGCCATCGCTTCGTGGCGACGCCGGGGGAGCAGCGGGCGCGGCCTGGAGGGTCTCGGCGGCGATCCACGTGGTGTCCCGACTGTTCCGCGCTTGCCACGAAACGGCGCGCTCCGGCACCGCGGGAGGAACTGGGCCTTCACGCCTGCGGCCACGTGCGAGACCCTCGCCGCATCGAGCACGATCCCGATGATGATCGGTGCTTCCTGTGCCGACGGCTCGACCGATCGCAGTTGACGCGGGAGCAGCTCGTGACCATGGCCGCGCCGCGATCACGGGTTGCCGTGTCGACCGAGACAGGCATCGGCACCCGGCACGCCTGGCAGTGCGAGCACGGACATCCGGCGTATGAGGCGACGGTGGAGCGCATCCTGAGCGGGCGGCGGTGTCCGGTGTGTCGGCACGCGCGGGCCGGGGCGGATGCGGTGGGCGTCGGGGAGGCTTTCACCAGTGGTTTCGCGCCCAGGCCGGCCTCCGCAGCCGAACCTGAACTTCGCCGACGATTGGGGGAGGAGCTCCGGGTCGACCTCACGAAGAACGCCGTGCGTGTCGCCCGGCCGTTCTTCACCCACCTCGAAGTCTGGCCGGACATCGTCATTCCGGAGCTGCGGGTCGCGATCGAATATGACACCACCGGCAGAAACGGCCTGGAACATGTGGGTCGCCGAGAGGCGGTCGACCGCAAGAAGGACAGGCTGCTAAGAGCCGTGGGATGGGAAGTGGTGCGAGTGAGATGCGGCAAGCTGCAGCCGATCGGGCCGTATGACGTGAGCGCATCCGGTGTCACCTCCGCTCTCGTGAGTCGTGTGCTGGAGCGCCTCGGCGAGATCCGCGGTGACCTCATCGTGGATGCGTATCGACGCTGAACTTTGCACTCGTGCATTGTCGGACGCGCTGATTACGCTGAAACCAACGACCCACAGGAGGAGACACAATGGCTTCGACACTCAACCCGTACCTGAACTTCCGCGGCAACACTCGCGAGGTGATGAACTTCTACCAGAGTGTTTTCGGCGGCACGCTCGATATCAGCACCTTCGCCGACTTGAACATGGCCGAAGATCCCGCCGAGGCGGACAACATCATGCATTCCCAGCTCACGACGGATGCGGGCTTCGTCATCATGGCGGCTGACGTGCCGCAGAAGATGCCGCTTGCCGAAGGGTCGTCGATTTCGATCTCGCTGAGCGGAGACGATGAGGCGCAACTGTCGGACTATTGGACCAAGCTCAGCGAAGGCGGCACCGTCTTCGAGCCTCTCAAGAAGGCTCCGTGGGGTGACAGTTTCGGGATGACCGCTGACAAGTTCGGCATCAACTGGCTGGTCAACATTTCGGGCGGCGGACAAAGCTGATCCGACTCTTGCGTCACCCGTGAGTACACGAAAAGTGCTCCTCATCCGCTGATGAAGTGAACCCAGAAGTTGGACGCAATACCGCCGTTCGATTCAGGGTAGTGTCTCGGAGGTCTGGAGCTTCGTTTCAAAGTGAGAGCGCCCTGGTTATAGCCCGTGCACAGGGGCAAGAATTGAGTGTTGCGCGCGTGGCGAAGTCGCGCAGATTCACGCGGTGAAGTAGGAATCAATTGAGCACTCGAGAGTGTCACCGTTTGTCATAAGCGCGGATGCTCTCTACGATTTGGTCGAGTTCGGGAAGGCCGGCGATCCCGGTCGGGGTGAAGTAGATCCGGCAGGCCAGGTCACCGGTTTGCCCTTCGGACGGGAACAAGTCTGCTCCATCGACGGTGATCGTCGGCGAACCGGCAAAGGCCGTGGCTGAGGCCTGTTCGGTAGTTGCCAGCAAGCGATACGAGACCTGCTCGCCGTGACCGGTGCGCGTTAGGGCTTCTTGCGTGCGACGACCAGCCTCCCGCCAGTTGGGGCAATCATCGATGTGCAAGATCTCCACGCGCATACGCGGATTCTCCTCCTCAGCGCCGCAGTATCGAGCCTGGCGCCGACGTGCTTCTAGAGCGTCTGAACACGGCGAAGCTGCACGCGTGCTCGTAGACAGCGATAACAGGCGACGCTTGCAAGCGCGAGGCGGGCGGTGCTCGCCGCCGCTGCGATGGAGGCGAGCGCAACAGGGGCGGTGAGGTGACCGGTTGTGATGTTCGCAGCCAGGATCGTGAGCACGATGACATCGCCGAGGGCACAGATCATGGTGAGGGCGGCTGCGATCGAAAGGGCGACTTCCGGTTCCGCCATCGGAACCCACCGGGTGAGGTGGCCGGTCATCGCGATCACGGCCAGCCCTGCCCCGATTCCCACCACCACAAGCGGCAGCACCGGGACTGTTCTCCACAACGATTGCGGGTCGAACCGCCACGGCTGGGGAAAAAGGAGGAAAAGCCACCAGATGCCTACGAGGGGCCCGGTGACCAGGAATGCGAGAACGATGCGACGCGCCCTGGCTGTGCCGAGCTCGCCGGCGAACGCGTGCGCCGTCACTCGGGCTGGACCGAACTCTTCGATCGCGGCCTCGCTTGCGGCGGGCCCGGGGATTCCGGCGTCCATCCGCGTACGTGTCGCCTCCTCGAGGCCGTCGCGAATCTCGGACAGCACTTTGGAACGGACTCTTCGCGGACCACGCAGTTCTTCCTCGACGTCATCGACGTACCTGTCGATCATCGCCTGGACGGTTTGATCTGCCGCCGCTAGGTCGTTGCATGCCATGTGTTACCTCCGAGGAGGCCGGTTACGGCTGTGGAGAACTCGGTCCAGGTCGCGCGTTCGGCGCTGAGCGCGTCGCGGCCGGCGCGCGTCAGCTGATATGTGCGGCGGCGCCGTCCGCCAGGCTCGTCCCAGGTGCCTGCGATGAGTCCGCCTCGTTCCAGGCGATGCAGCGCCGGATACACCGTTCCGGTGGGCAGGTCGAAGGTCCCGCCGCTTCCTTGACGAAGGCCATCGATGATGGCGTAACCGTGCAGGGGACCACCTTCGAGCGACGCCAGAAGCAACGCGTCGAGGTGTCCCTTCAATGTCTCCGCCCTCATAGGTAGTAACGCTACTCTTTGGGGCGGGGAAAGAGTAGTGTGCCGATAGGTAGTGTTGCTACGCAAAGGGGTAAATCATGGATGCGCCGCTCATCGACTTGAAGGATGCGGGTCTCGAGGACCGTAACGTCGTTGGCGGCAAGGCTGCGACTCTTGCCGACCTCCTTTCGGTCGGGTTTCCCGTCCCCCCGGGATTCGTGGTGACAGAAGCCGCGATAAATCAGGCTGGCGCTGTTATCGACGCGTCCGCTCTGCGCGAGATGGCCAACCGCATAGGGGCGCGTCGCTTCGCCGTCAGGTCCTCGGGAGCCGCCGAAGACTTGCCGGATGCGTCGTATGCCGGGTTGTACGAGACGATTCTCAACGTCACCGCAGAGGAGCTGCCTGGTGCGGTCGAACGCTGTTTCGCATCCGCGCGCACTGAACTGGTGGAGGGTTATCGCGCTGAGCGCACGTCGATGTCGGGGAGGCAGGCGATGGCGGTGCTTGTTCAGGCAATGGTCGATGCCGATACAGCTGGTGTGGGCTTTACCGTGAACCCGGTCACCGGAGCCGAAGAGGCCGTCGTGACCGCCGTGGCCGGGCTCGGTGAGCCGCTGGTCGGCGGCGAGACGCAGGGTGAGGAATGGACCATCACTGCTGATGGTGGACAGCGCACTCGCAGTCAGCCCTCTCCCGTCTTAGAGGCGGGTCAGGCAGAAGCCGTCGCGGCAATGGCGGCTCGAATCGCGAAACGCTACGGTTCGCCGCAAGACGTTGAATGGGCCTACCAGGGCGGCGAGCTGTTTCTGTTGCAGGCTCGCAACATGACCGCGGTTCCGACACCTGTGGAGTGGAATGCGCCCGGACCCGGTCTCTGGATGCGGAACTTCCGGATCGGGGAGTGGCTACCGGATGCGATGACACCGCTGTTCGCGGACTGGCTGGTTCCGGCCCTCGAGCGTGGATACCTCGACGGGATGAAGTCGACTATCGGTACCGTCGTTCCTTTCCGGTACGCGAACGTCAACGGCTGGTACTTCAACGCGCCACCCATCCCTGGACCGCGACTCGTCGCGCATGCGCTGATCCAAAGCCGAGGGCGAATCATCCGCGTGCTCTTCAACGCACTCGTGCAGGTTGGCCGGAACCCGGTCCACGCTGACCGCGTTGTCCTCGCCGGCCTTTACAGGCAGTGGAAGGACCGCCAACTCCCCGCCTACCGCAACCTGATCGCGACCTCAGAGCGCGCAGCAGGGAAAGCGGATCAGGCGGACCTCAGAGCAACCATCGACCGCGTCGGAGAGGCGGCCGGGGAATACCTCTGGTTCCTCGCGATCGTCGGCGGCTCGGCATGGAAGATGGAGTCTCGGCTCAACAAGTTCTGCCGCGCCCATTTGGCAACGGAGCTCGAGACTGAGCTGGACGGCAGCGTACAAGTCCTGCTGCGCGGACTGACCGGTTCAGAACCGTCAGTTCCCGACCACGCCGTCCAGAGCCTCGACTGGTACCGACCAACGGCGGGAGAGCTTCCACCCAGCCCGTCGACGTCGCCGACGGGTCGACAGGCAGACCTGAGAGGACAACGGGAGCACGCGGAACAGGTGTGCCGGAGAACTCTCGCGGGACAACCCAGAATTATTCGACAGTTCAACGCCCTCCTCCTGGTCGCTCAACGCTATGCCGCCATCCGTGAAGAGCAAGCCAAGGACCTCACCCTCGGTTGGCCGCTACTTCGCCGCTGCGTCAGGCGACTGGGCGAATTCATGCACACCGAGGGCCTCATCACCGACCCGGACGATGTGTTCTTCCTTACTCGCCAACAGCTCGCGGCCACCACAAGCCTGGCCGACCAGGTAGAGGAGCAGCGAACAATCTGGAAGAGACAGTCGCGCCTGTCGCCACCCCTGAAACTCGGGCATCCACCGCGGCTCATCGGCGACCTCGTCGCCCGAACGATCGAGAACGCTCGAGGGCAAAGGCAACTGCCGGAAGGAGCAATGCTCGGCCAGCCCGCAAGCGCAGGCCGCGCCACCGGCCGGGTTCGTCTCATCGACAGCCCGGCAGATTTCGCCACCTTCAGAAACGGTGAAATCCTGCTGGCCCGAGCCACCGCCCCCGCCTGGACACCGCTCTTCTCCCGCGCCGCGGGCGTGGTCACAGACGGAGGAACCCTCGCCGCCCACGCGTCACTCGTCGCCCGCGAGTACGGGATCCCCGCGGTCGTCGGAACCGTCGATGCGACGAGGCGGCTGAGAACCGGGCAACTCGTCACCGTCGACGGCACCTCGGGGTATGTTCTCTTGCTGGGTGAGGTGGCAACTCAGGATGACCGGAAGGAGTGAGCGAGACAGTGATGGTCCGATCTGAGCCGTTCCTTGGGCTAGACATCGCCTCGACGACTGCGATCTTCCTCGTCTTCCTCGGCGTTCACGTCGCCGCCGCGGTCGCGGCCATCGTGTCCGGGATCATCGCGATGCTCGCCCGAAAAGGCACCGGCCGCCACCCCCGGGCCGGACGCTGGTACCTGGGTGCCATCCTGACAGTCTTTGGGACCGCCTGTGTCCTCGCATCCTTTCGCTGGCCGGACGACCTCCCGCTGGTAATCGTCGGCGGCATCAGCGCCATCGCAGCCCTCTACGGCTTCCTCTTCCGCCGGCTGCATCGCCCAGGCGCCATACCCCACATCCTCGCCATGTGCATCTCGTACATTGCGATGCTCACCGCGTTCTACGTCGACAACGGCCCGCACCTGCCGATCTGGAACCTCCTCCCGCCACTCACGTTCTGGTTCCTGCCGTCCATCGTCGGCGTCCCCCTTCTCGCCCGAGCGATCCGGAGAACGCGCCGCTTGCGCCGAGCGATGCTCGCGTAGCACCACCGCCGTCAAATACCGCCTTGAAGTGCGAGAAGAAGCTCTCCGCGGCGGCGGTGTCGAGACAGTCGCCTTTCCGAATAAGGGGTACTTTTCCTGTACTCGGCGGCCTGGCGGGCTGAGAATTAGTCATGGCGGCGCCGCGAAGGTCTGGACCGGTCGTGGTCGGGGTCTATCCCGGCCAGTCGGCTGCGGTCGTGCTCGAGGCCGCGGCTCTCGCCGCCGAACTCGACCGCGCACTCGTGTGCGGCTTCGTCACGCTCGACAGCTATCTCACCGAATGGGAGAAGGGTGACCGTCGTCGCGAGTCACTGCATCCCGAGCCTGTCGACGGCGCGGATGAGCGGGTCGCCCTCGAGCTGGCCGGTGCGATCACGAGCGCCCTTGAAGGAAGCGCGTCGCTCGAGCAAGGGTGGTCGCTGCGCATCCTAGCGGGCGACCCGAGTCAAGCTCTCGCACGGCTGGCGGACGAGGTGGATGCGCGTGCCGTCGTGGTCGGCACGCACAGCGCCGGCTTCGGCCACGCCCTCGAATCCTGGCTCTCCGGGTCGGTAGCCACCCATCTGAGTCGCGCGTTGCGGCGGCCGGTCGTCGTCGTGCCGGTCGAACACGAGCGGGGGAGTCCGACGCTCGGCTGAGGGGCGCGCATATATTGGGCTGATCGGGGTCGCTTGAGAAAACGGAGCCCAGCGTACGCTAAGCCGCGTTTTCGGGTCGCGTTGGCGTACTCGCGGCTCCGTCTTTTCATCAGGTTTGCTCGGCATCGTCGTGTCCCCGGAAGCAGTCGCTTGTCACTCCCGATGCACGTAAGCGGATCCGTTACCGTGCGTTGCGCGACGTCAATTACCAATCATTGGTATCGTGGTTACATGAGTGCCAACACCTCGATCAGTCTGGACGACCATTTCGCAAGCTTCCTCTCGCGAGAGGTGGCAACCGGCCGCTATCGCAGTGCCAGCGAAGTGGTCCGCGCTGGGCTGCGCCTGCTAGAGGACCAGGAGACGCAGATGGCCGCCCTCCGCGCCGCGCTCGTCGCAGGCGAGGAAAGCGGGTCGGCGGAGCCCTTCGACTTCGACGCCTTCCTCGCCGCGAAGAAGGCATGACCGGCTGCCGGCTCACCCCTGCCGCACGACGAGACCTCTCTTCGATCTGGGACTACACGGAAGACAACTGGGGGTCACAGCAAGCGGAGCTCTATCTCAACGAGATCAGGGCCGCGTTCGAGCGAATCGCGAAGAGACCGGATCGGGGACGCGTGTGCGACGAGATCCGCGCGGGATACCGGCGGTACGCCACCGGCAGCCATCTCGTCTTCTATGTCGTAAGCAACAACGACGGTCGTGTCGACGTCATCCGAATCCTGCACCAGAGGATGGACCCGACGAGGCGTATGTAAAAGTTGGGGACACGCGCTCAAGGATTGGCAACCGGACGCGGTCTGGCTGTGGCTTGCGGTAGCGTTCGTGTCGTGCCGGACCTTGATCGCGTCGTCTTCCGGGATTTCGACGGGACGCTCGCGCGCCGTCACGACCTCTGGTCTGGTGCGCTGGTCGACGCTTGGTGGTCGGTCAAACAGTCGGCCGACGTATCCGTCGCTGATTTGCGGCCCTATCTGGGTGCGGGGTTCCCCTGGCACGATTCGACCGTGATCCGACAACCACAGTCCGCCGATGAGTGGTGGGCCGCCCTCCGGTCCGTGCTCGTGGGCGCACACGCAATCAGAAGCGCACGGATCACCAACACCGACGATATCTGGATGGTCGGCGACAACCCCGTCGCCGACGTCGACGGCGCACGCAACGCCGGGATCCGGGCGATCCTCGCGGATGGCAGCTACCGTGTTTCCGTCGGAATGACCGTGCTCAGGGCCGCTCGGCTCATCAGCAACCACCGCGCACGGAACGCACGCTGATGGATCCACTTATGTGTATCGGGAGTGACAAGTCGACTGCTTCCGGGGACACGACGATGCCGAGCAATCCTGATGGGAAAACGGAGCTGCGAGTACGCCAACGCGACCCGAAAAACTTAGCGTACGCTGGGCTCCGTTTACTCAAGCGACCCCTGATCGACGAGTACGCGATCGTCACCCACCCGGTCCTGCTGGCGGCGGCACGCCGTTCTTCACGACCTTGGACAATTGGGTGAGCTTGCACC
>DASYGJ010000131.1:0-4375 GCA_035999915.1 Leifsonia sp.
TAGGACACCGCATCGGGCGAGAGGTAGTTCACTGAGCCGGAGAGTCCTGCCTGGGACTCCGACGCGGCATCCAAGATCTCCCGGCGCTTGCCACTTTGCATGTAGTAGAGCGGCCCCCCGACCGAGGTCATGAACGGGGTCATCCCGACAGTGGCGACATAAAGCGCGCTCTGCGCGGCGGTCAGTTGCACATAGCCGGTGCTGGCACACGATCCGCCGTAGTCCGTGACCAGGCTGCACGAACTGAATGGAAGCTTGAGGCCGGAGTCGACGAACGAGATGGTGCCGTCGGGCGCACGGAGGATGCGGCTGGCGGGTTGTTGCGTCGTGAACTGATCGAGGAAGCTCTGTGGCGCGTAGGCCACGGGCCCCAGAGGGGAAAGTGCCCCGAAGGTGTCCATACTCGTCACCGGGTACTTGTTGTTTCCGGAGATGAGATAGACCGAGGCATTATCCGGAGTGCGGACCAGACTGGAGGCGAGGCCGAACGACTGGAGCTGCGTCAGGTTGCCGTTGAACACATCCTGGTCACCCGGAAAGACGCCCGCGTCGGCGTACTGCCACAGGGTGTAATTCGACCATCCGGCGGGAAGCGTTCCGGGTCCGTCGCTGATGCTGTTGGGGTAGCGGGCGATGAAGAGCGGGTTGGCCGCGAACGCGCCACTGTTGCCCGTGCACCGGGTCCACCAGTCCGTGGTCGAGTAGATCGCGGGAAGGCGACCCGTGCGCGCCTGGACGGTGGTCGAGAAGTCCTGGATCCAGCCGACCATCGCGGGCTGGCTCAGGCCATAACAGGTCGCTCCGTAAGGGTTGTACTCGATGTCCAGAAGCGGCGGCATCGTGCGGCCGTCGGCCGAACCCGCTCCGCCGTTGTTCAGGAACCAGTTGGCCTGCGTTGCGCCGTTCGAAGTGTCGGGAGTAGCGAAGTGGTACGCGCCGTGCAGGAGACCCGCGTTGTAAGAGTCGGTGTATTGCTCATTGAACTGGCTGCTGACGTAGTCACCGCTCTCCGTGGCCTTCACGTAGACGAATCGGCCCCCGTTGGACCAGATCGTCGACCAGTTCGAAGCGTTGAGTACCTGCCAGCCGCTGACGTCCAACCCGGAAACACCAGGCGGAGTGGCTGAAGCGGTGGCGATGGTTGCGAAGGAATTCACCCGCGTGGCGTGGGCCGCCGAGATCGGTTCGACGGACGCGACCGTGGTGATTGTGGCGCCGGCGGTGTTGGCGGTGGCGGTCGTGCGGGCGGTGGGGGCGGTGCGGGACTGCGCGGTCGGCGCAGCGGGAGCCGGTTCGTGGACTGCGACGGTGGAGCCCATGCTGTGGTTATGCGTTGCATTCATCACCGCGAGAGGCGGGGTCGGGGTCGTCGGCACGACCGGCGTCGGCACGACCGGCGTCGGCGAAGGGCTCGGAGTCGGAGACTGCGTAGGTGCCGGTGACGGGGTCGGAGATGCCGGGGTGGCGGAGGTCGCAGGCGCGGCGGGTGCCGGCGCGACGGGCGCGGGCGTCGCTGTCGAGGAGGCCGTTCGCGGCTCAAGGGCGGCCGCGCTGATCTCAGATCCGGGCACCGCAGTCATGGTGCTGGCGATCACTGCGACTCCGCCCAAGAACACAGTGAAGACCCGCGGAAATGAACGCATGGAACCAACCCCTTGGTACTCGTTTGGGGAGCAGACTAGTACGGGATCGTCGAATTTCGGGGGGGACCTCGCCCATCGGCGCCGAATTGGAATTCCGGGGCACGAACATCGAGCGGGGCCGCGTCCCCTTTTGCCATGCGCACCCCCTTGACACGGCGAGTCAGGCACGTAGGTTGGTTAGTGTACTAACCGGATGGCAGGCCGGACCGCGGCGATGCGGACGACTCACTGCAACCCCGGTTGGTGGCGGCGGCTCGGATCCGCGCAGACATCGAGCCGTCGCCACACCTGTGCCTTCTTCACGGAATCGAAAGAATCATGTTCTTTTCCGCCGTAAACGTCCGAAGAAGCGCATTCGAGGCCGCCATGGTTGAATCATGCGCTCTCTTGACACTTCTGACCTCCCGAACGATTCGGTGACCCTTCGCTTCCTGGTCACCCCGTCCGATATGGACGCCGCTGGTGAGACCGTGGTTGCGGGTCGCGTCATGGAGTGGATCGATGAGGCCGGCTACGCCTGCGCCGTCGGGTGGAGCGGCGCCTACTGCGTCACCGCCTACGTGGGGGACGTTCGGTTCCGGCGGCCGATCGACGCGGGGTCGATCGTGCAGGCGCACGCCCGGATCATCCACACGGGGACCTCGAGCATGCACATCTTCGTCACCATCGAGACCTCGGATATCCGCACCCGCACCTTCCAGAACGCGACGCACTGCATCCTCGTCTTCGTCGCGGTCGACGAAGCCGGTCGGCCGCAGCCCGTGCCCACCTGGAAACCTTTCGACGAGGGGGCGATGATGCTTCAGGATCGGGCGGCCGCGCGTGTCGAACCGCGGAGGCGCATCCAGACGGCGATGCTGTCGCAGGACTACACCGATGCGGGCACGGCGCCGAGAACCGTCTTCCGCTTTCTTGCCAGCCCCAAGGCCACGAACTGGGGCGGCAATGCTCACGGCGGCACGGTGATGCGCTGGATCGATGAGGCCGCGTTCGCCTGTGCGGCGAGCTGGAGTTCCACATCGGCGGTGGCGGTCTACTCCGGCGGAATCCACTTCTACCAGCCGATTCGGATCGGCAATCTGGTCGAGGTGGATGCACGGCTCATCCACACGGGCCCGCACAGCATGCACATCAGCGTGCGAGTCCGAACCGGACCGCCGGCCACACCGCGCGAACTGGTGCTCAGCACGCAATGCCTCACGGTCTTCGTCGATCGCGGCCCCGACAAGCGTGCGCGTGACATCCGACCGTTGGTCACCCTGTCGGATGAGGACCGTCGCCTCGATGCCCACGCGGTCGACCTGATGGCGTTGCGGGACGAGATGGCGGTCATCCCGCCCGGCCTGGCGCGTTTCGCCTGACCAGAGCGTCTGGACGCGGGGACCGACGCGGGGACCGACGCGGGGACTTCACGCGCTCGCCACAAGGCTGAGAGTGAAAGGGCCAAGATTTGCTAAAGGGAGACTGCAGTTCTCGTCCGGACATGGCTGCAGCACCCGACCTGGAGGAATCATGTCGTCGACCGCGCCCCTCGCTTCGACTGCGCTGCCCGCGCATGAACGGCTGCACCTCATCTTGATGCTCGCGCTCACCTTCTCGACCGGCGTCATCGACGCCGTCGGGTATCTCGGGCTCGACCGGGTGTTCACGGGAAACATGACCGGAAACGTCGTCATTCTGGGGATGGGCCTTCTTGGCGCTGACAAGCTGCCCGTCGCCGGGCCCATCGTCGCCCTTCTCTGCTTCATGCTGGGGGCAGCCATCGCCGGCCGCGTGCTGCGACCGATCGCCGAAGGGTGGACCGCGCGCTCGACGACTCTGCTCGGCGTTGTCGGGCTGGTGCTTGCTGCGGCCTCGATCACGCTGGCGCCTTTCGGTAATCACGTTCCTCTCGCACTTCAGTACGGCGCGACCGGCGCACTCGGTCTGGCGATGGGTGTCCAGGCCGGCACGGCGCGACACATCGCGGTGAAAGACATCACCACTGTTGTCGTCACGTCCACGCTCACTGGTCTGGCCGCGGATTCCGTGTTCGGCGGCGCAAAAGGACAACTTTGGAAACGCCGGGGCGGAGCGGTGGTGCTCATCGGACTCGGTGCACTCACCGGTGCCGCAGCGCTGCACGTGCAGATCGGTCTCGGGCTCGGGATCGCGGCGGCGATCGTTCTCGCCGTCGGGGCCGTCGGACACGTGCGGTCGCCGCGGGCGGGGTCTGTGCACTGAGTCTCTGGTGACACCTTGTGCGTGATTCACGTTGGGTCGGGTCTCCTTGGGAAGTGGGCGGGCGTCACGCGGTGTGAACGCTGGCGTTGTGGCGCGTCGTATCGGCGCCCCCAGCCCGGTCGGCGGCAGCCGGGCAAGCGGCAACCCGGTCGGCACCCCCAGGTCGGCGGCAGCCCGGCAGGCGGCAACCCGGTCGGCGCCCCAAGCCCGGTCGGCGGCAGCCCGGCAAGCGGCAGCCCGGTCGGCGGCAGCCGAGCAGGCGGCAGCCCCGGTCGACGGCGGCGAGGCAGTCGCCCCGGCTTCGGCGCGCAATGCGATCAGCCACCGGAAGTGGGCGCGATGACTCGGTAGGTACTGGCGTCAAGATACGGTTCATGCGGCATCGGGGAGGTGGATGCGTCCGCCTCGGCGGGGTCGCCGGTGTGGGTCGACATGGCCGGGTGGGATGAACCAGGGCACCTGATCACGGACTTGGATCTGCCAGCCGTCGTTGTGGATGCGGTGGTGGT
>DASYGJ010000163.1:0-3197 GCA_035999915.1 Leifsonia sp.
GACAGAGCACCACGGGCTGTGTCCCGCACGCCGTACTCGCTCTGCAGTCCCACCACGACGAGCGTGTCCACCCCCATCGCCCGCAGCACGTCTGCAAGCGCCGGGTTGGCCTCGAAAGCGTCACCCACATCCTTGCGCACGACCGGTTCTCCAGGAAGAGGTGTGAAGACGAGCTGCCAGCCATCGGTTCCCGGCTCGTCCCGGCCTCCGGGGTCGCCGTCGTTCTTGACGTGAACGATGGGGACTCCGGCGGATCGCGCACGGTCGAGCAGCTCTGACAGGGCTTCGCGCAAGGCGACGGCGCCCTCGATCGCGTCTCCGCCGTCGAGCATGGTCCGCTGAACGTCGACCAGCAGGAGTCCTTTGCCCATACCGCCATCCTGCTCCGCACACAGGCGGATTCGCTAGGGTCGATGGCGGGGAGAAACGCGCGTCGAGGAGCGGACACCGGTGACAGACGATCACAACAAAGCGACACAGGCCGCCGTTCGTGAACGCAACCTCACGAGCGCGCTGCAACTGGTTCTGTCGGGCAACGGCACGGCGACCCGCGCGAGTATCGCCCGCCGCACCGGACTCACCTCTGCCACGGTGTCGTCCCTTCTGGGTGGCCTGCTCGCCGAGGGTCTCGTCCTCGAAGGTCAGCGGGCCGAGAGCACCGGAGGAAAACGCGCGACAACCCTGCAGATCGATCCTGTGCGGCATGTGCTGTTGTCGATCATCGTGCAGCCAGGGCTGGTGCGGGGCGCCGTCGTCAACCTGCTCGGAAACGAGTTGGGGAGTGTCTCCCAGCGACCAACGGCCCCGGGGGCGATCGAGGATGTGCGGAGCGTTGCGCGCCGCCTGGTCGCCACGAGCGATGCGGAGGTCGTGGCGGTCGGCATCCAGGTGCCCGGGATCGCCGATGGGCCGCTCATTCGGGAGAGCGTGCAGCTCGCCTGGAGCGACATCAACCTGGCGGACGCTCTGCGGGGGATCGTGGATGCGCCCGTGCACCTGATCAACGACGCCGACGCCGAAGCGCTCGCCGACTATTCGACCTCTGACCAGTTCGGAGCGAACCAGGTGTTCGTCTCGTTGAGCACGGGCGTTGGCGCCGCCGTCATCGTGAACGGATCACTTCTCGCCGGCGCGGCGCACCGGGCGGGCGAGATCGGTCACGTGCCGGTGCTTTTCGGGCCGGATGCGCCTCTTTGCGCGTGCGGCAACCGCGGCTGTCTCGAGGAGGTTGTCTCGGTTACCTCCCTGCTGGGACTCCCCCATGGAACCGACCTGGAATCGGTGGACGTCGCAAATCTCGCGACCACTCCGGACTCGCGCGAACGCATCGCCTTCGGTGCCCGGGTGCTCGCCCGGGCTCTGCTCCTCGTCGGTGCGGCGCTCGACGTGCCCAACGTGGTGCTCGGAGGCACAGCACCCAAACTCGGCGACGAATTCATCGCCCACCTCCGTGCCGAGGCCGCACGCCACACGGTGCGCGCTGCCATGCCGCTCAGCTTCCGCTACGCCAAGGTCGCCCTCGAACAACCGTTTCGCGGTGCCGCGCAGTACGCCCTCCACTCCGCACTCGACATCTCCTGGGCCCTGTGATGTTTCGAGTTGCGATGCCGCCTACGCGGTGAGGAGCCCGAGCAGGGCGCTCCCGCGCGCTCGATCGAAACCGAAGGTGGCGACGTCGGCGTAGGCGTGTCCGGTGAGACTGTGGCCCACATCGGCCACGAACACCGAGCGGCAGGATGCGCGCACAGCGTCGATCACCGCACGAGCGTATCCGTGGGCCTCATTGTCCGCTCCGACCACGAAGACCGGCGTGAGCGTGGCGACCACGAGATGAGGATCGTCGTCCGGCCCCACCGTGACGACCGGGTTGTCCGACCAGCGACGGCGACCCGCGGTGCCCGGTTCCGTCCAGGCTTCGGCCAGTGTCGACCACACCGGAACGCCGAGCAGCTCATTGTCGATGCTGGCCAGCCGGACTACGGTGCAGCGTGCATGGAACAGCGGCAACGCCTCCCTCGCCCCCGGCGCGAACGCGAAAGACTCGGCCACAGTTCCTGGGCGCTCGAGCATCAGAGTCATCAGGAGACTCCGAGCTGTGCGGAGAGCACGAGGACGACGCATCCGTGGAGGACGATGTCTCGTCCCTGGGTGGTCATTCTCAGTGTCACGTCGGAATGGAAGCCGGCCATCGTGCGATTTCGAAGAGTCTCGCCGACCGCGTCGAGGAGCGGACCATCGAGCAGGTCCTCCGGACCGCTGACGACCACCTCGGACAGGTTCAGGGCGCCGACGATGGGCGCTAGCGCGACGCCGAGGCGCTGGCCTGCCTCCCGGAGCACGGGGGCGATGGGCTCGCCGGAAACGGCTGCCGCTGCCACCCGGGATTCCAGCCGTGGCACGGCAAGCCAGGCTTCCAGACATTTCTCGCGATCGTATGGGGTGTCCGCGCCGTCGTCGGTGCCGACCATGACTTGCCCGATCTCGCCCGCGGCGAACCGGCTCCCGAGCACGAGTGCCCCGGCGACGAGGAGCCCGGAGCCGACGCCGTGGCCGACCTTCACGAGCATCATGTCGCCATCGGCTCCGCCGAAACCATGCTCGGCGAGGACGGCCACGTTGGCATCGTTCGCGACGAAAACCGGGAGCGAGGTTCGCTCCGCGATGTGGCGTTGCAGCGGCTCATCGCTCCATCCGAGGTTGGGGGCGGCCTTCACCGTGCCGGTCTGGTCCACGACGCCCGGCGAGCCGATCCCGATGCCGAGGATGGGCGCCGTCGCGAGCGAGACAAGTTCGTCGACGAGGTTCAGCACCTTTGCCGTCGCATGCTCGCCGCGGCTGCCGGCCAAGGCGACTTCGGCGCTGGCGAGGATACGGCCGTCGATATCGAGCACGGCGCCGCGGAACACGGAGTGCTCACTGAGGTCAACACCGATGATCTGAGTGGCCGCCCGGTTCATGTCGAGCAGCACCGCCGGTTTGCCGGGGCGGGCGTCGTCGCGTTGCCCCAGCTCGACGACAAGACCTTCGGCGATAAGGCCGGCGACGAGATCGGAGATCGTCACGCGGGTCAGTCCGGTCAACCGCGCGAGATCGGCGCGGCTCACCCGGCCTGAGCGATAGAGGCTCTGGAGCACGAGTGATCGATTGTGGTTGCGGGCGTGCTCCGGGAGCACTTTCACGCTTGGCCGCAGAGCCCG
>DASYGJ010000221.1:0-3631 GCA_035999915.1 Leifsonia sp.
ATGCCGCCCGCCGCTATGACGGGCACGTCGACCGCGTCGGCGACCTGGGGGATCAGCGCGAATGTCCCGACCAGGGAGTCTTCCGCGGTGCGGAGGAAGGAGACCCGATGGCCGGCGGCTTCGGCGCCCGTGGCGACCACCGCATCCACGCCGCCGCGTTCGAGGGCGACGGCTTCGTCGACCGTCGTCGCCGTGCCCACGACGATGATTCCGCGCTCCTTCGCTGCGGCCACGAACTCGGCCGATGGCACGCCGAACACGAAACTGACCACGGCGGGCCGGCCCTCGAGCACAGCCTCCAGTTGATCGTCGATCGACGGCAGGTAACGTTCCGGCGGCTCCGGAAGCTCCAGTCCGAGCTCGTCGAAGAAGGGCCGCAACGCCTCACGCGACGATTCGAATTCAGCGGAAGAATTCTGGGGTGTCGCCTCGTCGCCGAGTGGCAGCCACAGGTTCACGGCGAACGGATGCGCTGTCGCGGCCCGCAGCTCGGCCACCGTCGACGAGATGCGGCCCGCGTCGTAGCCGTACAGGCCGTACGACCCCAGTCCACCCAGTTCGCTCACCGCAGCGGTGAGTGCGATGGAGGACAGGCCTCCGAACGGTCCGAGTACGATCGGCTGATCGATGCCGAGAAGACGGGTGAGCTTGTTCACGGAAATTCCCTTCGAACGGTCCTCCCCATTCTGCCTCTGCTGCCGGTGTTCCGGCGGCTTACTCCCAGACCATGAACGGCCGGATCTCCAGTTGCCCGTTGCGCGCCATCGGATGCCGGGAAGCAATCTCGATCGCCTCGTCAAGGCTGTCGCATTCGAGGATGTCGAAGCCGGCGATCCACTCTTTCGTCTCGGTGAACGGCCCGTCGGTCACATACCGTTTGCCGCCACGCACCCGCACGACGGTCGACTTCTCCGGCGGTTCGAGAACCTCACCGATGATCCGTTTGCCCGACGCATCGAGCTCGTCCACCCACAGGTTCACGTCTGATTCGTCGGAGATGGTGTCGGGTTCGGTGGCGGTCACGACGAACATCATGTATTTCATCGGTCATCCTTTCGATTGCGAACGTTACGTGGACACGTCGAACGGGAAGCGGCGATGTCGACATTCTCGCGCACGATTTTTCGGCGGCGTGGCATGATCGGGGGTGTGACCGAGCGTCTGATGCTCCTCGATACCGCTTCGCTGTACTTCCGCGCGTTCTACGGGGTGCCGGATACCGTGCGGGCACCGGACGGGATGCCGGTCAACGCGGTGCGCGGCCTGCTCGACATCATCGCTCGACTTGTGGCCGAATTCGAGCCGACAGCGCTCGTCGCTTGCTGGGACGACGCGTGGCGGCCGCGGTGGCGGGTGGACCTCATCCCCGGCTACAAGGCGCACCGTGTCGCCAGGGAAGTGCCGGGCGGCGTCGACATCGAGGAGACGCCCGAGAACCTCGTCGTTCAGCTCGCGCTCATCCGGGAAGTGCTGGACGCGTTCGGGATCACCGTGCTCGGCGCCCCGGACCACGAAGCGGATGACGTCATCGGCAGTCTCGCCAGCCAAGCGACGACGCCGGTCGACGTGGTCACCGGCGACCGCGACCTGTTCCAGCTCGCCGACGACGCAAGCGGTGTGCGAGTGATCTATACCGCTCGCGGCATGAGCAACCTCGAGGTGATCACCGACGCGGTTCTCGTTGCGAAGTACGGCATCGACCCCGCCCAGTACGCAGACTTCGCGGTCATGCGCGGCGATGCGTCCGACGGTCTTCCGGGAGTGTCCGGCGTCGGCGAGAAGACGGCCGCCAGCTTGTTGCGGGAGTACGGTGACCTCGATCGGATCGTCGCCGTAGCCGCCGATCCCGCCGAGCCGCTCTCCGCGACCGTTCGCAATCGAATCCTTGCGGCCGCGGACTACCTTGCCGTCGCCCCGCAAGTGGTACGCGTGGTGCGCGACCTCGACTTCGGCGAAGTGGATGCGCGCATCCGGCCACTCACGGAAGAGCAACGTGCCGACATCGACACGCTCGCTGCGAAGTGGGGACTCGGCGGCTCGGTCGAACGCGCTCTCCGCGCACTCGGCAACGTGTAGGACCAGCGGTACCCAAGCGACGAGGAGCAGGCCATGATTCAAAATCCGCTCAGGTGGGGCTTTCTGCTGACGCTCGGTGCGCTCGGCGCCCTCGCGTTCGGTATGGCGCTCCTCAACTTGAAAGGCATCGTCTTCTCGATCTTCCTCGCGGCGTTCATCACAGTCGGGCTCGACCCTCTCGTCCGTTGGTTCCAGCGGCACGGGATGAGCCGTGCCTGGGCCATCGTCACGGTGATCCTGCTCATCCTCGCCCTGATCGTCGGCATCATCTGGGTGGTCGTCCCACTGATCGTGTCGCAGATCGCGACACTGGTCCACGTCATCCCGCAAGAAGTCGCCACACTCAAGTCACAGGGCTGGTTCAACGGCAGCAACCAAGCCAGTAACGGGGTTCTCGGCAGCGTCGTCAACTGGATCGCCACCGAGGTAAAGAAACCCGGGTTCATCGCGGCCATCGGCAATGGCGCGGTCGGCTTCGGTCTCGGCGTCGCCAACGCGATCACGTCCGGCTTCTTCACCGCCGTGCTGACCATCTACTTCGTGAGCACATACGACGCGACGAAGGCCGCTGCATATCGTCTCGTCAAGGCGTCGCACCGGGCGACGTTCATCGACTACAGCGAGCGCATCCTCAAGAACGTGGGCAAGTACCTGAGCGGGATGGTTGTGCTCGCGTTCGTCAATGCGGTGTACAGCACCATCCTGTTGGTCGCCACCGGGGTACCCGGGGCCTTTCTCATCGGGATCCTGGCGTTCTTCATCACGCTCATCCCGCTCATCGGCACGATCCTGACAACGATCGTGATGTCGGTACTAGCGTTCATCCACTCGCCGGTGTCGGGGCTGATCGTGCTCATCTTCATGCTGATCTACATGCAGGTCGAGGCATACATCCTTACGCCCCGGGTGATGAGTAAGGCAGTGAAGATCCCCGGATCGGTCGTGCTGATCTCGGCGCTCGCCGGCGGCACGCTGTTCGGCCTGCCGGGGGCGCTCGTCGCGATCCCGATCTCCGCGGGCATCATTCTCATCGTCACCGAGGTCGTGATGCCCGCGAAGGCTCGCGGCTAGACGGTCAAATCGGGGTCCTCATCCCGCACGCCACGCTCGGAGCCCTCGATGCGCTTCTTGAAGTTGGCGAGGTCGGACTTGACGGCGTGGTTGTCGACGCCGAGCGCTGCACCCGCGGTCTCGACGAGGCCTTCTGGTTTCCAGCCGAGCTGCACGGTCACGCGCGCCTGGCGGTCGCCGAGGCGGTGGAACGTCACGACACCCGACTGGGCCTCGTCGCCGCCGACACTCTTCCAAGCGATCCGCTCGTTCTGGATCTGCTCGACCACCTCGGTGTCGAACTCGCGTTCGGCGCCGGCGATCTTGACCTTCCAATGGTGGCGCTTGCCGTCGCCGACCGGCGCGACCTGTTCCACGAACGAGAGGTAGTTCGGGAAGTGTTCGAAGTTCGACCAGGCGGCGTACGCGGTCTCGACGGGGACATCAACATCGACATGTTCGGTGAGTTCAGTCATGATCCCAGTCACCCAGCAGACCTGTCAGC
>DASYGJ010000128.1:0-8086 GCA_035999915.1 Leifsonia sp.
TCCGTGTTCGCGAAAGGTCCGCCATGATCTCGTCAGATTCGTTCGACGCCGCGCTCCACCTCACCCCCACCCGCTCCGGCGACAACCACGCGCAGGACGCGCACGGTCTCGCCGGCCTGGGCTACCGCCAAGAGTTGCGCCGCGGCGTCGGCGCCTTCTCGTCGTTTGCCGCTGGATTCTCGTTCGTCTCCATCCTCACAACCGTCTTCCAGCTGTTCGGGCTCGGATTCGGCTTCGGCGGCGCCGCCTTCTTCTGGGCGTGGCCGCTGGTGTTCGGCGGCCAGCTCCTCGTCGCTCTCAACTTCGCCCAGCTGGCGGCGCGCTGGCCGATCTCGGGTGCGATCTTCCAATGGTCGAGCCGTCTCGCCGGACGCCGCTTCGGGTGGTTCACCGGCTGGACGATGATCATCGCTCAGATCCTCACCGTTGCGGTCGCAGCGGTCGCCGCGCAGGCCGTGCTTCCAACGATCTGGGGTGGATTTCAGATCGTGGGCGGTCCAACCGCCGACTCGAGTCCCATCTCGCCGACCGGCGCGGCGAATGCGGTCGTCCTGGGCTGCGTGATGCTGGTGGTCACCACGATCGTGAACATCGTCTCGGTGCGTCTGATGGCCCTGGTCACCAGCGCCGGCGTCATCGTCGAGATCGCCGGCATCATCGCGCTCGTCACGTTCCTCTTCTTGCTCCCCGAGCGTTCGGCCACCGTGATCTTCACCACTGAGGGAGCCGCGCCCGGCAGTCAGTATCTGTGGGCTTGGCTCGCGTCAGCGCTGATGGCGGCCTACGTCATGGTCGGTTTCGACTCTGCGGGCGAGCTCGCCGAAGAGACACACGCGCCACGGCGCACCACGCCCCGCACGATCGTGCGCGCGCTGACCGTCTCGGGACTCGGCGGCGCGCTGCTGATCATCTCGGCTCTGATGGCGGCGCCCTCCCTCACCGACGGAAAGCTGGCGTCCCAAGGCCTGGCCTGGGTGGTCGACGCGCGCCTCGGGCCGGTGCTCGGGCGACTGCTGCTCTGCTGCGTCGCGGTAGCCGTATTCGCGTGCACCCTGGCCGTGCAGACCTCGGGCTCCCGGATGGTGTTCTCGATGGCGAGAGAGAAGGCACTCCCGTTCTCGCGCGTCCTCTCGCGTGTCTCGCCGCGCACCGGGACCCCGGTCGCCGCAAGTCTCGTCGTCGGTGTCGGTGCGGCCGTGGCGCTTCTCTGCAACCTCGGGCAGGTCGCCCTGTTCACGGCGCTCTCGAGCCTGTGCATCGCCATGCTCTACCTGGCCTACCTCGGGGTGACCGGCCCACTGCTGGTCCGACGCATCCGTCGCTGGGCACCGCTGGATGACGGGACCGTTGACGAGGCCGGCAAGCCGCTTTATCGGCTCGGCCGATGGGGCATCCCGCTGAACGCCCTGGCCGTCGGTTACCAGATTTTCATGATCGTCAACCTGGCCTGGCCCCGCTCCGAGATCTACGACCTCACCGGCCACAGCTGGTGGCTGCAGTGGTCGGCCCTTCTCTTCATCGGCGGAACACTCCTGATCGGCGCCGCATACTACCTGGCCACCCACCGCACGCACCGGATCATCGGCATCGAGCTGCCGGCCACTTCCTGAATCGAACGAGGATCCCCATGAGCACCGCCGTCTCAGACTCGCACACCACCGGTACCGTGAACGCCGCACGCGCGGATGCTCGCGCCAGAGCAGGACAGCTCGCGCCGTATCAGCCGTATGTTCCCGCCTCGTCGTCGCCCCACGCGCCGGCCGATGTGAGTCCGGCGGACCTCACCTGGGCCGAAACCGTGGCACCCGGCGGGTACACACACCGGGTGGTCGCCCGCGGAACGCGGATCCGGTTCGAGGATCCGACCGGGGAGGCGTGCGCCCATCTGTTTCTTCTTCGCGCCGACGCGCCCTGGGAGCGCCTCAACGTCGCCGACTCGCAGAAGATCCCGTGGCAGGCGTATCTGGGAGCAGGGCATCCCCTGCTCTCGGGTGACGGACGCGTGCTCGCGACGATCGTGCACGACACCTCCGGGCACCACGACGCCTTCTGCGGCACGACCACGGACAAATGGAACACCGCCAAATACGGCGACGCGCATCCGGAGGGGCCGAGCCCGTCGGGACAGTCGCTGTTGACGCTTGCCGCTTCCAAGCACGGGCTCGCCTACCGGGATCTCGGCCCGAGCATCTCCCTTTTCAAGGGCGTGCAGGTCGAGCCGGACGGCGCGCTCCGCTGGACCGGCTCGGCGGAGGCGGGCAGTACTGTCGACCTCGTCGCCGAGCTGCCGCTCATCGTCCTCGTCGCCAACGCGACCCACCCGCTCGACCAGCGCGACGACTATGTCGTGGGCGCGCTGCGCATCCACGCCTGGAGGAGCACCCCCACCGGACCGGGCGACAACGCCTTCACGGCGTCGCCGGAGCGGGAGCGCGCTTATCTGAACACCATCGACGACGCCGCATCAAGGGGCCTGTGACCATGACCTTCACCACCACTGTCCCTGTCGGCGCCGTGCACGGCCCGGATGCGGCCCTCGACCGATCGGCGCCACTCGTCGGCGGCGCGGTCGTGCTCGACGAGGATGTCGCCCCCCGCGCTTCGTGGTCGGGCGTCGTGCGCGCGGGCCAGGTGCTCACGATCGTCGATGTGGGAGGCAACCAGTCGGCCGACTGCCTCATCTTCGACGCCGCCGACCACGGCGAGCGCTACAGCGCCCCGGACACGATCGCCTGGCAGGGCAACGCATACGTCCGCACCGGATCGGTCCTCCGCTCGAACCACGGCAACCCGCTGATGACTGTGGTGGGCAATGAGGTCGACCGGCAGGACACCATCGGCGGCGCATGCTCCAAGGAGTCGAACAGCCTCCGTTACGGCAACCACACCGTTTTTCAGCATTGCTGCCGCGAGAACTTCCTGGCGGAGGGCGCGCAGCACGGACTCGGCGTGCGCGACCTCGTCTCCAACCTGAACTGGTTCATGAATGTGCCCGTCGAGCCGGACGGCTCGCTCGGCATCGTCGACGGCATGAGCGCCCCGGGCAAGCGGGTCGCGGTCCGTGCAGAGCGCGATGTGCTCGTCGTCGTCTCCAACTGCCCGCAGATGAACAACCCGTGCAACGACTTCAGTTGCACGCCGCTTCGCATGATCGTCACCGCGCCCGAGGAGACCACCGTATGAGCTTCGACACCGTCCTCGTGGCCAACCGGGGCGAGATCGCCTGTCGGGTGATCCGCTCGGCCAAAGCCCTCGGGTTGCGCACGGTCGCCGTCTTCTCCGACGCCGATCGGGCCGCTCCGCATGTGCGCGAGGCCGACGAGTCCGTTCGGCTGGGTGCGGCTCCGGCACGTGAGTCGTACCTGCGGATCGACGCCGTGCTGGAGGCGGCGCAACGTTACGGCGCAGCAGTGCATCCCGGTTACGGCTTCCTCTCTGAGAACGCGGAGTTCGCGGGTGCCGTCGAGGCGTCGGGCCTCCGCTTCGTGGGACCGACCGCCGACCAGATCGTCGCGTTCGGCGCGAAGCACACGGCTCGCGCACTGGCCGAAGCGGCAGGGGTGCCGATGCTGGCGGGCAGCGGGCTGCTCGCGGGGGTCGACCATGCCGTTGCCGAGGCCGAACGCATCGGCCTCCCGGTGATGCTGAAGGCGACCGGTGGTGGCGGCGGCATCGGGATGGAGGCCTGCCGGACGGTCGACGAGGTGCGCGCCGCCTTCGAGCGCGTCTCCCGGCTGGCCGAGGCCAATTTCGGCGCCGGCGGTGTCTTCCTCGAGCGACTGGTGAGCCCCGCCCGTCACCTCGAGGTGCAGCTATTCGGCGACGGCCGAGGCAACGTGGCGGTCTTCGGCGACAGGGACTGCTCACTCCAGCGCCGCAACCAGAAGGTCATCGAAGAAGCCCCGGCGCCGGGCCTTCCCGACCACGTCCGCAGCCTCCTCCACAGGTCGGCCCGAACCCTGGCGGAGAGCGTCTCCTACCGCTCCGCTGGAACTGTCGAGTTCGTCTACGATCCGTTCCGCCAGGAGGCGTCGTTCCTCGAGGTCAACACGCGACTCCAGGTCGAGCATCCCGTGACCGAGGAAGTGTTCGGCGTCGACCTGGTCTCGCTCATGCTGCTGCTCGCACGCGACGGCGCCGAGGCGCTGCCCGCTGACGTCTTCGCCGAGCACGTGCCGGGCGGCGCCGCCGTGGAGGCACGCATCTATGCAGAGGATCCCGCGCATGCGGGCCGCCCCAGCTCCGGGCTCGTCACCGCTGCGGTGTTCCCTGGGCAGGGGGCGGATCGTATGACGGGCATCCGGGTGGACAGCTGGATCGAGACCGGGCTCGAGGTCTCGCCTTTCTACGACCCGATGCTCGCCAAAGTGATCGCATCCGGTCCAACCCGCGGCGACGCTCTCGACGTGCTGCGCGAAGGCCTCGACGCCAGCCGTGTCGACGGGATCGTGACGAACCTCGGACTTCTGCGGGCGCTGACGGTCGACCACGACCTGCGGCAGGTGACCCACTCGACGTCCACTTTGCAGGTGACGGACGACCCCGAGCCCCGCATCGACGTGCACTCCGCCGGGGTCCAGACGACGATCCAGGACCTGCCCGGCCGGCTCGGCTTGTGGAGCGTCGGCGTCCCACCCAGCGGTCCCTTCGACGCCGTCTCGTTCGCGGAGGCGAATCTCGCGGTCGGAAACCCGGCCGGCGCGCCGGCGTTGGAATGCACTGCGGCCGGTCCGGTGCTGCTTTTCCGCACCGGCGGACTCGTCGCTGTGACCGGCGCCTTCGCAGCTGTGCTCCTCGACGGCATGCCGGTTCCGATGTGGGAGCCGGTCGAGGTGCCCGCCGGCTCCACACTCACCGTCGGACGCACTGAAGGCCCCGGGCTCCGCACGTATGTCGCTGTGCGGGGCGGCTTCGATGTCCCCCGCTACCTGGGCAGCGCGTCGACGTTCACGCTCGGCGGATTCGGCGGGCACGGTGGTCGCGCGCTGCTCCCGGGCGACGTGCTGCGTCCCGGCTCTCCGGACTCTGACGCGGAGCACCCGGCATTCCCGCCCGGTGAGCGGCTCACGCGGGTCGGGCCGCCGACTCCGCAGCACCGCCGACCGGCCATGACGACCAGCTGGGAGGTCGCCGTCACGGAGGGTCCGCACGGCGCACCGGAATTCTTCACCCGCGCCGACCTCGACCAGTTCTACGGGACCGACTACACCGTTCACCACAACTCCGCGCGCACCGGCATCCGGCTCATCGGACCCCGCCCGGCGTGGGCGCGGGCGGACGGCGGCGAGGCGGGATTGCATCCGTCGAACATCCACGACACCCCGTATGCCGTCGGCTCGATCGACTTCACCGGAGACACCCCGATCATTCTCGGGCCGGACGGGCCGTCCCTGGGTGGCTTCGTGTGCCCGGCGGTCGTCGCATCCGGCGACCTCTGGAAACTGGGCCAGTTGCGGCCCGGCGACACCATCCGATTCGTCCCTGTGAAGGAGGAGAACGCGGCGTCTCTCGTCGACGATCGCGCCTCGCTCACCGTGCTCGTTCCCGGCGGCGACGGCGACGACGGCGTCATCGGACGTCTCGACCAAGACCCTGCGAGTGGCCGCCCGGCGGTCACCTACCGGCGCGACGGCGACGACAACGTGCTCGTCGAATACGGCGCGATGACGCTCGACATCGGCCTCAGGATGCGGGTGCACGCCCTCCAGCAGCTGCTCGACGAGCACCGGCCGCCGGGAATCATCGACATCACGCCTGGCATCCGATCGCTTCAGGTCCACACGGATGCGAGCGTGCTTCGCGCAACGGACGCCGGGCGTCTGCTGAGGGAGCTGGAGCAGTCCATCCCGCCGACCAACGAGCTGACCGTCCCGTCGCGCACCGTACGGCTGCCGCTCTCCTGGGACGACCCTGCGACGCGATTGGCCGTCGAACGCTACAGGGCCGGCGTGCGCGATGACGCACCCTGGACTCCGGACAACATCGAATTCATCCGGCGGATCAACGGCCTGCGCGATGTCGAGGACGTCCATCGCACCGTCTTCGACGCCTCCTACCTGGTGCTCGGTCTCGGCGACGTCTACCTCGGTGCTCCGGTCGCGACACCGCTCGACCCGCGACATCGGCTCGTCACCACCAAATACAACCCGGCACGCACCTGGACGGCCGAGAACTCCGTGGGCATCGGCGGCGCCTATCTGTGCGTCTACGGGATGGAGGGCCCCGGCGGTTACCAGCTGGTCGGCCGGACTGTGCAGATGTGGAACCGGTTCCGCCGCGGCGGCTTGTTCCGGGAGAACCCCTGGGCGCTGCGCTTCTTCGACCGCATCGAGTGGTATCCCGTCTCCGCTGAGGAACTGCTCGAGCTGAGGGCGGAGACCGATGCGGGCCGGGGGTCGTTCGAGGCCATCGACGGCGAGTTCTCGATCGCGGAACACGAGCGATTCCTGACCCGCGAGGCGACTTCGATCGCGGAGTTCCGCGCTCGACAGGCGGATGCCTTTCAGCAGGAGCGCAAGCGCTGGCAGGCCTCAGGAGAGTTCGACCGCCACGACGCCGAACCGGCGGCCGAAGCCGCCGAGGTGGCGATTCCGACCGGGGCGACGGCTGTCGGAGCACCATTCCTGTCCACGGTGTGGCAACTCCATGTGGCGGAAGGAGCTGTCGTCGAAGCCGGCGAGCGCATCGCTTCCGTGGAGGCGATGAAGATGGAGTCCGTCGTGACCGCGCCCCGGGCCGGCCGTGTGGTCGGGGTGTACGCGAAGGCCGGGGATCAAGTGGTCGCCGGGCAAGCTCTCGTCGCGATCGGAGGAGACGCATGAGCCGCATCGCGGAACGGGTGCGTGCGGCGTACCAGCGCATCCGCGAGGTCGACCGTCCCGAGATCTGGATCACGTTGCGCAGCGAACAGGAAGCGCTCCTCGAAGCGGAAGCCCTGGAATTGCGGCTCAGCGCCGGAGCCGAGTTGCCGCTCGCGGGGTGCACGGCGGCAGTGAAAGGCAATATCGACGTGCTCGGCCTGCCCACAACGGCCGGCTGCCCGGCATTCGCCTACGAACCGGATGCAGACGCAACGGCGGTCGCCCGGCTGCGGGCAGCCGGCGCGATCGTCCTCGGCAGCACCAACCTGGACCAGTTCGCCACGGGACTGGTCGGAACGCGGAGCCCGTACGGCGCCGTGCGCAACGCCTGGTTGCCCGACCGTATCTCCGGCGGTTCGTCCTCCGGTTCGGCGGTCGCCGTGGCCCTCGGGATCGCCGACATCGGCCTCGGCACCGACACGGCCGGGTCCGGCCGGGTTCCGGCCGCTCTCAACGGGATCCTCGGCGTCAAGCCGACCCGCGGCCACGTTCCGACCTCAGGAGTCGTGCCCGCGTGCCGCTCGCTCGACTGCGTGACGGTCTTCGCTCGCGACCTGTCGACGGCGCGGACCGCAATCGAACTCCTCGCGGGCGTCGAGGAGACCGACCCGCTCGGCCGCCCGGCCCGGCCCGGTCCGGTTCTCTCGACGGTGCCCCGGCTCGCGATCCCGACACCCGAGCACCTCCGCGATCTCGCCGATGGTTGGAAGGAGGCGTTCGACCGCGCCGTCGAGGCTTTCGCCTCCACCGGTGTCGAAATCGTGCAGCTGAACATCGCGCCGCTGCTCGAGGCTGCAGCGCTGCTCTACGACGGCGCTTTCGTCGCCGAGCGAACGGCGGCGGTCGGATCCTTCATCGAGCGGCACCGAAACCTGATCGGATCCGACATCGACGAGACGGTTGCGGGAATCGTCCTCGACGGCCACCAGTGGACTGCGGTCGATGTCTTCCGCGACCGCGAGCGCCTGGACCGGCTGAGTTCGGAGGCTCACCGGCTGCTCGCGGGCTGCGATGCGCTCCTCACCCCGACGACCACCTGGCATCCCACTTTCGAGCAGGTCGCGGCCGATCCCGTCGGAGCGAATAGCCGGATGGGACGGTTCACGAACTTCGCGAACCTCCTGGACATGGCGGCGCTGGCGATCCCCGCCGGCAACGTGGGGGGCGGCCCGTTCGGAGTGATGCTGACCGGGCCGGCGTTCTCGGATCGGCAGCTGGCGGAGCTC
>DASYGJ010000259.1:0-15548 GCA_035999915.1 Leifsonia sp.
GCTGCTCCGCGGTGTCACCAGCGTTGCGGAGGACCGGTACAAGGGTGCGCTCCTGGCCCGCCTCATCCGCGCCGATTGCGCGCTCATCGCAGCACACACCAATGCCGACGTCGTCGCCGACGGCACCTCGGCCGTGCTCGCTTCCCGGCTCGGGCTGTACGACACCCGACCGATCGAGGCGGCACCCGACGGGATCACCGGGATCGGTCGCGTCGGCACACTGTCCGAGCCGACAACACTCGGTGCGCTCGCCCGACGTCTCGCCGAGATCCTGCCGGCCACGGCCGGGGGCATCCTCGCCTCCGGCGATTACCGGCAAGCGGTCTCCCGTGTCGCCCTCTGCGGCGGAGCGGGGGATGCGTACCTGTCGGCGGATGCGGTGCGCGGCGCCGACGTCTACATCACCGCCGATCTGCGCCACCATCCCGCCTCGGAGGCGCGAGAGCAGGCGATGCACGCCGGGGGACCGGCGCTGCTCGACGTCTCGCACTGGGCGAGCGAGTGGCTCTGGCTCGACACGGCCGCCGAGCAGCTCCGCGCCGCACTTCCCGGAGTCTCGGTCGAGGTCAGTGAGCTGCGCACCGACCCTTGGGACTTCGCGATCCTCCAATGACCCCGGCCCGCAGACCCAGCCGACGACGACCAGCCGACTCAGACCAGCCAACGACGACCCGCTGAACCACGAAAAGAGCTCACCACAGTGAAAGCCAGCCCCGCAGACCAGATCGAACTTCTCCGCCTGCAGACCGTGGACACCCGGCTCTCCCAACTCGAGCACACCGCGAAGAACCTGCCTCAGCATTCCCAGCTCGCTGCGCTTCAGCCGGAGGCCGACGCGCTTCGCGTGCGCTGGATCGCCCGAACCGGCGAACTCGAAGACGCCCGCACGGAACTCAAGCGGATCGAATCGGATGTCGAGGTCGTCGAGGCGCGGATGGAGCGCGACGCATCCCGGTTGCAACAGACCTCGTCCACCAAAGACGTGCAGGCGCTCGAGGGTGAACTGGCCTCGCTGAGCAAGCGCCGCGACGACCTCGAGGAGATCGAGCTCACGGTGATGGAACGGGTCGAGGACTACGAGGAGACCCTCGCGGCGGTCGAGTCGGAGCGGGCAGACCTCGCCAGCCGTGTGGCGGCGCTCGAGGCGGCCCGCGGCGAGGAACTGGCCAAGGTGGATGCGCAGCGCAAAGCGCTCGTCACCGATCGCGCCACCATCGCCGGCACGATCCCCGCCGACCTCATCGAGCTCTACGAGAAGCAGCGCGGCCGGTACGGCATCGGGGCGGCGCTCCTGGTGCGCGGAGTGTCGATGGGAAGCAATGTGAAGCTCACCGAGTCCGACCTGTCGGTCATCCGCCGTGCCGCGCCTGACGACGTCGTTCTGTGTCCCGACAGCGGCGCCATCCTTATCCGCAACGAGGAGTCGGGTCTCTGACAGGCGCCCGTCGAGCACGGTAGGCTGAACGGCGAATGGGCCGGCAAGACGGTCGCGTCGGTCCGCTTCGGCGGGCCGCCGAGGAACGTCCGGGCTCCACAGAGCAGGGCGGTGGGTAACACCCACCCGGGGTAACCCGCGAGACAGTGCCACAGAGAACAGACCGCCTCTCGGATTCCGATCCGAGGGGTAAGGGTGAAACGGTGGGGTAAGAGCCCACCAGCGACCGGGGTGACCCGGTCGGCTCGGTAAACCTCGTCCGGAGCAAGGTCAGACAGGAAACGTTGAGGCTGCTCGCTGAGTTTCCGGGTAGACCGCTAGAGGGCGGCGGCAACGTCGTCCCGAGAGAGATGGCCGTCCACGGTGCTCACGCACCCGGACAGAACCCGGCGTAGCAGCCGGCCCATTCCCTGACTCGCCGTCGGCCGTCGGCCGGTGGCCGGTGGCCCTCAGCTGCCCAGGGCCGATCCGACGGGCGATCCATCGTCCGATCCGTCAGGTGAGAAGCGGTAGCCCATGCCGGGTTCCGTCAGCAGATGACGCGGATGCGCCGGCACCGGCTCCAGTTTCTTGCGAAGCTGCGCGAGGTAGAGCCGCAGATAGCCGGTGTCGTTCGTGTACTGCGGCCCCCACACCTGTGTGAGCAGCGACTGCCGCGTCACCAGACGGCGCGGGTTGCGCACGAGCACCTCGAGAATCGCCCACTCCGTCGGAGTGAGTCGAACGTGTTCGGTCCCCGTCGGGGTTCGTCTCGTGACCTGATGCGCGGCGAGGTCCACCGAGACGTCGCCGAACGACACCACCGGTTCGTCGGCTGCGGCGGGCTGGCGGCGGGTGAGGGCCCGGATGCGCGCGAGCAGTTCGTCCGCAGCGAAGGGCTTCGTGACGTAGTCGTCGGCGCCGGCGTCGAGGGCATCGACCTTGTCGTGAGAGTCGGTGCGCCCGGAGACGACGAGGATGGGAACGGCGCTCCAGCCGCGCAGGCCCTCGATCACCTCGATGCCGTCCAGTTCCGGCATGCCGAGGTCGAGCATCACCAGGTCGGGATGGTGCTCGACGGCCTGGCGGAGTGCCTCGGCCCCGGTGCGCGCCACGATCACGTCGTAGCCGCGGGCGGTGAGCAGGATGCGCAGAGCGCGCAGGATCTGCTGGTCGTCGTCCGCGATCAGAACTCTCACGCGCGGCCTCCTTCGGGGGTCGTGGATCCCGCTGGTCCGGACGCCGCGACGGGCAGCGAGACGACCATCGTGAGGCCTCCGCCGGGAGTGTCCTCGGCTTCGAGGGTGCCGCCCATGCCTTCGACGAAACCTTTCGAGAGTGCTAGACCCAATCCGATGCCGGCGTCGTTGTCGGTGTCGCCGAGCCGCTGGAACGGTACGAAGACGGCTTCGCGTCGCTCATCCGGGATGCCCGGTCCGTGGTCGATCACTCTCAGCTCCACTTGGCCGCCGAATTCGCTGGCCGAGAGCACCGGGCGCGCATCCGGAGGGCTGTACCGCAGCGCATTGCTGAGCAGATTGACGAGCACCCGCTGCAACAGCACGGCGTCGGTACGGACCGCGGGAAGCCCGGCCGGCAGGTCGAGGTGCACCTCGGCCGGTCCGAGCGAGAGTTCGTCAAGAGCGGAAGGCACGATGTCGTCGAGGTCGGCCGCGGCGAGCGACACCGCAAGCACGCCGGCCTGGACACGGCTCACATCGAGCAGATTAGTGACAAGCGAGGCCAGCCCGCCGAGACTCTCCTCGGCGGTCTCGAGGAGTGTCTCCCGGTCTTCCTCGCTCAACCGGATGTCCTGCTGCCGGAGTGTCGTGACCGCAGCCGTCGCTGCCGCGAGGGGGCGCCGAAGGTCGTGCCCTACCGCGGCGAGGAGTGCGCTCCGCACCCGGTCGGTCTCGGCCAACGGCGCGAGTTCGCTGGCGGTTGCGGCAAGGTCGCTGTGTTCGAGGGACGCATCCAACTGCGTGACGATCACCGCGAGGAGACGACGATCGGCGGCGGCGAGGTCGCGCCCGGAGAGTTCGAGGGTCGCCCGCGAACCGACCGGCATAGTGCTCGTGTTTTCGGCACCGGCGGGCTCACCGTCGGCGATGAGCACCTCGTCGCCGTCGAGAAGCCGCACGCTGGTCAGGCCGAAGGCCTCGCGGGTGCGGGCGATGAGGGCTTGCAGCGTATCCTCTCCTCGGATCACGCCCCCGGCCACCGTCGCGAGGAGCTCGGATTCCGCGGCCGCCCTCTTGGCCGACCGGCTGCGCCGCGCCGCCTGATCGACGACGATGCTGACCAGGGCGGCGATCACGAGGAAGAGAACGAGAGCCAGCAGATGGAGTGGCTGGTTGATCGTGATCGTGTAGAGCGGCGCGACGAAGAAGAAGTCGAGTGTGATCCCGGAGAGCATCGCTGCGAACAATGCGGGCCAGATGCCGCCGAGGAGGGCGACGAGCACGACCAGGAGCTGATAGCTCAGCACATCGCTCGTCAGGGAGTCCGGAGAGCGGACTGCGGTGAGGAGCCAGGTCAGGAGCGGACCGCCGACCAGCGCGAGCACGAAGCCGTACATGCGCCGCCGAATCGTCAGTCCGCCACGGCCGCCCGGCAGCGACGGGCGCCCCCCGGCCTGCGAGTGAGAGACGATGTGCACGTCGATGTCGCCGGATTCGCGGATCGCCGTCGAACCGATCCCAGGGCCGGTGAGCAGAGCGGCAAGGCGTCCGCGTCGACTGACGCCGATCACCAGCTGGGTCGCGTTCGAGCCGCGCGCGAACTCGACCAGTGCCCGGGGGATGTCGTCTCCGACCACTTGGTGATACGTTCCGCCGAGCTGTTCCACCAGGGCGCGCTGGGCGGCCAGAGCTCCTGGATCGGGCTCCCGCAGCCCATCCTGGCTCGTCACGTGCACCGCGAGGAGTTCGCCCCCCGCCGAACGGGCTGCGATCCGGGCGCCGCGTCGTAGTAGGGTGTCCCCTTCCGGACCGCCGGTGAGCGCGACCACGACCCGTTCCCGGGCCTCCCATTTTCCGGCGATCCCGTGTTCGGCGCGGTACCGCTGAAGCGAGCTGTCGACTTCGTCGGCCAGCCAGAGCAGCGCGAGTTCGCGCAGTGCGGTGAGGTTGCCGAGCCGGAAGTAGTTGGAGAGCGCGGCGTCGATGCGGGCTGCGGGATAGACGACACCGTCGGCGAGGCGGTCCCGGAGGGCCTGCGGCGCAAGGTCGACGACCTCGATCTGATCGGCGCGCCTCAGCACCGAATCGGGAATCGTCTCCCGCTGCTGCGTTCCGGTGATCTGTTCGACCACGTCGTTGAGCGACTCGATGTGCTGGATGTTCACCGTCGACATCACATCGATTCCGGCCGCGAGCATCACATCGACGTCCTCCCACCGTTTCGCGTTGACCGAGCCGGGAGCGTTCGTGTGGGCGAGCTCGTCGACGAGGGCGATCTGCGGCCCACGTGCGAGCACCGCCTCGAGATCGAGTTCCGACAGCTCCACTCCGCGATGGGTCACCGTCTTGCGTGGAACGACCTCCAGCCCATCCAGCATCGACGCTGTGGCGGCGCGGCCGTGCGTCTCGACGACCGCCACCACGACGTCTTTGCCGAGAGCCTCGAGCCGCTTGCCCTCCTCGAGCATCGCGTAGGTCTTCCCGACGCCCGGTGCGGCTCCGAGCATGATCCGCAGCTGACCACGTGGCACGGTTAGTGGACCTTCTGCACCGCCAGCGCCGCCGCCCCGAGGATCCCGGCGTTATTGCGGTGCACGGCCGGAACGATCTCAGTCTTCAGATCGAGCAGCGGGAGGAAGTCTTTGTAGTTCTTCGAGACGCCTCCGCCCACGATGAACAGGTCGGGGGTGAACAGGAACTCGAGCGCGGTGTAGTACTTCTGCAGGCGCTTGGTCCACTTCTCCCAGCTAAGGTCCTCGCGTTCCTTGGCCGAATATGCGGCTCTCGACTCGGCGTCGTGTCCGTCGATCTCGATGTGGCCGAGTTCGGCGTTCGGGATGAGCACGCCGTCGTAGATGAGCGCCGAACCGATGCCTGTGCCCAGCGTCGTCATGATAACGAGGCCGTTCTTGTCCTTCGCCGCCCCGAACCGGGTCTCGGCGTACCCGGCCGCATCCGCGTCATTGACGAAATGGATGTCGCGGGCGAGTGCCTTCTCGAAGAGGTCTTCGGCATGAAGGCCGATCCACTCCTTCGACACATTCGCGGCCGACAGCGTGACCCCGTGGCTGACGATCGCGGGGAAGCACACACCGACCGGGGCATCCGGGTCCTCGGCTGCGAGCTTGTCGAGGATCTCCTTCGTGGTCTCGACGATGTCGTCGGGCTTCCCGCCTTCGGGCGTCGGCAATTTGATCCTGTCGCTGAGAAGTTCACCGGTTTGCAGGTCGACCAGACCTCCCTTGATTCCGGTTCCTCCGATGTCGATTCCGATGGCGGTGCTGTTCGAACTCATGGGGACGAATCTACCGGTCTGCGGCCCGGCTCACGGAAGGGTGAGCACCTCGGCTCCGCGCTCGGTCACCACGAGGGTGTGCTCGAACTGTGCCGTGATGCTCCGATCGCGCGTCACGACCGTCCAGTCGTCGGCCCACATGTCCCATTCGTGGGTACCGAGGGTGAGCATCGGCTCGATCGTGAACACCATCCCGACCTTCATCTCGGTGTCGTACGCCGGAGCCGAGTCGTAGTGGGGGATGATCAGCCCGGAGTGGAAAGCGGCGCCGACACCGTGCCCGGTGAAGTCACGCACGACGCCGTAGCCGAACCGTTTCGCGTACGACTCGATGGCCCGGCCGATCACGTTCACCTGCCGGCCCGGTGCCACCGCCTTGATGCCACGGTTCAGCGCCTCGCGGGTGCGACCCACCAGCAATGCGACCTCTTCGGACGCTTCACCCGCGATGAAGGTCTGGTTGCTGTCCCCGTGGAATCCGTTCTTGAATGCGGTGATGTCGATGTTCACGATGTCGCCGTCTTCGATCACCGTGTCGTCGGGGATCCCGTGGCAGATCACTTCGTTCACGGAGCTGCACATCGATTTGGGGTAGCCGCGGTAGCCAAGAGTGGACGGATACGCGTCGTTGGCGAGCAGGAACTCGTGGCCGATCACGTCCAGCTCCTCGGTCGTGACGCCGGGACGCACGGCCTCGCCGACCAGCGCGATCGCTCGCGCGGCGATCCGTCCGGACTCCCGGATGAGCTCGATCTCCGCCGACGTGTAGACGTCGTCGCCGGTGTACCGCGCCGGTCCCTTCCTTCCGACATATTCCGGGCGCGGGATGCTCGCCGGCACGGGGCGCATCGGCGAGATGCGGCCGGGGATGAGGTGACCGTCGGAATCCTTGGGCATAGGATCAAGCTTATGACCGGCGAGGACGACTACGGGATCAAGCAGGACGCGGAGCACCGCTACTGGTACAACATGAAGACCGGCCAGGTGGAGCAGGGATTCCTCTCGCCCGCCCCCGACCGGGTCGGACCGTTCGATACCCACGAAGAGGCCGAGCACGCGCTCGAGAAGCTGCGCGAGAACAGTGCCAAGTGGGCTGAGGAAGACGCGCGCGACGACCGCTAGCGACCGCCGACTACCGCCGACGACCGCTAGCCAACCGCCGAGTACACACAAAATCGGCCAAAAACCACCGAGACCGCTGAAAGTCTGCGCACTCGGCGGCTACTTTGGGCGGGGTCAGCGCTAGAAGCTGTGCTCCTGAGTTGGGAACGACCCGGCCTGTACGTCCGCTTTGAAGGCGGCCGCCGCATCCGTCAGCACGCCTTTGAGGTCGGCGTACTGCTTGACGAATTTCGGGATGCGGCCGGTGCTCAGTCCGGCCCAGTCCGTCCAGACGAGGAGCTGACCGTCCACATCGGGTCCGGCGCCCACGCCGATCGTCGGGATGCGCAGCTCGGCCGTGACGCGCGCCGCGACGGCTGCAGGCACCATCTCCATGACAACGGCGAAAGCACCTGCGTCTTCCACTGCGTGAGCGTCGGCGAGAACCTGTTCTGCTCCTTCCCCGCGGCCCTGGATGAGGTGGCCGCCGAGGCCGTGCTCACTCTGCGGGGTGAAGCCGATGTGCGCCATGACGGGGATCCCCGCATCCACGATCCGGCGGATCTGGTCGGCGCTACGCACGCCTCCCTCGAGTTTGACCGCGTGCGCGCCCGTCTCCTTCATGAACCGCACGGCGGTGTGCAATGCTTCGAGAGCGCCCGTCTCATACGAGCCGAACGGCATGTCGGCGACGACGAACGCGCGATTGACGGCGCCGGCCACCGCGCGGGTGAGCGGGATGAGGTCGTCCACCGTCACCGGGAGGGTCGTCTCGTAGCCGAGTACGTTGTTGCCGGCCGAATCGCCGACGAGCAGGAAGTCGATTCCCGCGGCGTCGAAGATCTGGGCCGTGAGCTGGTCGTAGCTCGTGAGGCCTGTGAACTTGGCGCCTTCCTCCTTGGCGGCCTGGAAGTGTCTTGTGCGCACCCGCTTGAGCGACTGCATCGACGGCGGCGTGACGGAGGGCATCGGCGACGGCTCGGACATGGGCCCAGTCTAGTGACGCAGGCCTCGGCCGAAACAGGCACGGGACACCGCGCAATGCGCACTCGACAGGCACCCTCAACCGGTAGTCTGGGGAAGCTGACGAAAGGGGCAGGATGGACAAGCAGCGCGACTTCGTTCTTCGCACGATCGAGGAGCGTGGCATCAAGTTCGTGAGGCTGTGGTTCACCGACGTCGTCGGAACGCTCAAGTCGGTCGCGATCGCGCCGGCCGAGGTCGAGGGCGCGTTCAGCGAAGGTCTCGGGTTCGACGGCTCGGCGATCGAGGGTCTGACCCGCGCCTACGAATCCGACCTGCTCGCGCATCCGGACCCCACCACTTTCCAGATCCTGCCGTGGCGCGGGGAGATCGACCCGACCGCCCGCATGTTCTGCGACATCACCACCCCGGACGGACTGCCGTCGGTGTCCGATCCGCGCAACGTGCTCAAGCGCACTCTCGAGAAGGCGGCCGATCGCGGGTTCACCTTCTACACGCATCCCGAGATCGAGTTCTACCTGCTGAAGTCTTCGGCCTACGGTCCCGACGGCCCCGAACCGGTCGACTCGGCAGGATACTTCGACAACGTCCCGGGCGGTACTGCGCACGACTTCCGTCGCCGGTCGGTGCGGATGCTCGAAGACCTCGGTATCTCAGTCGAGTTCAGCCATCACGAGGCGGGTCCCGGTCAGAACGAGATCGACCTGCGGTATGCCGACGCGCTCACCACCGCAGACAACATCATGACCTTCCGCACGGTGATCAAAGAGGTGGCGATCGAGCAGGGTGTCTACGCCACGTTCATGCCCAAGCCGCTCTCCGGAAACCCGGGCTCGGGGATGCACACCCACATGTCCCTCTTCGAGGGCGACACCAATGCCTTCTTCGAGGCGGGCGCCGAATATCAGCTCTCCAAGATCGGCCGTCACTTCATCGCCGGCCTGCTTAAGCACGCGCCCGAGATCACCGCGGTCACCAACCAGTTCGTCAATTCTTACAAGCGCCTCTGGGGCGGTGACGAGGCGCCCAGCTTCGTCTGCTGGGGTCACAACAACCGGTCCGCGCTCGTGCGCGTTCCGCTCTACAAGCCGAACAAGGGTCAGAGTTCACGCGTCGAGTACCGCGCGATCGACTCGGCGGCCAACCCGTATCTCGCTTTCTCGCTCCTGCTGGCCGCCGGCCTCAAGGGCATCGAGGAGCAGTACGAGCTGCCGCCGGAGGCCGAGAACAATGTTTGGGCGCTGAACGACGCGGAACGGCGCGCACTCGGTTACAACCAGCTGCCAGCGAGCCTCGACCACGCCATCCAGCTGATGGAGGAATCGGAGCTTGTCGCCGAGACCCTCGGGGAGCAGGTGTTCAACTATGTGCTGCTCAACAAGCGGCAGGAGTGGAGTGCCTACCGCGCCCAGGTGACGCCGTATGAACTGCGCACCAACCTCGAGATCCTCTAGGCCGCCGTCCGGCACCGCTTGATGAACCGCGACCAGCTCTCCCTGACCACTCTGGCGCGGTCTGGCTTCGTCGGCCTGAGTTCGGTGCGATCACAGCTCGACGAACTCGCAGATCTCTCCGGGCAGACGGTCGATCGGCTGTTGCCCGCTTTCGCCGGCGCGGCGGACCCTGACGCGGCGCTGGCGTCGACGCTGACCCTGGTGCGGCGCGCGCCCGAGCGCGTTTCCCGGCTCCTGGCCGACGAGGGGGATGCGCGGCGCCTGCTGCGCACGATCGGCGCGTCCCAGGGGCTGGCCGAGTTCTTCCTGCGGCAGCCCGACGAGTTGGCCGCCCTTGCCGAGCCGGCCGAGTGGATTCCCACCGCCGAGGAGTTCCGCGACGATCTGCTCGATTCAGTCGGTGCCGTGGACGGTTTTGCGCAGCTGACGGAGGAGGAGGCGTGGACGGCTCTCCGCATCCGCTACCGCCGTCGACTTGCGCAGCTCGCCAGCTTCGACTTAGAGCAGGCCGACCCGGTCAATGGGCTCGACGCCGTGGCTGCCGCGTTGGCCGATCTCGCCGGCGCCGCTCTGGAGGCCTCGATCGCGGTCGCCCGCCGGCAGACGAGTGGGTCCGGTCCTGGGCGCTTTCCGGAGGACGAGGTGCGCGCCACCCGGTTCGCCGTGATCGGGATGGGCAAGGCGGGAGCCCGCGAACTCAACTACGTCAGCGATGTCGACGTGATCTTCGTAGCCGAAGGGGATGAGCAGGCCGGCGTCTCGAACGGCCGAGCGGTCGACATCGCCACCCGCCTCGCCATGCTCATGATGCGCGGAATCGACGCGCCGGCGATCGAGCCCGGCCTGTGGGAGGTTGACCCGAACCTTCGCCCTGAAGGCAAGGACGGCGCGCTGGTACGCACACTCGAATCGCACCTCGCCTATTACGACCGGTGGGCGAAGGGCTGGGAGTTCCAGGCCCTGCTCAAGGCCAGGCCGCTCGCCGGAGACCTCGATCTCGGACAGCGGTATGTCGACGCGCTGGCGCCGAAAGTCTGGAACAGCGCGTCGCGCGAGAATTTCGTCGAGTCGGTGCAGCGGATGCGCGAACGCGTCACCGACCACATCCCCGACGACGAGGTCGAATACCAGCTGAAACTCGGGCCGGGCGGGCTCCGCGATGTCGAGTTCACGGTGCAGCTGCTCCAGCTCGTGCACGGGCAGACCGACGACCGCGTTCATCAGCGGGCGACGCTACCAGCGCTGGCCGCCCTCGCCTCGCAGGGCTATATCGGGCGCGAAGAGTCCGCCGACTTCTCGCGCGACTACCGCACGCTCCGACTGCTCGAACACCGATTGCAGTTGCGCCAGTTACGCCGAACCCATTTGATGCCCCGCGACGAAGGGGATGTGCGCGTCCTGGCTCGGGCGAGCGGACTCGCCACGGGTGCGACCCAGCTTCTGGAGACCTGGACGGCGATCAAGCACCGCGTGCGCGGCCTGCACGAGCGGCTCTTCTACCGGCCACTGCTCAGCGCTGTCGCCGCGACCCCCAGTGAGGACTCGAAGCTCACCGGCGAGGCCGGCCTCACGAGCGCACAGGCCGAGGCGCGTCTGGCGGCGATCGGCTTTCTCGACCCGAGGGGTGCGCTCGCTCACATCGGCGCGCTGACCGGGGGAGTGTCCCGCCGAGCCACCATCCAGCGCCACCTGCTCCCCGTGATGCTGCAGTGGTTCGCCGACGGCGCGGATCCCGATTACGGCCTCCTCACGTTCCGCCGCCTCAGTGAGGACCTCGGTTCGACGCACTGGTATCTGCGGATGCTGCGCGATTCCACCGGCGCGGCCGAGCGTCTCACGCGGGTCCTGTCGGGCTCGCGGTTCGCCGGCGAGTTGCTGGGGCGCATCCCGGAATCCGTCGCCTGGCTGGAGTCCGAGGAAGACCTGCGCCCGCGCTCAGCCGGCTTGTTGCGCGAGGAGACGCGCGCGATCCTCGCCCGCCACCAATCGCCGGAGACGGCGGCGGCCGCGTTGCGTGCGGCGCGGCGGCGTGAAGTTCTCCGGCTCGCTTTCTCGGGCATCCTCGGTTTCGCGACGATCGGGGAACTCGCCGAAGGGCTGACCGCGGTGACCGAGAACGTGATCGCCGGTGTGCTCGATGCGGTCAGAGCCGCCCGCGGTGACCGCGATCGCCTCGAGTTCGGGGTGATCGGCATGGGCAGGTTCGGCGGACGTGAACTCGGTTTCGGCTCCGACGCCGACGTCATGTACGTCTTCCGGGACCTCGGGGACGACCAGGATGCGGCGCACAAGGCCGCTCTCGCGATCGTCTCCGATCTCAATCGGCTCACCGAAGACAACAGGATTCCGCTCGACCTCGATATCGGCCTGCGACCGGAAGGCAAGAATGGCACGCCGGTGCGCTCCCTGGAGTCATACCGGGCGTACTATCGCCGCTGGTCGCTCACCTGGGAGGCCCAGGCCCTGCTCCGGGCTCGCGGGGTGGCCGGCGACACGGCGCTGCTCACCGACTTCGAGAGCGTCGCCGACGAGGTGCGCTATCCAGCACAGATCGGCGAGCAGGCGGTGCGTGAGGTGCGACGGATCAAGGCGAGGGTCGAGAACGAACGCCTCCCGCAGGGCGCGGATCCGACGCGACACCTGAAACTCGGACGCGGATCGCTCAGCGACGTGGAATGGTTCGTGCAGCTCATCCAATTGCAGCATGCCGCGGCCGTGCCGGCGCTGCGGACGACGTCGACCCTTGGGGCGCTTGCGGAGGCCGCGGCGAGCGGCTTCGTCAGCGAAGAGGATGCGGCAAAGCTGCGCGACGCGTGGGTGTTCGCCTCCCGGGCACGCTCGGCGATGACTCTCTGGACCAACAAGACGGCGGACGTTCTGCCCTCCGACCGCGTGCAGCTCGACGGAGTGGCCCGCCTCCTCGAATACCCGCCCGGCTCGGCGAGCCGGCTCGAACAGGACTATCTCGCGGTCACCCGCCGTGCCCGTGCCGTCTTCGAACGCTCCTTCTACGGCGCGCCCGAACGCCCGTCCCCGACAACAGCCTGACCCGCACGACCATCCGCAAAACGAAGAGGCCGCACCCCGAAGGATGCGGCCTCTCTGAGCAAGCGATTCGTTACACGCCGAAGTACAGCTCGTATTCGAACGGGTGCGGACGCTGCGCGAGGGGCTTGATCTCCTTCTCGCGCTTGTAGTCGATCCAGGTCTCGATGAGCTCCGGAGTGAACACGCCACCCGCGAGCAGGAAGTCGTGGTCGGCTTCGAGCGCGTCGAGCACCTCGGCGAGGGTGCCGGGGACCTGCGGGATGTTCTTGGCCTCCTCGGGCGGAAGCTCGTAAAGGTCCTTGTCGACCGGCTCGTGCGGCTCGATGCGGTTCTTGATGCCGTCGAGACCGGCCATGAGCTGGGCGGCGAAGGCGAGGTACGGGTTGCCGGAAGCATCCGGGGCGCGGAACTCGATGCGCTTGGCCTTCGGGTTGGTTCCGGTGATCGGGATGCGGATCGACGCCGAACGGTTACCGGCCGAGTAGACCAGGTTGACCGGCGCTTCAAAGCCTGGAACCAGGCGGTGGTAGGAGTTCACCGTCGGGTTCGTGAATGCGAGAACCGCGGGCGCGTGCTTCAGCAGACCGCCGATGTACCAGCGTGCGACGTCGGAAAGGCCACCGTATCCGGCCTCATCGTAGAACAGCGGCTTGCCGTCGTTCCACAGCGACTGGTGGGTGTGCATCCCGGAGCCGTTGTCGCCGAAGAGTGGCTTCGGCATGAACGTCGCAACCTTGCCCCAGTTCTCCGCCGTGTTCTTCACGATGTACTTGAACTTGAGGAGGTCGTCGGCCGCGTGCACCATCGTGTCGAAGCGGTAGTTGATCTCGGCCTGGCCGCCCGTGCCCACCTCGTGGTGAGCGCGCTCGAGGATGAGTCCGGCGTCGATCAGCTTGAGCGAGATGTCGTCGCGCAGGTCGGCCTGCTTGTCGACCGGGCTGACCGGGAAGTAGCCGCCCTTGTACGGGGTCTTGTTGGCGAGGTTTCCGCCCTCTTCGGTGCGACCGGTGTTCCAGGCTCCCTCTTCGGAGTCCACCGAGTAGAAGCTCGAGTGCTGGTTCACCTCGTACCGTACATCGTCGAAGATGTAGAACTCGGCTTCGGGGGCGAAGAACGCGGTGTCGGCGATGCCTGTAGAAGCGAGGTACTTCTCCGCCTTCTTGGCGACCTGGCGCGGGTCCTTCGAGTAGATCTCCCCGTTTCGCGGGTTGTAGATGTCGAAGACCATGATCAGGGTGCGCTCGACGCGGAACGGGTCGACGTAAGCGGTCGAAACGTCGGGGATCAGCTGCATGTCCGACTCGTGGATCGACGCGAAACCGCGGATGGACGAGCCGTCGAACAGCTGGCCGACGGAAAAGAATTCCTCGTCGACAGTCGACGCGGGAATGTTGAAGTGCTGCTGCACGCCGGGAAGGTCGGTGAAGCGGATATCAAGGAACTTGACGTCAGTGTCCTTGATGAACTTGAGCACCTCGGAAGAATCACGGAACATGCGGAGGACTCCCAATGGGTTGAAGCGGCGCGGACTGCACCTGCAGCCCACGTCCCCAACCTAGGGGAATGGAGTTTCCCGGCGGTGACACTAATGTTTCCGGCATGTTACAGGGCCCGCCTTTTCGGCGTATCGGGGCTCACCTTTTCGGCGTATCAGGGCGCACAGGTACACTCTTCGGGTGCCCCAGAACCCCCAGAATTCCCGATCCGGACCGATCGCCCCGAGTCGTTTTCCGGGCGAACGCCTCGGGCTTCCCGAGACGGGTCGCGGTTCCGTTGGCCGGGCCGGGCGTCGCATCGGCGCGATCGTCGTCGACTGGGGCCTCGCCGCGCTCATTTCGTGGGCATTCTTCCAGTACGACCCGTTTGCGAACATCCTCATCTTCGCCGTGATGCAGATCGTGTTCATCCCGACGATCGGTGGCAGCATCGGGCACCGGCTTTTCGGGATGCGCGTCGTGCCGATCCGCGGAGGCTGGGTGGGGCTCTGGCGTCCGGTCGTCCGGAGCCTGCTGCTGTGCGTCGCCGTTCCGGCGCTCGTCTGGGACTCGGACCAGCGCGGCTTCCACGACAAGATCGCCGGGACCGTTCTCATCCGCGCCTGACCGGTCAAGCCTGCCAACCGCCGAGTCCACACAAAATCGGCCGAAAGCCGCCGAGTCCGCAGAGAGTCCGTGGACTCGGCTGTTACTTTCTGCGGGGTCGACGGGCCGGGGTCGACGGGCCGGGGTCGACGGGACTGGGCGCGCGCGACCGGGTCGCGCGGGCGCGGCCCTAGCGAGCGCGCTGCGCCCGGGCCTTGAGCGGGTCGACGCCCTTGGGAATCGGCATCGGGTTCTCGAGCGACTGCAGGCGGTTGCTGATCGCCATCACCTCGGCCTTGGTGAGCGTCGGTTTGATCTTCGCCAGGGTACGGGGGATCTTGTGCAGGGCCACCGAATCCTGGTCGGGTCCGACCGTGATGAGCGTGACCGGGACGTTCGGCAGAACGCGGCCGACCTTGCGGCGCTCTTCATCGCTCATCCGGGATGTGCGCGACTTGGGTCCCTCGCTGATCAGCACGACGCCGCCGCGGCCGACGGCGCGGTAGATCGCGTCCTGTGTCTTGCCGTTGACGGCGATGGGCATTTCCGAGCCGCGCCAGCTGCGTTTCAGGGAACTGCGCAACACCGCGCCGACGGCGCCCGGCTGGCCCTCGATCTGAGAGTATGCGGCGCGCTCCGCTCGACGGCCGAGGATGATCAGGGCGATCAGCACACCGGCGAGGACGCCGGCGATGATCCAGAGGACGATGCTGAAGACGTTGCCGTCGGAGAACAACAGCGACACGACGACACCGAGGATCACCGGAAGGGCGAAGCCGCCGATGATGTATGCGAGGGCCCGGTTGTCGTACCGCCGGGTCATCTGGAAGACCTGCCACATCTGCTTCAGACGGCCGGGCTCCTTGGTGGATTTGTCCTTGCGTGCCATGGTCACAAGGATACCGGCTCGACGGTGCGTGCGGTGACCCTGTTCGCGCTCAGGAGACTGCTTGCGCGAAGCCGAGCGATGCGTCGGCCAGCGGCCGCAGC
>DASYGJ010000260.1:0-3469 GCA_035999915.1 Leifsonia sp.
CCTGCGGCCGCGAGGGCGACCGGCGGGAGGCCGTCACTCGGGCGGGCGGCGATCACGTAGAAGGCCGCGCATCCGACCATCGCCACGATGGCCAGAACCAGCCCGAGTGGATCGATCGCACCGCCGCCGTCCGGCGACACCACCATGATGAGCCCGGCTACGGCGACGACCGACCCGATAAGCACTACGCGTTTCGGCATACGGCGGGTGCGCGCCCAAACAAAAGCCACGAGCAACAACGGCGCCAAGTACTCGATCAGGATGCCGGTGCTCACCGGGATCCGTTGAATCGCCGCGAAGTAGACCAACTGGGTTCCGGCGACCCCGATCAAAGCCATCCCGAGAACGCGCCAGCGGCCCTGCCACAGAGTGGACCAACGCCCGCGGAGCAGCACGACGGCCACCGGCGCCAGCACGATCCCGCCGGTGAGCGCGCGGACGGTCACAGCGGCGGCCGGACTCCAGCCGGCCTCGAGAAGCGGCTTGACGAACGCTCCCGAGAGGCCGAATGTCGCGGCCGCGAGTACGGCGATGACGAGGCCGAACGAGGTGGATGTGCGCTTCATGACGAATCCAAGGTCAGGGGTGTTGATGGGCTATGATCCTGACGCTAGTCTCGTCCTAGGTAAGGAGTCAATTTGCATTTTGCCCCTGACGCAGAGGATGCGCTGGAATTCGCGGTATCGCTCGGCAACACCACCTCGAGCGCGTCGCGCAGCGGCGAAGACGAGCTCTCCACCCCCGAGCAGCTCATCGCCTTCGTGCGCGATGAGCAGTATTCGGGACGCGTCGACGGTGACGAGGCGGAGCTGCGGGATGTGCTCGCGACGCGGGACCGCATCCGCCGGGCCTGGACGCTCAGCCGCGATGACATGGCCCTCGAGGTCAACGCGATGCTGAGCGAGGCGCGGGCCCTCCCCTACCTCCTCAGGCACGACGGGTTCGACTGGCACCTCCACGCCACCGCTCAGGATGCGCCCCTCGCCGAGCGCATCCGGGTGGAGGTGTCGATGGCGCTCGTCGACGTCATCCGCTCGTCCGAGACCGGGCGGTTGCGTGTGTGCGGCGCCGACGACTGTACCGGGCTGCTGCTCGACCTCTCACGCAACGGCTCGAAGCGCTTCTGCAGCATCCGCTGCGGCAACCGGATGAACATGGTCGCCTTCCGCGCCCGCAACGAGTCGTCCGCCCCTACCCAGCGGGCACGCGGATAACGAGGCTCTTCGGATCGATCCAGGTGCGGATGGCGGTAGCGCGGCCGAAGCTGTCGCCGTCGAGCTCGACCTCTTCGGGGCGACTGAATTTGAGGACGAGCTCCTTGCCGCGGAGGTAGTTGAGCGCTCGAACCTCCTTGGTGAGGCCCATCAGTTTGCGACCGGCCGTTGTGCGGCGCAAGATGCCGTTCTCCCAGAAGATTTTGGACGTGATCTGCACCCAGCCGAAGAATCCTTCAGGACGCAGCATCACGATGTCGAACTCGCCGTCGTCGACCGACGCCTCCGGAAGCAGCAGGATGTTGGCGGGAAGCGAACCGCAGTTGCCGACCATGATCGTATGGGCACGCACGTCGTGCACACCGCGACCGTCGAGACGGAAGCGCACGTGCAGTTGGTTCTTGTCGCGAAGAGCCTTTCCAATGGCATGGACGTAGGCGAGCCAGCCCGCCTTGGCCTTCAGCTCGTCATCGGTGTTCGCGAGCATCTTCGCGTCCAGACCGACGCCGGCCATCACGACGTAGGACGCACGTTTGGTCCCGGTGTCGCCGTCTCGTGTCTCGATGACGCCCATGTCGATCGGTCGGTCCGATCCTGTGAAAGCCGTCTGCAGCGAGTGCTCCACGTCGTCGAGGGTGAGATCCAGGTTGCGGGCGAGCAGGTTTCCGGTCCCTGATGGCAGCAACGCCAATGGGATGCCAGACCCGCCCAACTGCTCCGCCACGACCCGCACGGTGCCGTCGCCGCCGGCCGCGATCACGAGGTCGACACCTTCACCCGCGGCACGCTTCGCCTGGCTGCCTCCGGGTTCGTCCTCGGTGGTCTCCAGCCAAAGAGTCTCCGCCCAGCCGTGCGTCTCCTCGGCCGCCTTCACCTGCTCCTTCAGCCGGTCGACGTCGACCTTGATCGGGTTGTAGATGAGTGCGGCACGGTTCATGGGGTTCCCTCTGGGTCGGCGGCCTCCGGATCGGCGGCATCAGACAGCAAACGGTACGCAGGATGCGCTCCCACGGCAACGGGTTGACACCGGCTCATCCACCGCTCGGCGCGCCGCCGCGCGAAACCACGAGGTTGGCGTCCAGGAGTGCTCTCATGCCCAAGGGTCTCGCATGTCCTGATCCTCCCGCTGCTCGCGCAGCTCGTCGACCCAGGCAATGTCGCCGCTCCTTGCCTGCAGGCTCTTCACCTGCTCCACCGGGACCCATCCCGGCTGAGCGTGGGGCACGACATCTGCGACCGGGCGGCCATGGCTTGTGATGACATACCTCTCACCGCCCTGCACCTCCGTGAGCATCCGAGCCGGGTTCTGGCGCAAATGACCCACGGTGATACGGTGCGAATCACTCTCGGTCGTCATAACCATGTCTCCAGATTACGTTGCACAGATAATTGTCTACTTTGCCGGGTCACGCTGACCTCCGCCTCCGCCTCAGCGTCGGAGCTAGCATCGACGAAAAAGGCGTAGGTCAGAAGGAGGCGTTCCCGCGCATCTCGCGAACAGGAGGCTGGACATCGCCCTTGTCGAGGACGATCACACTGTCATACACATGCATGCCGGCAATTGTTCGGCTGTACGAATCGACTACAAGCTCATCCTCGTCCCGGGAATACCAGGCGTTCTGCTGATCAACCAGAGCCTTTGCATACTCGATAAAGGTCCCGGATCTGCGATAGCCGCCGCCGAAATTGTCCCAATAGCTGGTATGCAGATCCTCCACCAGATAGACACCGCCCACCTTCACCGCCGGCCACATCACCTCGAACGTCGCGATCTGCTGCTCCATCGTGTGGCCACCATCATCGATCAACACGTCAATGGGACCGACCTGATCCCGTAGTCGTGCGAGGAATTCGCGGTCACTCTGGTCACCGATGACAATGTTTATGCGTTCTTCACCAAGATTCGCGCACCGCGGATCGATATCAACCCCCGTGAGCTGGGCGCGTTTTCCGAAATACTTCTTCCACATCTGCAGCGAACCGCCGTGAGAAACTCCGAACTCCACGACGGTGATCGGGCGAAATCTGTAAGGCGAGAAGTGACGGTCGTAAATGTCGAAATAGTGCATCCACTTGTCAATGAGCCGCCCCCGATTATGCAGGAAGTATCGCGTCAGCGGGTTCTTCTCATATGCCAATGATCGCTCCTGTCGCTTGGACGGTTCGTCCCCATTATCCGGAGATCGTGGTCATAATGGCGCAAACCTGCGGCAATGTCACCAGATTAGAACGCCCCCTCTCACGCTGGCGCCGAA
>DASYGJ010000269.1:0-7195 GCA_035999915.1 Leifsonia sp.
TGACGGCGTTGTTCAGGAACAGGACCTTGGCGGGCTCGATGAAGATGCTGGTGAAAGGCAGCAGGCCGTTCCCAACCAGCCATTCGACCACGGCGCTGGCGCCGTTGCTGAACGCCTTCACCACCGGACCGACTATCATCATGCCGACGACCGCCATGATCGCGGCCAGAATGCCGGCCGAGAAGTTGTCGATCAGCATCTCGAAGCCGGGCTTGACGCGGCCTTCCCAGATTTTGTCGACCTTCATCATGAGCCAGGCCGTGAGCGGGCCCAGAATCATGGCGCCGATGAACATGGGGATGTCGGTACCGACGATCACGCCCATCGTGGCCACAGCACCCACCACGCCGCCACGGACGCCGTAGACCATGCGGCCGCCGGTATTCGCGATGAGAAGGGGCAGCAGGTACGTGATCATCGGACCGACGAGTCCGACGTACTGCTGGAAGGTGTGGCCGCTCGGGTCGGCGGCGAGCACCGTCGCAGCGCCGGACCAGCCGATCTTCGCCTGGTCCCCGAAGCCGCCGAGGATGCCACTGATCGCCCAGTTGGTGTTCTGCAGCCACCCGGTTGCGATGAACAGGGCGGTGATGAATCCCCAAGCGATGAACGCGGGGATGTTGGGCATGACCATGTTCGAGAGGAAGGTCCCGAAGCGCTGCACGTGAACGCGCGTGCCTCCGGGCTTCGTCGTCGCGGTCTCAGACGCCGTTGTCATTGTGGTGCCTCGTTTCTCTGTGGGTGGGGGTGGTCTCCCGCGATGGCGGCTCGCACCGCATCCCGGGCTTCGGCCGCGCCATCGGCGGCCAGCGCGATCGCGGCCAGCTGTCGGGCGCGATCAAGGGTGTGCTGTCTCAGGGACAGGCGAACGTCGGCGATGGCGGCCGGCGACATCGAGAGGGTGGTTGCACCCAGGCCGACGAGCACGACGGCAAGCAGCGGATCGGCCGCAGCCTCGCCGCAGACCCCGACGGGCTTGCCGGCCGCGGCTCCTGCGGCCCCGACTTCGCCGATGAGGCGGAGGACGGCGGGATGCCACGGATCCTGGAAGCCGGCGACCGAGCCGAGGAGGCGGTCGGCCGCGAGGGTGTACTGAGTGAGGTCGTTCGTTCCGATCGAAGCGAAGTCGGCCTCGGCGATGATGCGGTCGGCCAGCAGCGCGGCGGACGGCACCTCGACCATCACGCCGACTGTCTTCAGGCCGAGCTCGCTCGCCAGGCTCACGAAGTAGCGGGTCTCCTCGACCGTGGACACCATCGGGGCCATGACCCACAGTTCGGCGTCGGTGGCGGCGTCCGCCTGGGCGAGGGCCGTGAGCTGTTCGCGCAACAGATCCTCGTTGGCCCGCAACGCCCGCAACCCGCGTAGCCCTAATGCCGGGTTGTCTTCGTGGGCGTCGTTCAGGAACTCGAGCGGCTTGTCGGCGCCGGCATCCAGCACCCGCACGACCACCTTCTTGCCGGGGAAGTCGGAAAGGAGCGCCGTGTACTGCTCCCGCTGCTGCTCGACGGTCGGCGCCATCCGCTGGTCGAGAAAGAGGAACTCCGTGCGGAAGAGCCCCACCCCTTCGGCGCCGGCGTCGATCGCCTTCTGCGATCCGCTGGTCGAGCCGAGGTTCGCGAGCAGCGGCACCGGCGTTCCGTCGGCGAGCGCGCCCGGTTCCACGTCGCCGGAGAGGGCGGATGCGCGCTCCTCGATCCTGCGTCGCGCCTCCGCGCTCGTCTCCTCATCCGGTGCGACCGTGACCGTGCCCGTGCTGGCGTCCACGACCACTTCGGTGCCGTCGCCGATGGTGTCCGCTCCGGCGACGCCGACGACGGCCACGATCGCTTTCTCCCGGGCGAGGATCGCGGTGTGCGAGGTGGGGCCACCTTCGCGCGTCACCAGGCCGAGCACCTTCGTCAGGTCGAGCATGGCGGTGTCGGCGGGTGCGAGATCGTGGGCGACGAGCACGAACGGTGTTTCGGATTCCGGGACGCCCGGCGCGGGGCGGCCCCCGAGTGCGGCGATCACACGCTGGGCGACGTCATCGAGGTCGGTGGCGCGTTCGCCCATGTAGCCGCCGAGCTCGATGAGCATGTCGCGGAAGACTGCGAAACCCTCGAACACAGCGCGCTCGGCCGTCTTCCCTGTGCCGATCCGCTCCGAGACGTCGTCGAGCAGCGTCGAATCCTCGGCCATCATCGACTGCGCCTCGAGCACGTCGGCCGCGGCGCCGGCCACCTTGGCGGCACGGGCCCGAAGGTCCTCCGCAACCGCGGCTACGGCTTTGGTCACACGCTCGCTCTCCTCCGGTGGCGTGAGAACGCTGGGAGTGTCAGCGGGTTCGGGAAGGGGGTCGGACATCCGCAGCACGGTGCCGAGGGCGACGCCCTGGCCGATGCCGGCGCCGGACAGGATCTGGGTCGTGGTGTCAATCATGATCAGGCGTCGTGGTCCGTCGAAAGGATCTCGGCCAGATCGTCGAGCACAGCTTCCGCATCCGCGGCGCCGGTGCTCAGGGTCACGTAGTCGCCGTGGTCGATCCCGAGCGAGATGACGCCGAGGATGCTCGCCGCGTTCACCGACCTGCCCGAATTCTTCGCGATCGTGATCGGGGCGCCAGACGCGGCGACCGCCTGCACGAACAATTTCGCGGGGCGGGCGTGCAGCCCATGGGTGGATCCGACTCGGATGGTCCGCTCAGCCATTCTGATCTCCTTCAAGGTGGCGTGAAAAGGCACTGGATGCTCTCATAGTGCCGCCGCCTGCGCGTCCAATGCCAGGTCGAGCGCATCCTCACCGCTGAGCGCGGCCGGCGAAACCGCCGGAAGCATGGCCACGGATGCGCCTGCCGCGAGAGCGCGAGCGCTCAGCTCGGGGAGACCGCCGGCCAGATGGGCGCCGATGAGCACGACATCCACGCCACCGAACTGTTCGAGCTGATCCGCGCTGCCTGCGATGACTGTCGCTTCGATCCCCCGGGCTGCCGCCGCCTTGCGCAGCTTCAGCGCGACGAACGTGCTGGACGCACCAGCGCCGCACACGACCAGGATCTTCATCGATCTGCCTTTCGGGTGACTCTGCGTTTCGGATGATGCAGTGGAACGGAGGGAACGAGTGGAACGTTGCCATGCTCACCCCGGCGGATGCGGCCGCACCAGCACGCTTTTTTCCGCACCCCAGGAAGAAAACGCGGAAACCGGGATCGCGCCGGGGGATGGTGGTTGACTCTTGTGCAATCGTGCGCGCAGCGCACGCGGAAAGGTTCGTGATCTCGGTGGCGCTCCCGGCGAAGCAGGCGAGGATGCTCGAGCTTCTGTCGCGCCGTGCCGGATGGGTGACCGCCGCCGAACTCGCCCACGATCTCGGCGTGACCACCCGCAGCATCCGCACCTATGTGGCTGAAGTGAAGGACACCGCAGCGCCACTCGACCTTGTGGAGTCGGGCGCTAACGGCTATCGACTCGACCGCGAGGCATACGGCGCCTTCCTCGCTTCGGTGCCGTCCGTCGCACAGGATTCTGCCGCCCCCGCTGCGGCCGGCTCACCCCAGGCGCGGCTCGCCTACCTGGTGCGCCGCCTCCTCGATGAGCCCGAGGGGATCAACGTCTACGACACCGCCGAAAGCCTGTTCGTGAGCGACTCCACCCTCGAATCCGATCTGACCCGGATGCGCGGCTTCCTCACCGGCACAGAACTCACTCTCACGCGGCAGGGCGGCCTGGTGTGGCTGTCCGGTCCCGAGATAGCGCGGCGCAAGCTGCTCAGCCGGCTCTTCCGCGAGGAGATGAGCCAGGGCATCGTCGATCTGGCACGCATCCAGGAGGCCTTCTCCTCACGGGGTCTCGCCGACTTCAAGACCGACCTGGTCGGGATGCTCGACGCCCGCGGGTTCTTCGTCAACGAGTACGGCATCAACGACGTTCTGCTGCACATGGCCGTCGCCCTCGACCGGGTGGCCAAGAACCGCGTGCTGCCGGCAGCCGCCGATCCCGACGTGAGCGAGACCATTCGTCGCCTCGCCGACGACCTCGGCACGCTGGTCACGCAGCACTTCGACGTGAGCCTCGATGCGACCGAACTGCGGTACCTCGCCATCCTGCTGCGAACTCGGGTGATCGCGCCGGGGGCGGGAGCGGAGCCCGTCAGCGCATTCGTGAGCGAGGACGACCTGGCCGTGGTGCGCACCATCGTCGCCCGAGCCTCCGCGGAATACCTCGTCGACCTCCGCGACGAAGACTTCATCGTTCGACTGACGCTTCACGTGCAGAACCTCGTGGCGCGGGCGCACGAGAACGCGTATTCTCGCAACCCGTTGACACGCTCGATCAAGAGCTCGTACCCGATGATCTACGAGCTCGCGGTCTACATCGCCAGTCGACTGCAGACCGCCGAAAACATCGTGGTCAACGATGACGAGATCGCGTACATCGCGATGCATGTCGGCGCCTACCTGGAGCAGCAGTCGCGGCGTCGGGATGCGGTGACCTGCGCCGTCGTCTGCCCCAACTACTACGACATGCACATCCTGCTGCGGGAGCGTCTGGAGAACGCGCTCGGCGACGAACTCGACGTGACCAGCGTGATCACCTCCGCCGACGCGGATTGGGACGGGATCGACGCGGACCTCGTGCTCACTACCATCGATCCGCGTGGGCGCCGCGAGAATGCCGTGGTCGTACAGCCCTTCCTCACCGAGACCGACATCGAGCACACGCGCCAGGCGATTGCGCGTATCCGGCGCCAGCACCGCCGGGTCCGCATCAAGAACGAGTTGTTGGAGTACTTCGACGAGTCGCTGTTCCTCCGCAACTTCTATGCTCGCGACCCGCTGGCCATGATCCAGGCCCTCGGCGACCGGATGATCGCGGCCGGCGCCATCGACCAGGAGTACGTCGACCACTCGGTCGAACGGGAGCACATGTCGTCGACCGCGTTCACCGACACCCTTGCCGTTCCGCACGCAATGACGATGAGCGCCAACCGCACCGCCATTGCGATCGTCGTCAACGACAGCGCCATGGACTGGGGGGATGCGCGCGTCAACGTGATCGCCTTCGTCGCCTTCGACGCCGCGGGCCGCGGATCCTTTCAGACCGTTTTCGACCAGTTCGTCGAAGTGTTCTCCGACCGCGACGCCGTACTCAATCTCATCCGTCGTGCGGACTCGTTCGCCACGTTCATCGACGAACTCGTGCGCATCATCGACTCCTGACGGCTCTTCTCGTCGCCATCGCCATCGCTGGGCGTCAGCGCTTGGCGAGAGTGCCGAGGGCGGATCCGTCGGTCTTGTAGACGGTCAACGTGTTGCCGGAGACGCTGGCCGTGTTCGCGAGGTTGAGCCAAGGGTGCACGCCCTCGCAAGCCATCATGGTGCTGGCGAAGGGACCGAACACGAATTTGCCGCCACTGAACTTGCCCTTGCCCGCCATGGCGTTGCAGCCGTCGGTGCCGTTGAAGGCCCCGTCGGCGGCGATCGTCAGTGAGGGCTTTCCAGTGGCCTCTTCGCCCCAGGCGCCGACGAACGCCGAACCCTGCGATGACGATGGGGACGAGGGCGACTGCGCGCCTGGCGACGCCGAGCATCCGGCGAGCGCGAACGCCACCGCCACCACCACCACGAGAACCGCACTGCGCGCCGTCTTCATCATGGATTCAACCTAGCCCCGTCCAGCACCCCGCCGCGAGAGGCTGCTCAGGACACGGCACCGAGCCAGGCTTCGGCCATCAGCTCATGCCCGAGCGGGGTGGGATGCACGCCGTCGCTGAGCAGGTCGGCGGCCGGACGTTCCCTCGCCCAGAACGCGAACAGGTCGTCCGTCGGCACGAGAACGGCCTCGAACTCGGCGGCGAGCGCCCGGACTACGGCGATGCGCGGCTCCAGGTCGGCGCGCCACTCCGGCGTCACGGGCGGGACCGGCAGCGTGAAGGGCTCGAGCAGCACGAAACGCGGGTGCAGCGCATCCCGTGCCCGCGTGAGGATGTCGCGCACCGCGGACTCGAACTCCTCGGTGCTCGTGGGCTGTCCCGAGTCGAAGCGGCGCCAGGTGTCGTTGACGCCGACGAGGAGCGACACGACCGTCGGTTCGAGGGCGAGGCAGTCCTCTTGCCAGCGCGCCTGCACATCGGCTGCGCGGTCGCCGCCGATCCCGCGATTGAGCACGGTGAGCCCCAGTTCCGGCTGCCGCTCCGCAAGCGTCTGCGCCACGACGCGCACATATCCGTCGCCGAGCACTGTCCCGTCGCCGAGCGCTGCCGGGTCGGCGCGGTCGCGTCCCGCGTCTGTGATCGAGTCGCCGATGAAGAGGATGCGGTCTCCCGCGCGCAGAAGGGTCATGGCCACCATCCTGCCGGATTGCGCCGGCCGCAGGCGCGCGTACCGTGTGCGCCATGACCGACGCACCCGAACCCGACGCCGCTAGTGGTCTTGCCGGCGACCCCTCCGGCGACCCCTCCGACGACCCGCCCGGCGATGACCTCAAAACCATCGCCGACCTCATCCGCGCCGCCAAGGTGGCCGTGTTGACGACCCAGACCAGCGATGGCGACCTGCACTCCCGTCCACTCGCGACCCAAGAGTCGGCCGCTCAGGACGACCGGTTCGGCGGCGATCTGTGGTTCTTCACGCAGGATCCGAGCCCCAAGATCGCAGACATCCGCGCCCACCCCAAAGTGAATGTCTCCTACGACACCGGAAAGGGGTACCTCTCGATCGCTGGAACGGCCGAGATCGTGCACGATCGTGAGAAGGTCAACGAGTTGTGGTCCGCAGCGGTCGAACCGTGGTTCCCGGCCGGCAAGGACGACCCGAACGTCGCCCTCCTGCTCGTGCACGCCGACAGTGCCGAATACTGGGCGGCGATGGAACCCGGCATCGTCAAGGCGCTCAAGCTTGCCCGCGCCGTCGTCACCCGGCGCCCGCCGGACATCGGCGAGAACCGTTCGGTCGAACTCTGACTTCGTGTCGATTCTGTTTTCGTAAGTCCTCGGCGGGCATGACGACGTGCCGCCGGGCAGGCACCCGGCGGCACGAACGCCTGCCGTCACTTCGAGTGGTGGATGCGGTCCTTCCGCGCACCGGACCGGTTGCTCGCTCCGAACATCAGCACGACTCCGATGAGGGCGAGCAGTGCGGCGATCCCGCCGATGCCCGACACGTCGGATCCCGTGTGCGCGAGCGCAGCCGGGCCGGCATCAGCGAGAACCGTCTCAG
>DASYGJ010000310.1:0-13145 GCA_035999915.1 Leifsonia sp.
ATAGAGCCCGGGTTCCGTTGCGACGACCCCGCGATCGTGCTCCGGCTCGCCATCATTCCCGATCACGGGAACATCGATCCAGGAGAAGCCGGGGGAGAACCCGGTGCACCAGATCACGTTCTGCACCTCGAGAACGCTGCCGTCATCCAGCAGGGGCCACCCCTTCTCAACGCCGACCACCCGGCCCGCACGACGCACTCCGAGCGTTGCGAGATCCTTCGACTTCACGCGGATCAGCGGAACTCCGTGAGTCATCATCTTCGGGCGAGCGCGGCGGCCGAGGGGTGTGTCGATCGACAAGATCCGGTTGAACACGATGCCGTTGAGGATGTGCACCAGGATGTGTCGATTGAAGAAGCTCGTGGCCGCGAAGGGAATCTCACCGGGAATCGTTCCAGCGAGGATGACAGGATGCGTACCCGCAACATCTTTGGCGATCTCGGCGCCCGAGTTCCCGGCGCCCACGATCAACACTGTTCCCGCGGCCAATTGCGCGGGACTGCGGTAGGTTCCAGCGCTCAGCTGATGAATATCCCTACCCAACTCGGCGGCCAAGATCGGGATCCGGGGAATCTGATAATTCGACACCGCCACGACCACCTGGGGCGCGTGGAAGATGCGCTCACCGGCGCGCACGATGTATCCGTCGTCATCTCGGGAGAGCCCGTCGACGCGAGTGTCGCTCAGCACCGGCAGCTGAAACCGTTCGGCATACGTCTGCAGGTAGTCGGCCATCGCGTCTTTGGTCGGCCAGTCACCGTTCGCAGCAGGGAACCGCAGGCCGTCGAGCGCGTCATACCGGGCTGGAGTGAAGAGCCGGAGGCTGTCCCAGCGATTGCGCCAAGCGTCCCCGATCCGAGGGGAAGCATCGAGCACGACGTGTTCAACGCCTCGCTTCGCCAAGTGATACGAGACGGACAGCCCTGCCTGACCTCCTCCAATGACGATCGCCTCGGTGTGGAGTGGGTTCTCGGAAGTGTTCATGGTCGAACGGTAGGCGTGCGCAGTTCCATGGCGCTTCGGTGAAGACACCCACCTTGGCCGGATCGAAGTGCGCAGTTTTACCCAACCCGATTTTCAGCCAGAGATAAGGCCGTGCTCGTAGGCGTACGCCGTGGCCCCGGCCCGGGACGGCACAGCCAGCTTCAACAGAATTGCGCTCATGTGCCGGTCGATGGTTCGGGCGCTGACGCCGAGGGCCGAACCGATCGCTTTGTTGGTTTCGCCGGTCGCCGCAAGACGCAGCACCTGCAGTTCGCGTCGGGTCAGAATGCCATCCGGTGACGGCCTCGCGGTGCCCGGCCAAGCGGCGACTGGTTCAGCCGCTCGCAGCTCCGCGAAGATCGAGCGAGCGGCATCTGTCTCCAAACGGGCACCATCCACGTCACCGAGCGAGGCGAACGCAGCGGCGATCGCGCTGCGGGTACGTGCGGCGGCATAGGTCGCGCCCAGTTCATCCCAAAGATCGAGCGCGACCCGCAGCGAGTCGAGCGCGTCTTCGGCGCGAGCATCCGCGAGGGCGACGACTCCGGATGCGTGAGCGGCCAGCGCATCCAGAAGCGGAGAATCGTACGTCGCTGCGATGTCGCCCAACTCTTCCGCGGCCGCCGCTGCCTCACGTACCGCTTCGGCTGCCACAAGGATCTCGACGTGAGCCGGCAGGAAAGCGGCACGCGTCAGCGGGTCGCGCGCGGTCGCCACGGACCGTCCGATCGACCCGACCGCGACCTGGATGCTTCCCTCTGCAAGGCGGAGCAACGCCAGGCCCGGTTGTGGCTCGCCCCCGAATTCGCTCACGCGCTCATATTCCCGGGTGGCCGCAGCGAAGTCGCCACGCAGCCTCAGGATCTCGGCGATCTCGTAGTGCGCTGCTGCACGCTCGCGTCTATCAGATTTGCCGTTGTCGGCGACGTGCTGGGCTTCAGACAGAGCGTCGTCCCAAGCGCCGCCCAGCTTGAGGATCTCGGCGCGATGCACGCGGCACGTTCCGTCGAAGATGCCGAGCTGGGTCTGTGCCCGGCACCACGAGTCCAGCACGTTGCTCCATTCACGAGCGCGGTCGATCGCGAACACCCGCTGACAGCATCCGACGACCGCGCAATACACGAGTCCTTTGCTGAGCTCGCTGATCGGTCCGGTCGTGGCCAGAAGCATTGCTTCGTCGAGCAGGCGCATTCCACCATCGATATCGCCGTTTTCGAGCAGTGCTCGGCCGGCGAGCTGACGCGCCAATGCGCTGAGGTCGGGGTCGCCGAGACGGTCGCCCGTCGCGAGAGCGGAGGTTGCTGCCGTGTAGGCTCCGGCGATGTCTCCGATGTGGAGCAGGTGGTGGATGCGTGGTAGCTGCAGGTATCCGCTCACCACATTGTCGCCGGAGCGTGAGGCGATGTCGTCCGCACGGGACAGCCAGGCGCGCGAACGTGCGCGCTCGCCGAGGGAGCCGAGCCGGAACCCGATCCAGAAGGCGACCACAGCTGCGCCCAGTTCGTCGCCCTCACTCAGGCTGAGCGTGTATCCACGTTCGAGGTAGTCGAACGCCTCAGCGTCGCGAGCCGTCATCGATGCGCTCCGCGCGAGTAGTCCGAGGTCGCTGCTGCTGAGAGAACGCACCGCGTCCTCGGCACGGAGCGCATTGAACGCATCTTCCCAGCGCAGTGCGGCGAACGCGGCACGGCCGCGCCGCAGGGCGTCCGTCTCTTCCACATCGCCCGACATACCCTGATTATGCGCTCTCAACGAACGCCAGACACCCAACCCGAACCGAGACACCCCTTTGAGATGTGCTGCACCACGACCGGGCGCTTCTGCTGCACCACGACCGGGCGCTTCTTGGGGTGAGTAACGGGGCTTGAACCCGCGACCTGGCTGTGATGCTGCACCACGACCGGGCGCTTCTTTGGGGTGAGTAACGGGGCTTGAACCCGCGACCTCCTGGACCACAACCAGGCGCTCTACCAACTGAGCTATACCCACCATGTTCTCGGCTTTCGGCCGAGGCAACTCGACGATTCTATTACATTCGCGCCGCCCATTTTTCCACTACACCCTGGGAGACGGTTTGGACCTCTTGCGTGGTGGGTCCGGGTTCGCCGACGAAAGCTGCTTTGCGGTAGTAGTCGAGTTCTCGGATGGATTCGAGGATGTCGGCGAGGGCCCGGTGTCCGCCGTTCTTTTCCGGAGCGTTGAAGTACACGCGCGGTAACCACCGGCGGGAGAGCTCTTTGATGGAGGACACGTCGACGCTGCGGTAGTGCAGGTGGTTGTCGAGGCGCGGCATGAATTTGGCGATGAACATCCTGTCGGTGCCGATGGTGTTGCCGGCGAGTGGCGCTGTGCGCGCTGTCGGGGCCCATTTGAGCACGTACTCGAGCACGTCGTATTCGGCCTCTGCGAGGCTTTTGCCGTTCGGGATCTCTTCGATCAGACCCGAGGTGGTGTGCATGGTGCGAACGAATTCGCTCATGTTTTCGAGCGCCGACGCATCCGGCTTGATCACGATGCTCAGTCCCGGGTCGAGCACGTTCAGTTCGAAGTCGGTGATCACGACCGCGATTTCGACGAGTTCGTCGACCTCGAGGTCGAGTCCGGTCATTTCGCAGTCGATCCAGACCAGTCGATCCGAGGAATTTGCCATGCCAAAAGTCTAGTGCTGGGCTCCGACAGGGCAGGGCACAGGCTGTTTCGCGTCGATTCCGTCGCCCGCAGAGATGTGTCGGAGACGCCGGCCGACCCAGGGGATCGCGTAGACGCGGAGCCAGGTTCTGAGCGGCAATGCCGAGGGAACCGCCGGCGCGGGCTCGGCCGTGGTCGCGGCCGCGATCTCCGCATACGGCACACCCAGTGTGTGCGCGGCTCGAGCGGCGAGCAGGCGGTGTCCGCGGCTGGACAGGTGCACCCGGTCGGAGGCCCACATCGCGCCGTCCTGGAATTCGCGTACGCCCCAGACGTCGAGCACGGTCGACTCCGTGTCGCGTGCGACGCTCCAGAGGTTCGCGTTGAAGACGGCTGCGCGACCCCGGAAAGGTTTGAGGAAGAACGCGAACTGTGGATCGAAGATGTTCGCGAGCAGCACGGTCGCCCCCGCGGCACGCAGCGATCGGATGCCGGTGCCGAGCCGGTGGGCCAGTGCATCCGGATCGGCGGCGGGGCTCATCAGGTCGTTGCCGCCGACCATCACGGAAACAAGATCGGGCCGAAGAGTCAAAGCGCGCGGGATCTGGTCGCCCACCACATCCCCGATCCGTCGTCCGCGCACGGCCAGGTTGGCGAACTCGAACGGATGTCCTGCCAAACGGGCGTCGCCGTCGAGGATCGCCGCAAGCCGGTCGGCCCAACCCAGCCAGCCGGACGGATGCCCGGGGGCGGCGTCGCACAGACCCTCGGTGATCGAATCCCCGAGGGCGACGTACCGGGTGAATGCGGCTCGGCTCACAGGTGCGATTCTGCCCACCCGGGGCGCCATGCGGGGCCCCGAAGCGCGCCCGCCGTCAGATGGTTCACGGATGTTCGCCGGACGTACACTGACAGGGAGCGTTCGTCATCGGCGGTTCGCCGGCTCGTCACCGCGCGCAGGAGGTCGCGGACATGAAACTGACCCTCTACACCTCGGCTTTCTGCGAACCGTGCATGCAGACCAGGGCTGTGCTCGCGCAGGCTTCGCGTCTCGTCCCCGCCGCGACGGTCACCGAACTCGATGTGGCGCGGGAGACGGAGCGAGCGGAGGCCGACCGCATCCGGGTCACCCCGACGGTCATCGTGAGCACTGCGGACGGCGAGGAGGTTTTCCGTGCGGAGGGCGTGCCGACACTGCAGCAGGTTCTCGTGGCGGCGGCCAAAGCCGTCTGAATCGGGCATGATGGGCTGCACGGCGCCGCCGGGTGCCCAAGCGAGAGGGTTCACCGATGAGTTCTGACACGCACCCCGACGGCGACACCGCGATCGTCGGTTTCCTGAAGCGCAAATGGTTTGCGATCCTCTTGGTGGTGCTGCTGATTATCGTGGCGATCCAGAACGGCGTGGGTAACGATGAGGCGACCATCTTCATCCTCTGGACGAACGTGAGCATGCCGACGTGGTTGCTGGTGGTGATCGTCTTCGTCGTCGGCGGAATCGTCGGCTGGATCCTCGCCCGAAATCGTGCGGCCCGCCGTGCGCGCCGTCGCTGACGAGGTGGGCGGGCGGGCCGCGCGGTTCGCGCTAGTGAGCCCGCAACAACTCACCCTTGGCTGGGCATCTGTCCTCGAGGGGTGAGGTAATTCGGGCTGTGGGCCGCTGAACTCGCAACAACTCGCCCGTCGGCAGCGTGAGGCAAGGAGACTGGTGCCCTCGGCAGGAATCGAACCTGCGACCAAGAGATTAGAAGGCTCCTGCTCTATCCGCTGAGCTACGAGGGCGGGCTGTTCCACGATACCGTAGCGGCGCGCATCCTCCCGGCGAGCGCGGTCAGCGGAGTCGTTCGCCCGCTTTCACACGTTCTGCCGTGCGGCTGATGCGGCGGGACCGTGTCTCAGGACGGGTGGCCTGTTCGATCCACCGTTCGTATTCGCGCTGGTGGCTGTAGCTCATGGCGCGGAACGCTTCGAGCGCGCCGCTCGCCTGCAGAGCCGCGCGGGCATCGTCGGCCAGTTCGACGATGCGCTCGGAGGTGTCGAGCGCGATGCTGACCCGAACGGTGTCGCCCTCCTGTTTGCCGAGGCGTTCGCGGATGCTTTTGAGCACGAGGATGAGGTGGGGTTCGCCGCCGTAGGTCACGAGCGAGCCGCGGTACTCCTCGCCGTCGAAGGCTGCGACCACGGGGATGCGCCCGGCGCTGCCGAACGTCTCCTGCACGTCGTAGGGAAAGTTGACGAAGGTCTGTGAATTCTCCGCCTCGCCCCGCTGGATGACGGCGTCGAATTCGAGCGGTCCGGGATCTCTATAGCTGGGCACAATGCGAAGTTTATCGCAGCCTGCCGGGCGCGCTCACAGGCCGCACGGAAGCGCACGCTCACAGGCCGCACGGAAGCGCACCCTCACAGTCGCGCCCCGCTCTTGCCGGCGCGGTTCACGATCGCGACTGTCGGGCGCCGTCCGCGCAGGCTCACGCGGAGGCGCAGGCTGGCGCTTCGGGCGATGAGGATCGCGATCACGACGGCGGCAGAGGCCGGCACGAGGCCGGAGATCATCATGGCGACGTGCGGACCGCAAGTCTCAACGACCCAGCCCATCAGCGGGCCTCCGATCGCCTGACCACCGAGGAGGACCAGAATGTACAGCGAGATCACGCGACCGCGGATCTGAAGGTTCGACGACATTTGCACCAGGGAGTTCGCAGCGGTGACGAACAGCAGGTTGGCCACACCGATCCCGACGAGAAGTATGCCGAAGCCGACCTCGCTGGGCGCGAATCCGGCGGCGGCCTGCACGACTCCGAGAACAACGGCTGTGCCGACCACCATGCTCAGCCGGATGCTCGTTCGCCGTGTCGAGGCGAGCGCGCCGCACAGCGCTCCGGCGGCGACGAGGGCGTTGAACAGTCCGTAGCCCTGTGCGCCGACTTCGAACACGTTGTTCGCATAGGCAGCGAGGAACACCGGCATGTTGAAGGCGAACACCGCGATGATGGCGACCATCATGACAGTCCAGAAGATGACGGGCTTGCCGCGGACGTACCGTATCCCCTCTGCCAGCTGGCCCTTGCCGCGGGGCGGTGCGGGGGAAGCATGCAGCTCGGAGCGTCGCAGGGAGCAGAGTGCGGTGACGACGGCGAGGCAGGCGACCGCATTGATCGCGAACGACCATCCGCCGCCGACGGCCGTGATGAGGATGCCGCCGACGGCCGGGCCGATCAGCCCTCCGAGCTGGAAGATCGAGGAATTGAGGCTGATCGCGTTGCGCAGGTAGCGTGGCCCGACGAGTTCGTTCACGAATACCTGCCGCGTCGGGTTGTCGACCACTGTGACGAGGCCGAGCGCGAACGAGATCGCGTAGACGTGCCAGACCTGGGTCGCGCCCGACAGGGTCAGTGCCGCGAGGATGCCGGCCAGCAGTGCCGCCGTCGACTGCGTGATGATCAGCAGTTTCTGTTTCGAATAGCGGTCGGCGATGACGCCGCCGTACAGTCCGAAGACAAGCATCGGCGTGAACTGCATGAACACCGTGATACCCACGGCGGCAACGCTGCCCGAAAGCTGCAGCACCAGCCAGTCCATCGCGATGCGCTGCATCCAGACGGCCGTGTTGGCGATCAGGTTGGAGGCGGCGAACCTCCGGTAGTTGCGCACGCGGAGCGAGACGAATGTCTCCCGCCACGGCGGTTTGGTACTGAGGACCGGCATGGGTCCAGTGGGTGGTGCTGCTGCTGCGGTGAAGTCGGCCACGAGTATTCCTGCGAGTCTGGTTCCGTATAAGGGTCTGTTCCTTCGACGTTACGCAAAGGGCGGTATTCTCACAGTGAATTGAAGCTATAACTCCTATTGGATTATCGAATGGATGTGTGATGTTCGATCCGGTGCTACTGCGAACCTTCCTGGCCGTGGCCGACACGCACAGCTTCACCAAGGCGGCGGCCCGGCTCGGCATCAGTCAGCCCACCGTGAGCCAGCACGTGCGCAGACTGGAGCAGTCCGCCAAACGGCAGCTGATCGCCCGAGACACCCGGGATGTGAGGCTCACCGACAACGGGGACGCGATGGCCGGGTTCGCGCGTTCGATCCTCGCCGCTCACGCCGAAGCCGAAAGCTACTTCAGCGGATCGGCGATGCGGGGCCGGCTCAGGTTCGGGTCCGCCGACGATCTCGCGATCACGACGTTGCCGCGCATCCTCCGCCATTTCCGGCAACAGCATCCGCAGATCAACCTCGAGCTCACCGTCGACCAATCGGGCCCGCTCTATCGCAAACTGAAGGCCGGCCACCTCGACTTGATCTTCATCAAACAGAATCCGGGGACGACCGAGGGCACCGTCGTCGCCACGGATGAACTGGTGTGGGTCGGGCAGGAGAAGACGGTGATCGAGCCCGGCGACCCCATCCCGCTGATCGCCTACCAGGGGCCCAGCCTCAGTCGACAGATCACGATCGACGCGCTGGAGGCCGCAGGGCGAACCTGGCGGATCACCTGCAACACCCGCGAGGTCAACGGAGTGCTGGCCGCCGTGCGCGCAGGCATCGGGGTTGCGGTCTTCCCGCGGTCGCTGATCCCCTCCGACTTGGTGAAGGTCAGCAACCGCTTCTCCCTGCCGGCACTCGGTGGAGTGGACTTCACCCTGCTCTCCAACCCGTCAACGGCGAAGGAGCCGGTGGAGGCGCTCACCGCGGCGATTCTCGGCCGTGCGCTCACACGCATCCCGTAGCGCCGCTCGTTCACACGGCTGAAACGTGGTGGGCATCCGGTCGGGATAGTGTGGCCGTATGCGTGATCTTCAGGCCAGAATCATCGGAGAACTCAACGTCAGCGCGACGATCGACCCCGCCGCGGAGGTCGGGAGACGCGTCGATTTCCTCGTCGAGTACCTCAAAGCGACAGGAGCGGCGGGCTTCGTGCTCGGCATCAGCGGCGGTCAGGATTCTTCGCTCGCCGGACGCCTGAGCCAGCTGGCCGTCGAACGGCTGGCCGAGCAGGGCGTCGAGGCTGAGTTCATCGCCGTGCGCCTGCCTTATGTGGTTCAGCACGACGAGGACGATGCTCGACTCGCCCTCGGGTTCATCAAGCCTCAGCGCGAGGTGACGTTCAACATCCACCGTGCGGTCGACGGCTTCGAAGCGGAGTACAAGGATGCGGTCGGCGAAAACATGTCCGACTTCACGAAGGGCAACGTCAAGGCCCGCGCCCGAATGGTGTCCCAATACGCGATCGCCGGCCAACGTGGGCTGCTGGTCGTCGGCACGGATCACGCGGCCGAGGCGGTCACAGGATTCTTCACCAAATACGGCGATGGCGGCACGGATATCCTTCCGCTCACCGGACTCACGAAGCGTCAGGGACGCGCGCTGCTCGAACACCTGGACGCACCGGCCCGGCTATACACGAAGGCTCCGACGGCGGATCTGCTCGACCACGATCCGGGCCAGACCGATGAGGCCAATCTCGGCCTCAGCTACAGCGACATCGATGACTTCCTCGAGGGCAAAGACGTGCCTGAGGAGGTGGCGGAGGCGATCGAGTCGCGGTACCTCGCCACCGAGCACAAGCGCCGGGTTCCGGCGAGCATGTTCGATGAGTGGTGGCATGTGCGGGGCGAGTACTCCGACTAGCCCCGCGTGGTCGCGCGCTCGCGCGCACGCGCTCACGCGCGCTCGCGCTTGCGCGCTAGCGGCGAGATGACAGTCCCGACCGTCTTCTTTGAGGGAAAGCGGCAGAAACTGACTTCTCGCCGACGCTCAACGAGATGGGCGGCGTGTACCGCGCTCAGACCGGTTGCGAGAGTCGAGTCGTCGGTGCGGTATCCGAATCCACGGGGCCGGTGTCGGACTCGCGGGTCAGCGGACGTTCGGCCGCGGCAGCCGCGGCGGCCGCGGCGTCGACGGCGGGGACGGGGAGGGGCGCGAACTGCTGGTGGTGCTGCTGGGCGACCCACGCATCCTGCCGCTCGATCAGCTCACGGTCGGTGTCGGTGTTGTTGAAGCGCCACCGTTCCAGGTCGTCCTGGAAGATCCGGCGAGCGCGGCCCGGCTTGTTCTGCCATTCGATCAGCCGGTCGCGGAACTCCGCGATCGCCGGGTCGAGCTGGTAGCCGAAGGTCGCGGATGCGCGCTTCATTTCGGCGAGCTGGTGGCCCGCCCAGGTGGCGGCGATTCCCGCACCCTTGATGGGGAGGAGGCGCACCATGATGTCGGCCTGGCCCACGGCGCGGTCGGAGAGCACCTGTTCGCCGGGGGTCAGGGAGTTCCAGACGGATGCCTCGGTCGCCGCATCGACGAGGGCCGCGATGGCCGACGCCTTCTGCTGACGGTCGGTGCGGGAGAGCAGACCCTTGATCGCGCCGCGCGCGATGAGGGCAGCGAGCAACCCGGAGACGATCACGGCAACCGTGAGCACCACCGCGTTGAGGATCATCGGACGTGCTGCCGACGATGCGAGCCAATCGACGAAATCATTCCACCACTGCATGTCGGCGATGGTATCCCCGGACGACCGATCATCCGGGGACCCCGGCCGCAGTGTCGTGGAGTCGTGACCGGCAAGTTGCGACCTCCGGGCGCGCCGAGACGACGCGCCGACGGTCAGGAAAGGTGCTCGGTGCCGTCGACGGCGTGCGGTTCGATCGCGGCGACCTCGGCTGCGGTCAGCGGGGGAGCATCCAGCGCCGCCACGTTCTGCCCGAGCTGCGCGACACTGGATGCGCCGATCAGGGCGCTCGTGACGGCGGGCTGCCGCAGCACCCAGCTGAGCGCGAGTTGCGCAAGAGTCTGGCCCCGGCCACCCGCGATCTCGTTGAGGGCTCGTGCGCGCTCCAGGTAGACGGGGCTCAGCTGCTTCTCCGAGAGGAAGTGGCTGGTCGCGGCCCGGGATCCGGCCGGAACGGAACCGTCGAGGTAGCGGTCGGTGAGCATCCCCTGGGCCAGCGGGGAGAAGACGATGCTTCCCGCGCCGATCTCCTCGAGCACCGGGAAGAGGCCGGCCTCTATGTGTCGATCGAACATCGAATACCGCGGCTGGTGGATCAGCAGGGGGATCTTGTGCTCGGCGAGCGCAGCCGCTGCGGCGCGGGTCTGCTCGGGGTCGTAGTTGGAGACGCCGACGTAGAGCGCCTTCCCCTGCTGCACAGCGGTGGCGAGCGCGCCCATCGTCTCTTCGATCGGTGTTTCGGGATCGGGGCGGTGCGAATAGAAGATGTCAACGTAGTCCAGTCCGAGACGGCGGAGGCTCTGGTCGAGAGAGGAGAGCATCGTCTTGCGTGAGCCCCATTCGCCGTACGGGCCCTCCCACATCCCGTAACCGGCCTTGCTGGAGACGATGATCTCGTCGCGATACGGCGCGAGGTCTTCGCGCAGGATGCGGCCGAAGTTGGTCTCGGCGCTGCCGGCCGGCGGCCCATAGTTGTTCGCGAGGTCGAAGTGCGTCACTCCGAGGTCGAACGCCCGGCGCACGATCGCGCGCTGTGTTTCGATCGGCCGGGTGTCGCCGAAGTTGTGCCAGAGGCCGAGCGAGAGGCCCGGCAGTTTGAGGCCGCTGCGGCCTGTGCGGTTGTACGTCATCGTCTCGTAGCGGTCATCCGCGGCAACATAGGTCATGCCCTCATCGTAGAAGACGGGCGGCCGCGTTCCTGCGCCGATGCACGCTCCTCCACAGGAACCGGATCTCGGCATCTCTCCCCAGATTCGGGCTTACACGGTTTACGCCAGCGGATGTCGTCGAGACTCGTTCCACCGCCCACACTGGGCGGTCGAACAAGGAGAAAACCATGAACGACTCGCTGTCCGTCCGCGGCTTCGTCGCCACCGCCCCGAACCACGTGGTCACCGCCGAGGGCCTGCCGATCACCACCTTTCGGCTCGCAACCACGCGGCGCCGCTTCAATCGCGAGACGAAGACGTGGGAGAACGGCAGTACCAACTGGTTCACCGTCTCGGCGTACCGTCAACTGGCGGCCAACGTCGCGTCATGTGTGACCAAGGGTGATCCGGTGATCGTCTCCGGCCGGCTGAGCGTGCGGGAGTGGGAGAACGACGAGCGGTCGGGTATCACCGTGGAGATCGACGCCGACGCGATCGGCCACGACCTCGCGTGGGGTTCGGCGGCGTTCAGCCGCACCATCAAACGGTCTGTCGGCACTGAGGGGGAGGGTGCGGAGGCGGCAGCCGAAAGCTTCGGCGCCCCGGCCGATGAATCCTCAGGAGGGCCTGCCTAGAATGTAATGTCTCGTCCACCGGTGCATCGCGCCGGCCCAACACCGGAGCTGAAATGCCTCACCTTGCGTCCTCGTCGCCCGTAGATCGTCCCCGGGAGCGCCGGTCGTCAGCATTCGTCTCCGCCCTGGTGGGAGCGGCGATCATCGCCGTGGGGCTTACTGGATGCGTCGGGACCGGCCCGGCCACGGGAGCCTCGCACACCGCCAAGGTCACCCCGGTGCCAAATGCCACGAGCACAGCCGCCGCACCGGTCGAGCTCGTACCCCACGGTTCGGCCCAAGACAATCTCCCCTTCTTCGACAAGGTGAACCGGGCAACGCTGGCCGCCAAACCGAACGCCGTCGGACGCGACTTCATCGACGCGCTCGTGGCCGCGGGATTCACGAAAGCCGACATGCAGCTGACGGTCGACACCACCACGATCGGCCTCAAGGCCAACTCGATCCAGTTCTCGGTGCGCATGGGAAAGACCTGCCTCATCGGGCAGAACGGAGCCGACGCCGGCGGCTACAACAGCCAGGTGGCCCCCGTGCTCGCCACCGGCGCCTGCCTCATCGGCCAGACGCGCCCGATCGACTGGTAGCCGTTGGCGGCAACCGACTCCCTCGGCAACCGACTCCTTCGGCGGTCGCGCGAACGGCAACGGGCGGCCATTTAGACTGGACCCCATGGCCGAATACATTCGGGCGCTGCTATTACCAAACCACAATTCGATAACAGTTCCTCGAATCGGTGGGTGCACGCACGGGGCGGCCGTCGAGGCGGGGGCGGTTGTCAGGCGCGGGTCAGGCTGCGTTGGGACCGATAGGCCTTCAACTGCTCCGTGCGCTTGCGGCTGAACCAGCGGCGCGGGCGGAAACGCTGGACGTACGAGACCATCTCGACAGAGTCGCCGTGACCCCGCGTGGCTCGGTCGGGGAAGAGCCAAACTAGCGTCTCGTGAGGTTCGATCCGAGTGGGTAGGTCTGGCCCCTCAACCTTGCGGCCGTTGGCTCGCTCGTTGGAGGCGCTCGCGATCCTTTCGCTTGTACGCCGGTCGAGACCGACGTCCCAAACGGTTGCGGCCTCGCTACCTAAGTTCGTTACCGTCGCGCCGAAAATGTGCTCGACACGGTCTGAGTAGATAATCACTCCTTTCGTAAGATCAGCGGCGAACCGTGGCCAGCGTAGAAACAGGCTGAGAATGTTCCACCCGAGGCTTAGGAGGGCCACGAATAGCGCGACGATCGCGACGGGGTCAGTCCCGGAAGTCGCGTGCCGTTGGGCGAACATTACGAGCGTGGACATGCCCCGATGCTAGCGACGAGACATCAC
>DASYGJ010000360.1:0-7355 GCA_035999915.1 Leifsonia sp.
GGAACGGGGTCCCTGGAGTTCACGGCGTCGGACGACTCGGTCACGGAGATCGCCGCAGGCAGCGGGCTGTTCGGCGGTCATCTTTTCGACAACTACGCGTCGTTCCGCCCCGCTCCCGCCGCCTCGTTCGCGCTTTCGGTCGTGCGACGCCCTGGCCCGGAGACGGCGACGCTGCTCGGCGGCGGCTGGATCGCATCCGGCCCCCCTGCCACGGATCGGCTGCCGCAGATCGCCTGGCCGACCGGGTTGACGATGATCGACCGCGAGATGGCGGGTGAGGTGCAGACGCCGGTCACCGGGGTTGTGGCGGGGGTTCTGCGTGTGGGCGACCGGGTCTGGCTGCGGCACACGAAATCCGGCGAGCTGAGCGAGCACGTCGACGACTTCCACCTCGTCGACACGATCGCCGGCCGAGCATCCGTGGTGGGAGCGACGCCCAGCTATCGCGGCGACGGGAAAGTCTTCCTGTGACGGCGACCGGAGCGCAGTGGCGAAACTGGGCGCGCACAGAGAAGATCCGCCCCGCGCGCGTCGAGCGACCGGTGGATGCCGCAGCCGTGCAGCGGGCCGTCAACGCGGCCGCCCGGCAGAGGATGCGCGTCAAAGCCGTCGGGTCGGGTCACAGTTTCAGCGGTATCGCGGTCGCGCCGGGGGTGCTTCTCGATCTGGAGAACCTGAGCGGTGTGCTCGCCGTCGATGAGGAGCGCGGCCGGGTGACGCTCGCAGCGGGAACACCGCTGCACCAGCTCCCGCGGCTGCTTCGGCCGTACGGACTCGCGCTCGAGAACATGGGTGACATCGATCGGCAGACGATCGCCGGCGCGACCGCCACGGGAACCCACGGCACGGGTGGCGGATTCGGCGGTCTTGCCACCCAGATCGTCGCGCTCACTCTCGTGACCGGCAAGGGCGAGCTGATGACCATCAGCGAAACGTCCAACCCGGAGTTGCTTCCCGCCGCGAGGCTGGGGCTCGGGGCGCTAGGTGTGATCGTCGACCTGACCGTCCGGTGCGTGCCGGCCTACCTCCTGCATGCGGTCGAGCGCCCCGAGCTGTTGGAGGCGACCCTGGCGGGCTACCTCGATCGCTCGGCCTACCAAGACCATTTCGAGTTCTACTGGTTCCCGCACACCGAGACGGCCCTCACCAAGACCAACACCCGTCTCCCTTTGACCTCGCCGCGGGCGCCGCTGCCCCGGTTGGCCCGCTGGGTCGACGACGAACTGCTCGCCAACGGCCTCTACCGCGGCGTCTGCGCGCTCGGCACTGTTGCTCCGGCGATCGTCCCGCCGTTCAGCCGGCTGGCGCAGAAGCTCACCGGCAACCGGGACTTCACCGACCTCTCGCCGCGGGTGTTCGTGACCAATCGCACCGTGCGGTTCCGCGAAATGGAATATGCCCTGCCCCGAGCGTCGGTACCCGAGGCGCTGCTCCAGGTGAAGGCCCTCATCGAGAAGCGCGGCTGGCGGATCTCGTTCCCGGTCGAGGTGCGCTCAGCCTCGGCGGACGACAATTGGATGTCGACCGCTTACGGACGCGAGACCGGGTACATCGCCGTGCACCGCTACTACCGCGAGGATCCGCATCCCTATTTTCGCGAAGTGGAGCGCATCATGATGGCGCACGACGGTCGCCCCCACTGGGGCAAGATGCACGACCGCGACGCGGACTCGCTGCGCGCCGTCTACCCGAGATTCGACGACTTCCTTGCGGTGCGCGACCGTCTCGACCCCGACCGGCTGTTCGGCAACGAGTACCTCGACCGCGTTCTGGGCTGACCGCGTTCTGGGCCGACCGGAAGGGAGGTCGCTCAAGCGGTGCGGCGTTGGAGGGTGAGGGAGCCGAGGATCACGGCGCCGAGCGCGAAAGCGCCGATGATGAGGAGTTCTCCGCCGACGTATGCGGCGTCGTGGGTGTTGCCCGCGACCGCGTTGAGGGCGTCGATGGCGTGGGACAGGGGGAGCCAGTCGCTGATGGCGTGCAGCACATCCGGCAGCTGATCGCGAGGGAGGAAGATGCCCCCGAGGAGGATCTGCGGAAAGACGAGCGCCGGCAGAAACTGCACCACCTGGAACTCGGTGCGGGCGAATGCACTCACGAACAGGCCGAGGGTGGTTCCGAGGATGGCGTCGGCGAGGGCGACCGCGATCAGCAGCCACACGCTCCCCTTGATGTCCAGCCCGCAAACCCACACGGCCCAGGCGACGGCGACGAGCGTCTGCACGATCGCGAGAAGTGCGAAGGCGAGGGTGTAGCCGACGATGAAATCCGCCTTCCCGAGCGGCATCGAGAGCAGGCGCTCGAGGGTTCCTGTGCGGCGTTCGCGCAGCGTGGTGATGCTGGTCACGAGGAACATCACGATGAACGGGAACATCGCGAGCATCGCCGGGCCGATCCTGGCGAAGGTGGCGGTGTCGTTGAAGATCCAGGCCACCAGCCCGATCAGCAGGCTGGGAACGACGACGAGGAGGCCGACGGTGCGCGGATCGTGACGGATCTGGGTCAGCACACGGCCGGCGGTGGCGAAAGTGCGTGTGGCGTTCATCGGTCGAGCCCCTTCTCGCCGACCGCGTGCCGCGCGTGGTGGCGGCGGATGAGCGCCAGGAACGCGCCCTCCGCATCCGATGCTCCGGTTTCGGCCAGCAGTGCCGCCGGAGTTTCGTCGGCGAGGATGGCGCCGTCGCGCATGAGGAGCAGCCGATCGCAGCGGGCCGCCTCATCCATCACGTGGCTGGAGATGAGGAGACTGGTTCCGCCCTCCGCGAGTCGATGGAACAACCCCCACAGATCGGCTCGCAGCAGCGGATCGAGGCCGACGGTCGGCTCGTCGAGCACCAGCAGATCCGGGGAGCCGAGCAAGGCGGCGGCCAGCGACACTCTGCTGCGCTCACCGCCGGAAAGTGTGGAGACGAGCTGGCTTTGAGTGGCGCCGAGGTCGGTGGCTTCGATCGCCCGCTCGATGTCGTCACGTCCGGCGCCCAGCACACGACGGAAGTAGGAGAGATTCTGGCGCACAGTGAGGTCGTCGTAAACGCTGGCGGCCTGCGTCACGTAGCCGACGCGATGGCGGAGCGAGGGCGAACCTGCAGGCTCGCCGAGCACGTCGACCTGTCCGCCCGCCACCCGTTGCACGCCGACGATGGCGCGCATCAGTGTGGTCTTGCCGCATCCGCTCGGCCCCAGCAGTCCGACGACTTCGCCGCGCGGGATGTGAAGGCTCAAGCCGTCGAGGATCATCCGGCGACCGCGACGCACGCGGAGACCGTCGACGGTGACCGCTGGGGCGTCGGTCGTCCGATCGGTGCCGACCGGCGAGGAATTCATCATGTGATGAATTATTCGCCTGACGACTCAGCGCGTCAAGGGTTCGCCCCGGAAAGGTCTGCGTGCGGGTACCCGAAGAGGTGCCACTGCACCACCGGTCCGACCCGGCGGACGACCTCCTCGATCGGCGCTGCGGCTATCGGGTCCAGCTTGAGCACGTATCGCGTGATCATCACGCCGACGAGTTGGGCGGCCGCCAGATCCGCGCGCAGGTCCGCATCCGCTGCTTCTGCGGAGCTGGTCGCGGTCGCCGTCGCGAGCCGGGCGAACACCTCGCGGGCGAGGAATTCCTTCAGCATGCGACTGCCGGGGCCGCCGCTCAGCGCCGTCCGCAGGATTACCACGACGCGCGCCTGTGCCCGATCGGTCTCGAGTTGTTCCAGCAGATAGCGCACCACTCTGGAGCCGACTTCCTCGCGGGGTCCGGCGAGGATGACGTCGAGCGCCCGATCCGGACGGATCGGGGCCTCCAGTGAAGCCGTGAACAGATCGGCTTTGTCGTCGAAGTAGTGGTGAACGAGTGCGGAGTCGACGCCCGCGCGTCGTGCGATCGCCCGCAGTGACGCGGCCTCGTAGCCGCGCTCGGCGAACTCGTCGGCCGCCGCCTTCAGAATGGCGGTGCGGGCGGATGCGCCCTGCCGCGACTCCTTGCGCGGACGGCCCCGTTTGCGCCGTTCGACAACCTCGCCCATGCGCCCATTGTGCACCCGCCGGGCCCCTCCTGCCGAAGAGCACCGTGGATGCTTTGAGAGTGATGGGAACCCCGTGAGAGCATCTGGCCTCGCGGTTAGGATGAGAATCGCGCGAGAGTTCCTGCGCCCGTCACCAAGGAGTACCCGAAAATGGAATGGCTCATCCCGGTCATCATCGTTGTCGTCATCGTTGCGATCATCGGGATCTACCTGTGGGCCACCTACAACTCGCTGGTCACGCTGAACGTGCGTGTCGACGAGGCGTGGAGCGACATTACGGTACAGCTCAAGCGACGTGCCGACCTCATCCCGAACCTCATCGAGACGGTCAAGGGGTACGCCGCTCACGAGCGGGGCGTCTTCGAGTCGGTGACGCAGGCGCGCGCCGAGACGCTCTCCGCGCAGGGTCCGGCGGAAGCGTCCGTGGCCGAAAACCACATGCAGACCGCTCTGAAAAGCATCTTCGCCGTTGCAGAGGCGTATCCGCAGCTGCAGGCCAGCCAGAACTTCTTGCGACTGCAGGCCGATCTCGTCGACACTGAAGACAAGATCCAGGCCTCGCGCCGGTTCTACAACGGCGGTGTGCGCGAGCTGAACACCAAGATCAAGGTCTTCCCGAACAACATCTTCGCCAAGCGCCTGGGCTTCTCGGCACGCGATTTCTTCGAGGTCACCGACCTCGCGGCGATCGCCGAACCCCCGCGCGTGCAGTTCTAGCGGGCAGGCGATGTATCGGGCGATCGCCAGGAACAAGCGCAATACGGTCATCACGATCCTGCTGTTCCTGATCATCATCGGCGGCCTCGGCTGGCTCGCGAGCTTCATCTACCACAGCTATACGATCCTCTTCGTCGTGCTGATCGGAGCGGTACTGTATGCCGTCGTCCAGTACTATCTGGCGAGCAGTCAGGCACTGAGCATGTCGGGCGCGGTCCCGATCCAGAAATCGGACAACCCCCGGCTCTGGAACGTCGTGGAGAATCTGTCGATCACCACCGGAACGCCCATGCCGGCGGTGTACGTCGTCAACGACCCGGCACCCAACGCTTTCGCCACCGGACGCGACCCGGAGCACGCCTCGGTCGCGGCGACCACCGGACTGCTCGACATCATGACCGATGCCGAACTCGAGGGCGTGATGGCGCACGAGCTCGGACACGTGCGCAACTACGACATCCGGCTGTCCATGATCGTGTTCGGGCTCACCGTGGCCATCGGCTTCATCGCCGACATCTTCTTGCGCATGGCGTTCTTCGGCGGCATGGGCGGCGGCCGGGGCAACAACAACAACGGTGGTGGCGGCGGCGGCAACCCGGTCATCCTCGTGTTCGGCCTGATCGCGGCGATCATCGCGCCGCTGCTGGCCACGCTCATCCAACTCGCCGTCTCCCGTCAGCGCGAATACCTGGCGGACGCCACCGGCGCAATGACCACGCGCCACCCGGATGCGCTCGCCAGTGCCCTTCTCAAGCTCGAGGCCTACGGACGGCCGATGCGCAAACAGAACACGTCGATGGCGCACCTGTGGATCGCCAACCCGCTCAAGCCGAGCATGATGAGCCGTCTGTTTTCAACTCACCCGCCCATCCCCGAGCGCGTCGAACGACTCGAGAAGATGGGCAGCAGCTTCTAAACCACCGGCCGGCGGTCGCTAGGCGGCGCGGCCGAACGCGTGGGCGAGTGCGGGTGCGAGGTCGCCACGGCCGGCCACGGCGACGCCGCCGAGCCCCTGCCAGGCCGCCGTCTCCTCTAAGAGTGGGACGAGCCGCTCGACGGTCTCGGGCGGGGCGCCTGGTTCCGTCCACGCCGACTGCACTCGCAGGATGCCGGCCTGCCGGTCGCTCTTGAGGTCCACGCGCCCCACCACCCGGTCGTCGATCAGCAGCGGCAGCGTGTAGTAGCCGAAGACCCGCTTCTCGGCGGGGGTGTAGATCTCGATGCGGTAGTGGAAGTCGAACATCCTGAGCGCCCGATCGCGATACCAGACCACCGGGTCGAACGGCGAAAGCAGAGCCGTGGCCTCCAAACGCCGGGGGAGGCGGGCATCGCGGTGCAGCCATGCCTGGGCGGGTCTACCGCCCTGCTCCCAACCGGCGACGGTCACCGGAATGAGTTCGCCGGAGTCTTCGAGGTCTTGGATGGCCGCTAGTGCCGGTGCGCGCTTGATGCGGAAGTAGTCGCCCAGGTCGCCGACGGTTCCGATGCCGTGAGCGACCGCGGAGCGCCTGATGAGTTCGCGCACCGCATCCGGCGTCTCGAGGCGAGTGTCGAGGATGCTCGCCGGCAGAACGTGTTCAGCGAGCGCGTATCGCCGCTGGAACCGAGTGCGGCCCGCGATGGCGACCTCGCCGAAGACGAACATGAGCTCGAGCGCCCGCTTCACGTCGGACCAGCCCCACCACGGCCCGGTGCGTCCGTTGGAGTCGTGCTCGATCTCGCCGGCCGTGAGCGGCCCGTTCGCCGCCAACTCGGCGCGTAGCCACTCGACCGTGCTGAGGTTGTTCTGGAACCAGCCCTCGGGCTTGCCGTAGCGTTTTCGTTGCTCGGCCATTCGCCAGCGGAACAGCGGCCAGTCCTCCCGGCGCATGAATGCCGCTTCGTGCGCCCAATACTCGGTGTGCGGAGTGTCGGCCTCGAACGTCAGCCTGTCGAGCAATGCCTTGTCGTAGGCGCCCAGCCGGGCGAAGACGGGCAGGTAGTGGGAACGCTCGAACACGTTGACCGAGTCGATCTGCAGCACATTGAGGCGGTCGATGAGCCCGTTCAGTTGGCGCGTGCCGACAACGGGCGGCCGCGCACGTCCGAATCCTTGGGCGGCCAGGGCGACGCGTCGCGCGAGCGCGGGGGAGATCTTGTCAACCACGAGAACGACCTTAGTCCGACCCTCGGACACCGTCGGCGCTGCGGTTCGGCGGGCGTTCACCGGGCGTCCACCTCTTGCTCCCGAACGCGTTGCCCGCGATCCCTAGCGTGGCCGGTGGCCCGGAGGGAATCCGATGCCGCCCGGCGAACGGGAGGCGACCATCCGGGCAACCCTACGGAGGAACTCTTGACCAAGAAGCGCGCACGCGTCGCCGGCCTGGCCGCCGCGGCCACGGTCGTCGTTCTGTCGCTCGCCGCCTGCTCGGGCGGCGCCAACGCGGCCGACCCGACGGCCACCTCGACGGCCGACGCCAAGACGGCAACGAGCGTGAAGGACTTCGGCTCGCTGGATGCCCTGGTCGCCGCGGCGAAGAAGGAGGGCAGCCTCAACATCATCGCGACCCCTGGAGACTGGGCGAACTACCAGCAGATCTTCGACGGCTTCACGAAGAAGTACGGCATCACCCTCAACCCGAC
>DASYGJ010000366.1:0-1646 GCA_035999915.1 Leifsonia sp.
CTTCGGATGCGCCGGAGGCCTCGCGAGGCCGACCCCGTTCGAGGGCTCGCGGCCGCGTATGAGCCCGGCCGTAGGATGGCCTCATGGCGCAGACGACGGTGCCCAAGACCCGAGCAATCGCGGCACGGCCGCGCTCGGCCAATGCGGTCGTCGACAACGTCTTCTTCGTTTTCGGCGGGGTGTCGGCGGTCTGGCTTGCCTGGATCGTATTCACGGAGAGTTTCAGCTGGGGTTGGTTCCTCGTTCTTTTCTTCGTGCTGTTCTGGGTGGTGCTGGCGTATCTGGTGCTGCCCAGGCTGCATCGCATCCTCACGTCCATCTACGTCCCCGACTATTTCATCGGGCGAGCCCGCACGAGCGACGGGCTGCTCGGCGACCCGATCAACCTGGCGGTGCTCGGCACCGAGGCCCAGCTCGACGAGGCGATGCGTAAGGCCGGGTGGACGCGTGCCGACGAGATCACTTTCGCCTCGAGTTGGCGCATCATCGCGTCGACACTGCTTCGCCGCAGCTACGATGAGGCTCCGGTCAGCCCGTTGTTCCTGTTCGGCCACCAGCAGGACGTCGCCTACCAGCAAGAGGTGAAGGGCAATCCCGCCAAACGACACCACGTGCGATTCTGGCGCTCGCCCGACGGCTGGCTGCTCCCCGGCGGCCATCGCGCCGACTGGATGGCCGCCGGCACCTTCGACCGCGCGGTCGGGTTCTCCCTGTTCACCTTGCAGATCACGCACAAGATCGACGCGAATACCGACATCGAACGTGACCACATCGTCGCGACGCTGAAAGACTCGGGGGCCGGGATCGGTATCCGTCTCATCCAGGATTTCTCGAGCGGTTATCACGCGCGCAACGGCGGCGGAGACACAATCGAGACCGACGGCGATCTTCCCGTGATCGATGTGCGCCCGGTCGTGGTCGACGCGAAATCACTGGCGGTGTCCGACCAGGCGGATGCGCGGCGCGCCGCCCTCGCCGAGCGTCGTCCGATGCCCACCACGTTGGGCTCCCTGCTGATGGTGCTGCGCGTGATCGCGGGAGGCTACTTCATCGGCGCCACGTTGATCGACTGGCGCGCGATGGTCCGCTCCCAGGCCGGCGAGCTCGATGCCCAGTCTTTGGGGTCGGCGCACCTTGTCATCGTCATCGTCATGATCGTCTTCGCGGTCGTGGTGCTCGTCTACCTCGGCCTGGCGGTGCTGGTGTTCTTCGGCAGCAATTGGGCGCGCATCGCCTCGATGTCGGTCAGCGCGCTGCTGATCGTCGCAGCGGCGACCGACTTCTTCAACGGTGGCGAGCAGGTGTCGCTGCACACCAACATCCTCGGTCTGCCGCTCGACATCCTTGTCTTGCTCGCGCTTTCATCGCAGCGTTCGCGGCTCTGGGCCCGTCGTCGTCGGCGGAGCCGGGGCGGAATCGACCTCCTCGCCTCCCCGAACCTGCCCGCCGACAACACGACCACCCGCTGACGCGACCGCCGCGACGTCCGCCGCGACGTGCGCCGCGACGTCCGCCTCGCCGAGTGGTGCGAAAAGTGCGGTTTCGCCGCAGTGGAGTCATACGGTCGTTGCAACGCTTGATGAAAGTGAGCGTTGTGATGGTGAAGGTGTTTCCTGCCGGGACGCGTGAGCGTTTCGTGGATTTGG
>DASYGJ010000373.1:0-11662 GCA_035999915.1 Leifsonia sp.
GGCGCCGGAGCCCACGGCTACTCGCTCTTCGCCGACGCCGACGCCGTGCTCGCCGCGTACGACGCCACTGTCGCCGACATCACCGACCCTGAATAGCGGGTCCCGCCTTCCGCTCCGCGCAACGAGAAGCCAGTTGATGCCATCTACGGACACCAAAAACGGTGAAGACTGTCATCTCGCCTGCGGTGACCGTCCTAAGAAGCAGGCGCGCCAGCGGAGGCGGGCGCAGGGGCGGGCCCGCCAGCGGAGCCGGGCACGAGGCACGCGTCGCCTTCGCAGGCGGCGGCGTCGGTGTCGCCCAGCGGGATGAGCGTGAACGGCCCCGGGATTGCACTCACGCTGGCACCTCGGCTCGCTCGGTCCAGACCTGTTCGAGGACTTGAGCGAAAGTCGCCGGGTCCTGAGCTCCGGAGACGCCGTACCGGCCCTCGATCACGAAGAAGGGGACGCCCTGGATGCCGTACTCCTGCGCGAGCCCCTGATCAGCGCGGACATCCGACAGGTACTGTTCGGATTCGAGCGCGGCCACGACGGCTGCCCTGTTGAGCCCGATGGAGGCGGCCAGGTCGGCGAGGTCGGCGACCCGCCCGATGTGGCGGCCCTCGGTGAAGTAGGCCAGGAAGAGCCGCTCGGCCATCTCCAATTGCTTACCCTGCGCCTTGGCGTAGTGCAGCAGTTCGTGTGCCTTGACGGTGTTGGTGTGCTTCAGGATGTCGAAGTCGTAGTCGAGTCCGACCGATGAGGCGATGCCGGTGACTCGCTCGAGCAGCTGGCCGACCTGGTCGGCCGGCATGCCCTTGTGGCCGGCGAGGAAGTCGACCTCGCTGCCGTCGAAGTCGACGGGAGTGTCGGGCGAGAGCTCGAACGAGTGGTATTCGATCTCCACCGCCCGGTCGCCGCCGGCCCCGGAGAACAGGCCACTGCCCGCTTCGAATTTGCGCTTTCCGATATAGCACCACGGGCAGGCGATGTCGGACCAGATGTCGACCTTGATGGGTTCACTCACGCTGAGGCCAACGACAACGGTCAGCCGGACATTCCCGGCGCGTCGATCGCCCCGCCGAACCGACGGTTGCGCGAGGCGTAGAGTTCGACCGCCTGCCAGAGATCGAGCCGCGAGAAGTCGGGCCACAGCGTGTCCAGAAACACCATCTCGGCGTATGCGCTCTGCCAGAGCATGAAGTTGCTGGTGCGCTGCTCACCCGAACTGCGCACGAAGAGGTCGACGTCGGGCAGGTCGGGCGCATACAGGTGGCGCTGGATGCTCTTCTCGTTCACTGCGGACGGCTTCAGACGCCCCGCGGCGACCTCTTCGGCGATGGCGCGCACCGCATCCGCGATCTCGGTCCGCCCGCCGTAGTTGACGCACATGGTGAGAGTGAGGGTGTCGTTTCCGGCGGTGAGCTTCTCGGCGAACTGCAGCTCTTTGATCACCGACGACCAGAGTCGCGGCTTGCGGCCGGCCCAGCGCACCCGCACGCCCCACTCGTTGAGCTGATCGCGACGACGATGCAGCACCTCACGGTTGAAGCCCATGAGGAAGCGCACTTCTTCGGGCGAGCGTTTCCAGTTCTCGGTGGAGAAGGCGTAGACGCTCAGGTGCTTGACGCCGATCTGCACAGCACCCGCCACCACATCCAGCAGGGCTGCCTCTCCCGCACGATGCCCTTCGACGCGGGTGAGTCCCTGCTTGTTCGCCCAGCGGCCGTTGCCGTCCATCACCACGGCGACGTGCTCGGGGACGGCGGATGCGGGTAGGTGCGGCGGGTAGAGGCCGGTCCAGTCGATCGGCCGAAACTCGACAGCGTCTTTGTGCGTGTACGGCTTCGGGCTCATGCCTCTGCTTTCCGGTCGTGCTGAACATGCTGGAGCGAGCGCAATCCGCGCTCCAGATGCCATTGCGTGTATGCGGCGACGACGCCGCTTGCTTTGGACCGGGTTCGGTCGTCGGCGGCTTCCGCCGCATCCCAGTCGCCGGTGAGCAGCGAGGCGAGGAGGCCGATCGTCGCCGGATCGAGTTTGGGCGCCCCCTGAGGCGCGCAGTCGTCGCAGACCACGCCCCCGAGCTGCACGACCACCGACCCGTGCGGGCCGGGAGCGCCGCAGCGGGAGCAGTCCAGAAAGCTGGGGGCCCATCCGGCCAGGGACAGCGCGCGCAGCAGGTACGAATCGAGGGTGAGAGCCGCACCGTGCTCGTGCCGTGAGAGGGAGCGCAGTGCCCCCACCAGCAGCAGGTACTGCTGCAGCGACCCTTCGGCCTCGGTTACGCGGTCCGCCGTTTCGACCATCGCGTTCGCCGCGGTGTAGCTCGCATAGTCAGCCACGATCTCTGCGCCGTAGGAACCCAGCGACTCGGCCTGAGTGACCACGTCGAGGCTCCGTCCTTCGTACAACTGCACATCGGCGACCATGAACGGTTCGAGCCGCGACCCGAACTTGGATGCGGTTCTCCGCACCCCTTTCGCCACCGCCCGAACTTTGCCGTGCTGACGCGTCAGCAGTGTGACGATGCGGTCGGCTTCGCCCAGCTTGTGGGTGCGCAGCACGACGGCTTCATCACGGTAAACGGGCACACTCAAGTATCCCGCGTCGCGCCGACAGTGCGGCTCATCCTCGCGTGGTACAAGTGACTATGAGCACGACGGTCTTCACCATCCCGCTGTGGGCGGACCTCGTCGCGGTCGGCGTCGGCAGCCTGCAAGGCGCCATGTTCGCCTCTGGTTTCCGGGATCGCCGGCTCGACCTGCTCGGCATCGCGATCATCGGCGTGGCGACCGGTGTCGGCGGCGGTCTTCTCCGTGACCTCCTCATCGTGACGCGCCCCATCGCCCTGCAGTCGAACTGGTATCTCCCCATGACGGTGGTCGCGGCACTGCTCGGGATGCTGCTCGTGCGGCTTTTTCGTCGGCTCGACCCCGTCATCACGTTCCTGGATGCGCTCACCATCGGCCTCTTCGGCGCGATCGGCACGAGCAAGGCGCTCGCGCTCGGCCTGCCGGAGGTTCCTGCCGTGTTCGTCGGCGTCGTATCGGCCGTCGGCGGCTCGATCCTGCGCGACCTGCTGCTCACCCTGCCGATCGCCGTGATGCACGTGGGATCGCTGTACGCCGTCGCCGCCGGCGCCGGCACCGTGGTCCTCGTCGTCCTCGTCGATCTGCGGGTGCCTCTGACGGTTGCCGCTGTCGTATGCGTGGTGGTCACGCTCGTCATCCGGTTGCTCGCGGTCCGATTCGGCTGGAGCCTGCCGGAACAGCGTGAGCTGAGCCGCATCCCCCGCCCGCGCTGGCCGCGAATCGCGCGCCGACCGGTTTCGACGACCGAGCGCACCGACACCGGTTCCCTCCCCCGTTACCGGATCGACAAGCCCGAGTAGCGCTCGACGACGAACGCCCCGAGCCAGGCGGCCCGGGGCGTTCGATGATCAGCGGAGAGTTATGCCGAGACGAGCGTCTCGCTCGTCTCGGAAACGTTGCCCGAGGCGCGGACTGCCCGGTTCACAGCCGAGACGACCGCCTTGAAGGATGCCGTGGTGGTATCTGCGTCGATCCCGACCCCCCACAGGCGCTGGCCGTCGACGTCGAGTTCGACGTACGCGGCGGCCAGCGCGGACTCGCTCGCGGAAAGCGTGTGCTGCGAGTAGTCGTAGAGGTGAACGCCGATGCCGCGGCGATTCAGGATGTCGAGGAACGCCGCGATCGGGCCATTGCCCTTGCCAGTGGCTTTCGCGACCGAGTCACCGTCACGCAGGGTCACGGTGAGTTCGACCTCTCCCCCGGTCTCGTTCGTCGTACTCGTGCTGCCGAGTTCGAACCGCCCCCATTTGCCGTCAGCGTCGTGCGCGGGCGCCGGGAGGTACTCGTCCTGGAAGATCGCCCAGATGTCGTCGCTGGAAACTTCGCCGCCCTCGGCATCCGTCTTGGCCTGCACGACACCGGAGAACTCGATCTGCAGCTTGCGCGGCAGGTCCAGGGCGTGGCCGGTCTTCAGCAGATACGCGACGCCGCCCTTGCCGGACTGCGAGTTGACCCGGATGACCGCCTCGTAACTGCGACCGAGATCCTTCGGGTCGACGGGCAGATACGGCACGGCCCAGAGCAGGTCGTCCAGACTCTTGCCCTGAGCGGCGGCGTCAGCGGCCATCGCCTCGAAGCCTTTCTTGATCGCATCCTGGTGCGAGCCGCTGAACGCGGTGAAGACCAGGTCGCCGGCCCACGGGTGACGCTCGTGCACTGGCAGCTGGTTGCAATGCTCGACCGTGCGTTTGATCGAGTCGACGTCGCTGAAGTCGATCTGAGGGTCGATGCCCTGCGTGAACAGGTTGATGCCCAGCGCGACGAGGTCCACGTTTCCGGTGCGCTCGCCGTTGCCGAACAAGCAGCCCTCGATGCGGTCGGCTCCCGCCAGGTAACCGAGCTCGGCGGCCGCGATGGCCGTTCCCCGGTCGTTGTGCGGGTGCAGCGACAGGATGACGTTCTCGCGGTGCGCGAGATGGCGTGACATCCACTCGATCGAGTCGGCGTAGACGTTCGGTGTGGCCATCTCGACCGTGGCCGGCAGGTTGATGATCACGTTGCGCTCGGGAGTCGGTTCGAAGACCTCGAGCACCTGGTTGCAGATGTCGACCGCGAACTCCAGTTCGGTGCCGGTGTAGCTCTCAGGCGAGTACTCGTAGTAGATCGTCGTGCCGGGGACCATCGACTCCATCTGGCGGCAGAGCCGCGCCCCGGTCAGGGCAATGTCGACGATGCCCTGCTTGTCGGTGCGGAACACGACATCCCGCTGCAGCACGCTCGTCGAGTTGTAGAGGTGAACGATGGCCTGCTTGGCGCCGACGAGCGACTCGTAGGTGCGCTTGATCAGGTGCTCACGCGCCTGGGTCAGGACCTGGATGGTGACGTCGTCGGGGATCGCCTTCTCTTCGATGAGGCTGCGAACGAAATCGAAGTCTGTCTGACTTGCGCTCGGGAAGCCGACTTCGATCTCCTTGTAGCCCATGCGCACCAGCAGGTCGAACATGATGCGCTTGCGCTCCGGACTCATCGGGTCGATCAGCGCTTGGTTGCCGTCGCGCAGGTCGACGGCGCACCAGCGGGGCGCCTCGGTGATCCGCTTGTTCGGCCAGGTGCGGTCGGGCAGTTCGACCCGGAACTGCTCGTGGAAAGGACGGTATCGATGGATCGGCATGGCGCTCGGCGCCTGGGTGTTCTTCATGGTCTGAAATCTCCTCGCGAGGTGTGGTGGAGAGCCGACGACGAACTCCGCGACGAGGGAGGCCCTGAGCTAGGACTCGTCGCGGCAGCTAAGAAGGAGCAGACCGAACACAGTATCGAGGGTAGCACGTGCGTCTGGAACGATCATCCCGTTCCGGCGGTTGCACAGGTCAGACGCGGCCGAGAACGATGTTGGCCGCGTGTCGCACCGATAACTGCGGCAGATAGGCGCGCGCCAGCGCGATGCCGATGGCGGGCAGGGCGACCGGGTCGGGGTAGGCCATGATCAGCGGATGCAGTTCGGGCTGGAACTTGCGCTTGAACTTCAGCAGCGAACGGAACCCGTAGACCGGTTCGAGCGAGGTACTGAGGAACCCGAGGATGCGGTCCATACCGGTGAGCTCGCCCTGATCGGTGTCCGCCGCGGTGTGCGCGAGGGGGGCGGCGGAGAGGCTCATGAACTCGATGCCGTCCGCTCGCATCCGGGTGGCGGATTCGGCGATCAGGAATTCCATGACGCCGTTGATGCTGTCGGGGCGGCGGCGCATGAAGTCGAGGGTCCACCCGATGACCGTTCCGTCGCGGTAGGTCGGCAGCCAACTGGTGACGCCTTCGATCCGCCCGTTTTCGTCGACGGCCAGCATCAACCGCACGGCCTGGTCACGCAGTTCGTCGAGCCCGCCGAGCGTGAACCCCATTTCGGGCAGATCCTTCTCGGCGACCCACTCCTCGGAGATGTCCGAGAGCTGCACGGCGGCGCTCAGTGGCAATGCCGCGAAGGTCGTCCATTCGGCCCGGATGCCGGCACGCTGCGCGCGGTTGATCGAGGTGCGCACATCCTGCCACTTCTTACCGCTGGTGGCCCACTGCTGCGGGCGGATGACGGTCTCCTCCGCGACGACCATCGTGGACCAGCCCATGTCGGCGAAGAACGGCTGGAGGTCCGCTTCGACGCTGTAGAACACGGGCATCCACCCGTTGTCGTCGCAGAACCTTGCGAACCGGTCGATGGATCTCTGATGCGGCGGCGGGCCGCCGAACGGTCCACCGGTGGTGATGGCGATCCGCCCGACCACCCGATAGGCGATCGCGCGCCCGTCGGCCGGGTCGTACCAGTAGCTGTTTCCCGGCCAGGTGGCCATGAAGGAGATGGCGTCGCCGCCCCCGCGACGCAACAGGTCGCGTACACGGCCGGCGTCTCCCAGCCCGCGCCGGAATGCGCGACCCCGCACCACGGGGATCGCCGCCAGGATGACGACCAGCCAGAACACGGTGCCGACGTTGTGATAGACGATCGTGCCGAACGGATCGGTCGGCAGATACGTGATCGGCTCCCGCCGAAGGAAGTTGACGGGCACGAAACGTTCGAGCACATCGCTCAGCAGATCGAAGATGTCGACCCTGCGGGTGAATCCCGTCTCACGGAGGGCGTATCCCACTCCGACATACAGACCGGCGAGCCCCAGCCCCGCGGTGAGCACCGTCAGAATGTACCGGCGCACGGACCGAGCCGATGGTCGCCCAGGGAAGTGCTTGCGCAGAGCGAAGAGGACGACGGCGATCACCAGCGGGAGCACGGACGACAACGCCAAGACGACGCTCACTTCCCAGTACCTCGCGGTGAAGCTCGGCCGGGACGTGAGGCCGGCGAGGGGCAGCAGCCCGAAGTAGAGGGCGGAGAGCACGGTGAGCAACAGGTTCACGGCGACCGCGAGCCACAGCGCGAACCGGCTCCCGCGCAGAAGCCCGTATGCGGCCACCAGGAGCACGAGAAGCGGCAGGACCGAGAGGAGAATCGGCCCGAATCCGTTGATCCGTTCGATCGTCAGATCTTGAACGCATTGTCGCGTCACGGCGAATGCCTGGCACCGCTCGAGGAGGGAGCCACGCTCAGGAACTTCGTTGGTGAAGAGCAGGTTGATCGGTGACAGTAGCCCATAGCGTGATTTCGTCACCAGGCCGACGACGGGTCCGATCGCCGTGATCGTCACGGCGGACGCGAGCAGCACCCGGATCTCGTGGTGTGAACTGCGAACCCAGCCCAGACGTTTCGCGGTCGGCCGCAGCACGACGCCCAGAGCGAGGCCCGCGAGCACGGCGAGGAACGTATAGACATCGCCCGGGAGACCCGAGTAGAGCAGGAGCATCACGGCGATCAGAATGGTGCCCACTCGGATACGCCTGCGCCATAGAGCGCCGGCGAAAGCGCTCGCTGTCACGATCGTGCCACCCAAAGCCGTGAACACATCGAGCACGATGAGGTTGCGCACATTGCGCCCCCACAACTCACCTGTTCCCGACGCGACGAGCTGCATGCCGACGCCGACAAGGATGCCGACGGTCGATGTCACGAAAAAGGCGACAACAGTGCGCCAGGAACCCATCAGGTGTTCTGCGGCGCCGACCAGGCCGATCGTCAGGACCAGGACGAGGATCAGCTCGCCGAGGCTGTCCGTGAAGAGCACCGAAGTGAGCGGTGACCACCAGTGGCCACTCGTGATCGGCCCCGGGCCTGTACCGAGCCAGAGGTGGAACGGACGGCGCGGGCCGTGCAGCGGGCCGCTGGCGAGCGCGAGAGCGAGGATCGCCGCCGTGAGTGCCGTTGTGAACGGATGCGTCGGCACGAGCCCTATGGCCCTGCGGAGCATCGCGGTCCCTCGGCTCGGACCCTTCGGTTCCGGCCGCGACGGCTCCGCGATGGGAGCGTCCTTGCGGGTATCGGTCAAGAGGGAAGCCCCATCTGCAGGGCGACGGCGGGGAAACCGACCGAGAGCGTGTGCTTGACGGTATGCCAGTCGTGTGCCGAGCCCGGCGAAATCAAGAGGTGCGTCGCGATGCCGGCCCGAGTCGCGTCGGCGTCGAGCGTCTTCGCGAACTTCGTGTAGCGCGCGTCGTTCTGTCCGACACCGAGTACGAGGAGGGAGTTCGAGTACGGCGCGTGCGTTTTCATCATCGTCGCCGGCTGTGCGGCCTTGTACGCCGCCCAGGATCCGTCGAAACCCTTCGCGACGCTGTCGGGAACCGATCTGAGGATCGGCCCGAGTTCGCTCGACGACGCAATGGCCGACCCGAACATCTCCGGATGACCGGTTGCGAATTGCACCGCACAGGTCGCCCCTTGCGAATAGCCGAAAACGCCCCACGCCGCCGGATCACTGCTCACCCGCAGATGCGACTTGATCCACGCCGGGACATCCTTGAGCAGATAGGTCGCCGAGTTGCCGAACGCCGCAGAGTCGACGCACATCGGGTTGCGGCCGGGGCCGCCGAGCTGGTCGGCGGCGACAACGATGGGGGCGATGCCATTGTGCTTGGCAGCGAACGAATCCATCAGCGAGCCGATTCCGCCCGCGGTGAAGACATCCGAGGGAGAGCCCGGCTGCCCCGGAAACGCGTAGAGCACGGGAAGCACCGGTGGATCGGCCACGAGGGCGGCAGGTGGCAGGTAGATCACGGTCTGCCTGGCCGCGAATCCCGATTGCGTCGCCGGAATGCGCACGGTGCCGATCTCCCCCTTCTTCGGGATCGAGGCTGGTCTCGTCCACGTGGAAGCGTAGTCCGTGCCGATGGCGGCCACACCACCCCGCTCCGAATGAAGGTGGAGAGTTCCGAAGGGAACCACACCGAGCACATCGTTGAGATTGCGATATTCGCCGAACTCTATGTTGATCCCGGCGGCGGCCGCGATGAGGTACGCCGGGATGCTCACGATCGCCACGACCTTGCGCCACCACCGGCTCCGGAAGAGGTTGGCCACGGCCAGGGCGATCCCGGCGCATCCGATCGCGACCCACATCCGCGTCACCGGGGTGAGCGGAACACCGAAGACGTCGAGCCAGTCACCGAAGATCCAGGTGGCCAGGAGTCCCGCGAGACCTCCGGCGATCGCGCAGACGACCCCGACGACGGTGCGACGGAGGGTCGGCCGAACGAAGAGGTAGAGGGACAGAGCAACGACCAGGACATCAACGGTGATCAGGAACGCCGGTTTGTCGAACCGTAGGGTGGTGAGCCAATTCAGAGCGATGTTCCTTTCAAGGGCGCGGCAAAGCCGAGACTATTATTCGACGTCCAGCCGATGGAAAGCTGAACCGACGGGGCCATTCAGGCAACTCCTAGACTTCGAGCGGTTTCGCTGAAGAATCCCGCATCCGCGCCTATTCGACGGCGAGAGCGGCGACCGGAGCAACAGAGGTCGCACGCCGGGTCGGCGCAAGCGACGCGATCACCGCAAGGAGCGCAGCCGACAGCGCGACGAGACCGAGAAAGGGCCAAGGGAGCGCCGGTACGAGCAGGCCTCCGCCGGGGATGCTGCCGAGCAGCGCCTGCGCGCCGATCCAGCCGTACACCGTTCCCAGCACGAGTCCGGTGAGGACCGCGGCGACCGTCAACTGGGCGCTTTCGGCCAGGATCATCCGCCGAACCTGCCGGACGCTGAAGCCGAGGGCCCGGAGCAGCCCCAATTCACGCCGACGCTGAAGCACACTGAGCGAAAGGCTGTTCACGACGCCGACAGCCGCGATGACGGCGGAGAAACCGATGAGCACTGTGAACACGATCATGGTCACCGTGAGGATGGTCTCGGCGCCCGCATACTCCTGAGGCTGATTCTTCTGCGCCTGCTGGATCATTTGGAGATACGACTGAGAGGCGACAACGAACATCGTGATGAGGGTCACACCGATCACGAGTCCGATCGTGGTGCGCGAACTCCGCTCGGGGTTGCGCACGGCGTTCGCCGCGGCGAGCCTGGTGGCTGTCCCCCGCCCGAAGACAAGGCCGACCGCGCGCAGCACCGAGGGCATGAACAGCGGCGCCGCGAGGACGATCCCCGTGAAGGAGAGCACCCCACCCGGAAGGGCGACCAGCACGCCGAACCGTCCGAAAGAACCGTCCGGGCCGGCCTTGAGCGCCCCCAGCCCGAGAAGGAGGCCGATTGCGAGCAGACCTACACCGACGACGATGAGCGCGACCGCCACGATATTTCGCGCCCGGCTGGCGCGAACCGCGGCCGCGGGACGCTCTTCCGCCGCCCCGAGCGCTTGCACCGGCGTGACCGTCAGCACGCGTCTGCTGCCGACCCACGACGCCAGCCACGTCGTGAGCACGACGATCGCCAGCGGCGCGAGCAGCACCGGTGTGATGACCGGATACGAAAGGTCCGGCAGCACCTTCAGGGAAGTGAACACGCGCACGGCGACGAGCGCGAGAGTTGCCGCGACAGCGCCGCCGATCGCCGACCCGATCAGGCCGACGGCCAGACCTTCCCCGGCTACGGACCGCCGCTGGGCGCGCGCGCTCGACCCGATCAGACGCAGCAGCGCGATCGTGCGGGTGCGTCCCGCGATGATCGTCGCGAACGTGTTGGTGGTGACGATCGCGCCCACGTAGACCGCGATGGTGAAGAAGATCACCGCCACGATGTTGAGCGCGATCAGAATCGACGTGTGCCGCGCCGCGAGACTGTCACCCGCGATGTAGGCGGCCAGAACGCCGGTCGATGAGAGAAGGGCGACACCGAAGGCCGCGCTCAGTGCGGCCACCAGGATGCTTGCCCGATGCTCGCGGGCGTTCGCGCGGAACGCGGAGAACGGCCGGGTCACGCGCGCTGCTCCATCCCGAGCATGTAGCTCGAGATCTCTTCGGCTGTCGACCGCTCGCGCTGGTCGACGACGGAACCGTCTGCCAGGAAGACGATGCGGTCGGCGAAGCTCGCGGCGATCGGGTCATGGGTCACCATCGCGATGCTCTGACCGTAGGTGCGGCTCGCTTCGGCCAGCAGGGTCAGCACCTCACGGCCGGTGCGGGAGTCGAGGTTGCCCGTCGGCTCGTCGGCGAAGATGAGGTCCGGCCGCGTGGCCAGGGCGCGCACGATGGCGACGCGCTGCTGCTGGCCGCCCGAGAGCTCGTGCGGTCGATGCGTCAGCCGGTTCGCCAGGCCGAGGGACTCGACCAGATGGTCGACCCACTCCCCTTCGACGCGGGTCGGCCGGCGCCCGTCGAGTTCGAACGGAAGCCGGATGTTCGCCGAGACGTCGAGCGTGGGCACGAGGTTGAACGACTGGAATACGAAGCCGACTCGTCGTCGTCGCAGAATCGTGAGTTCAGCATCCTGCAGCCGGGTGATCTCGGTGTCGCCCAGCCACACCTGACCGCTGGTCACGGTATCGAGTCCCGCCATGACGTGCATCAGCGTCGACTTGCCGGATCCGCTGGGACCCATGATCGCCGTGAACCGGCCGGACGGGATGCCGAGTGTCGCGTCGTCGAGGGCTTTGACCTGGTTGGCGCCGATGCCGTAGGACTTCGTGGCGTTCAGCACGCGGGCGACCAGCTTGTCGGGGGTCGGGATGATCGGAACGGCTGTCGTGATCGTCTCACGGGTGACGTTGTCCATACCTGCAGCCTAGAGAAGCGGTGTCGCCGTCGAATCAGGCCCGGGGGCTACCCGG